>NZ_DAIQAT010000197.1:0-5857 GCF_036781545.1 Tabrizicola sp.
CTTTATGCGCGGCGATCGGAGGATGAGATCACCCTGGCCAAGAACGGCGGCGGGGCGCATCTGGACCTGATGACGGCCAGCTACATCGCCGACCGCTGGCGCAAGCGCTAGGCGCCGAGGAATTCGCGCACGAAGGCGGTCGCGGGCCTGGCGCGGATGTCCTGCGGCTTGCCGATCTGTTCGATCTTGCCGCCGGTGGTCGAGCCGGACATGACGACGACAAGGTCGGCCAGTTCCATCGCCTCGTCCTGGTCGTGGGTGACGAAGACGGTGGTCAGGCCGGTGGTGTCGTGGATGTCCCGCAGGCCCTGGCGGAGCTCCTTGCGGACCTTGGCGTCGAGCGCGCCGAAGGGCTCGTCGAGAAGGAGCATCCGGGGTTCGATGGCAAGCGCACGGGCAAGGGCGACGCGCTGGCGCTGGCCACCGGACAGCTGGCTGGGATAGCGCGCCCCGATGTCCGGCAGCTGGATCAGGTCGAGAAGGCGGGTGACGCGGCGGGCGATCTCGGCCCCGGGCGGGCGCGAGGCGCGGGGGCGGGCCTTCAGGCCGTAGGCGATGTTGTCGAAGACGGTCATATGGCGGAAGAGCGCGTAGCTCTGGAAGACAAAACCGGCGCGGCGCTGCTGCACGGTCAGGCCGGTCGCGTCCTGTCCGTCGAAGAGCACGCGGCCGGAGGTGGGGTATTCGAGGCCGCCGAGGATGCGCAGGAGGGTGGTCTTGCCCGAGCCCGAGGGGCCGAGCAGCGCCACCAGCGCGCCGGAGGGGATGGCGAGCGACACGGGGGTCAGCGCGGCGGTGGTGCCGAAGCTTTTGGAGATTTCGTCGATTTCGATATGCATGGGCGTCTCCTAATGGCGGCGCGAGGCGGCAAGCGCGTCGGCGTGCCGGATTTCGAGGAAGGTCTTCAGCCCCAGCGTCAGGAAGCCGAGCAGGGCCAGCACGGCGGCGAGGGTGAAGGCCGCGACGGAGAGGTATTCGTTGTAAAGCATCTCGATGGTGATCGGCATGGTCGCGGTCTGGCCGCGGATCTTGCCCGAGACGACGGCGACCGCCCCGAACTCGCCCATCGCGCGGGCGTTGCAGAGGAGGACGCCGTAGAGAAGCGCCCAGCGGATGTTCGGCAGGGTGACGGTGCGGAAGGTGCGCCAGCCGGAGGCGCCTAGCGTCAGGGCGGCCTCTTCCTCGGCCCGGCCCTGTTCGACCATGACCGGGATCAGCTCGCGCGCGACGAAGGGGAAGGTGACGATCATCGAGGCGAGGACAATGCCGGGCAGGGCGAAGACGATGGGATAGCCCGCGTTCACCATCAGCCCACCGACCCAGGTGTTCGCCCCGAAGGTCAGCACGACGCAGAGGCCGACGACGACGGGCGAGACCGAGAAGGGCAGGTCGATCAGCGTCAGCAGCACGGCCTTGCCGCGGAAGTCGTATTTGGTGATGAACCAGGCGGCGGCCACGCCGAAGACCGCGTTCAGCGGCACGGCAATGGCGGCGACGGTCACGGTCAGGCGGATGGCGGACAGGGCCTCGGGCTTGGCCAGCGTGGCGATGGCCTGCCACCAGCCCTTGCGCAGGGCCTCGTAGAAGACGGCGACGAGGGGCGCGAAGAGGAGAAGCGCCAGCACGACCAGCACCGCCGCGATCAGCAGGCGTCGGACGAGCGGCGTTTCCTCGGTGGCGGGGCGCCAGGTGGCGGGTGCGTCAGACATAGCCAATTCTCCGGCGGCTCCAGACCTGGATCGCGTTGATGAGCAGGAGAAGCGCGAAGGAGATGACCAGCATGGCGATGCCGATGGCGGTCGCGCCTTCGTAGTTGAACTCTTCCAGCTTGATGACGATGAGCAGCGGCGCGATCTCGGTCTTCATCGGCAGGTTGCCCGCGATGAAGATGACCGAGCCGTATTCGCCGACGGCCCGGGCCAGCGACAGTGCGAAGCCGGTGAGCGCCGCGGGGGCCAGCATCGGCAGGACCACATGCCGGATCGTGTGGAAGCGCGATGCGCCGAGCGTGGCGGAAGCTTCCTCGACCTCGCGCTCGATCTCGTCGATCACCGGCTGGACAGTGCGGACGACGAAGGGCAGGCCCACGAAGACCAGCGCGATTAAGATGCCGCTGGGCGTGTAGGCGATCTTGAAGCCCAGGTCTTTGGCCAGCGCGCCGAAGGCCCCGTTGGGGGCGTAAAGCGCGGTCAGCGCGATGCCCGCGACGGCGGTCGGCAGGGCAAAGGGCAGGTCGACGGCGGCGTCGATCAGGCGGCGGCCGGGAAAGCGGTAGCGCCCCAGCACCCAGGCCAGTGCCACGCCGAACACCAGATTGAATACGGCCGCGAGGAAGGACAGCCGGAACGACAGCCAGAGCGAGGCCCAGATGCGCGTGGTGTTCACCTCTGTCCACAGCCGTTCCGGCCCAGCAAGGGCGCCAGTCACCAGAAGGGCGCCGATGGGGAGGAGGACCACGAGGGACAGAAGCGTGATCGTGATCCCCGCGCTGATCCCGAGGCCGGGGATCGGGGACCGGTGGATGAAGGGTTTGCCCATTGGGTTTCCTATGCGGTTCGGGCCGGCAGCAGGTGCCGACCCGGAGCGTTCAGGGGGCTGCCGTCACTGCGGCACGTAGATCTGGTCGAAGATGGCGCCGTCGGCGAAGTGCTTGGCCTGCACGTCCTTCCAGCCGCCGAAGGAGGCGATGTCGCGCAGTTCCAGCTGCGGGAAGCGGGCGACATCTTCCGGCGCGGCTTTCGAGGTGTCCCAGCCGCGATAGAAATCCTTGAAGACGATCGCCTGGGCTTCGGGCGTGTAAAGGAAGTTGAGGTAGCCCTCGGCCAGCTTCCGCTGTTCTTCGGACTTGATGTTGGCTTCGACCAGAGCAACCGGCGGCTCGGCCAGCACCGAGACCGAGGGGACGACGATGTCGAACTGGTCGTCACCCAGCTCGTTCAGCGCCAGATAGGCCTCGTTCTCCCAGGCGAGGAGCACGTCGCCGATGCCGCGTTGGGCGAAGGTGGTCGTGCTGTCACGCGCGCCCTTGTCAAGCACCGGGACATGCTCGAACAGCGCCTTGACGAAGGCCTGCGGGTCCTGGCCGTTCTTCTCGGCCCAGGCCCAGGCGGCCAGGTAGTTCCAGCGCGCGCCGCCGCTGGTCTTCGGGTTCGGGGTGATGACTTCCACGCCCTCGGCCGTCAGGTCGCCCCAGTCCTTGATGCCCTTCGGATTGCCCTCGCGCACCAGGAAGACGATGGTCGAGGTATAGGGCGAGGAGTTGTGCGGCAGTTTCGACTGCCAGTCTGCCGGCAGCTTGCCCGCATCGGCGATCTTGTCGATGTCGGCGGCCAGCGCCAGCGTCACGACCTGCGCTTCCAGTCCCTCGATCACGGCGCGGGCTTGCGACCCCGAGCCGCCGTGCGACTGCTCGATGGTCGGGGCTTCGTTGCCCTGCGCGGTCCAGTACGCGACGAAGGCTTCGTTCAGATCGCGATACAGCTCTCGCGTCGGGTCATAGCTGACGTTCAGCAGGCTTTCGGCCGCGACGGGGGCCGGGGCCGCGCCGAGGCCGATGGCGGCGAGGGCCGCTGCGGCGACAAGGCCTTTCAGACGGAAGACCGGCCAGCCGGTCAGGCGGCGCAGCCCGTCGGCGATGGTGACGCGGCCATCGGCATGAGCTTCGGCAACGGGGCCTTGCGCGGTCACGGTGCCGGCGAGGGTGATGGTGGCGAGCATGGTTTTCTCCTTGGAGATCGGAAGGGGACGGTGGGGCATCAGGCCCAGAACGGTTTGCGGCAGGTGCAGATGGGTCATCACGGCGCTCCGATTGGTTCGACGCGGGCTTCCCAGACCGAGGCGTCGCGGCCTTCGAGAAGATCGGCCACGGCCTCGGACGGGTTGCGGGTGAAGATCACCAGCGGGCTGCCATTGACACGGTGGGTCAGGCCGGTGCGGCGGTCGATCAGCCGGACGGCGCAGGTGGCGGAAGCGGTCCGGGGCATGGGCGCGTGGGCCAGCCCGGCAATCGCGAATGCGGTGCGGGGGGATATGGCGGCAGTCATCGTCCTTCTCCTTCGCTTCAGGGTGGGCCTTGGCCCGGGTGTCCCTTAATAACGACAGGAGAAGTCGAGTATTGCAAAGGAAAATACTCGCTTAATTTGGTCGTGATTAGAGAATGGTTTTCTCTCGCCCCGCCCGCTGGCGCAGGGCGAATCCAGTGATTTGCGAAACAATCTTGGGGAGTTAGCGCTATTCGGCCGCGCCGAGCACCTTGTCGGCCACCGTACCGGACCGAAGCATGTCTTCCAGCGTCAGAGAGTCGATGATCAGGAGATAGGACCAGAACACCTCGGCAAAGACTTTGCGGATGCGGCAGGTCGCTTCGTCCGTGCAATCCTCGCACCGCTGGTAGGCCCGGCGCGAGAGGCACGGCAACGGAGCGATGGGGCCGTCGATGGTGCGCAGAAGCTCCGAGATCGAGATGTCGGAGGGCTTCTTGATCAGGCTGTAGCCACCGGAGCGGCCCCGGATCGAGGCGATCACACCGGCGTTGCGCACTTCCAGCAGGATGTGTTCCAGGAACCGCTTCGGCGTGCCCGACCGCTTGGCGATCTCTTCGATCGTCAGGGGTTCAGGCAGGCCTTTGGCGGCCTCGTCGGCCAGGACCAGAAGCGCCTTCAGGGCATATTTCATCTTCTGCGTGATCATGGGGAAAGGCTACGCGGCGGACTGTCGAGAATCAATGTCGCGATTCCCTGACGTGGGCGTTCTGACCCGCGCGTCACCGAAAAACCCCAGTCAAATCCGCAGAAAAACAGGGGAAAAACGCGATCTTCCTATACACGATAAAACCTATAGACTTTTATTTCTCATTGGTCATGCTGAAGAAAAGGACGCTGCCAGGGGCCCTGACCATGACCGATCTCGACCTGATCGACCGCAAGATCGTTGCCGAGCTGATGCAGGACGCGACGCTGCCCATCGCGCAGATCGCCGACAAGGCGGGGCTGTCGCAGACCCCGGCCTGGAAGCGGATCCAGAAGCTGGAGGCGACCGGCGTGCTGACGCGGCGGGTCGCCCTGGCCGATCCGGCGAAGCTGGGGTTCGGGCTGACGGTCTTCGTGGGGATCGAGGCGCCGGATCATTCGCCAGACTGGCGCGAAGCCTTTTCGCGCGCGGTCGACGGCATCCCGGAGATCATGGAGGTCTACCGGATGGCGGGAGAGCTGGACTATCTGCTGCGCGTCGCGGTTCAGGACATGGCGGCCTTCGACGGGCTTTACAAGCGGCTGACCGATGCGGTGCCGATCAAGAACGTGACCAGCCATTTCGCGATGGAACGGATGAAGTTCACCACCGCCTACCCCGTCGATACCCGGAACCGGTAGAATGCCGTTCTCTTTCGGGTGTGGCCTTTGGAACCCGTAATCACGACAGAGTTGCTAGATTTAACGCCAGATGCAGATTCGCGAAGGACAGTGGAGATGACCAAGACCCTGATCGTTCCCGGCCTCGACGGCTCGCCCGCGCCGCATTGGCAGCACTGGTGGGCGCAGACCGATCCGCGCGCGCTGATGGTGGATCTGAGCGATCCTGCCCGCCCTCTCCCGGCGGTCTGGGAAACGGAACTGGCCTCGATGATCCTGCATCACCCCAATTGCGTGCTGGTCGGGCATTCGCTGGGCGCAGTGCTGGTCGCACGCATCCTGACGAAATGGCCGCAGCTGAAGGTGCGGGCGGCGATGCTGGTCGCCCCCGCGGAAACCGCGGGCAGCGACCGGATCGAACGTTTCGGACCGATCCCCGAGCGTCCGCTGGGCGTGCCGTCGCTGGTCGTCGCCAGCCGCAACGACCCCTGGATGCGCTATTCCCGCGC
>NZ_DAIQAT010000198.1:0-5708 GCF_036781545.1 Tabrizicola sp.
ACCCGCAGCCGCCAGGCATGGAGCAGGGGCTCGGTATAGCCCGAAGGCTGCTCCCGCCCCTTGAAGACCAGATCGCAGGCTGCCTGGAACGCCGCCCCCGGGAAGGCCGGGGCCATCGCCCGATACAGCGGATCGCCCGCATTCTGCCGGTCCACCACCGCGGCCATCTTCCGCAGCGCCTCCATCACCTCCGCCTCGCTGACCACCCCATGATGCAGCCAGTTTGCGATATGCTGGGCCGAGATCCGGCAGGTCGCCCGGTCCTCCATCAGCCCGACGTCGTTCACATCCGGCACCTTGGAACAGCCGACCCCCTGGTCGATCCAGCGCACCACATAGCCGAGGATCCCCTGGGCGTTGTTCTCCACCTCCCGCACGACCTGTGCCCGGTTCCAAGCCTGGAAGCTCGCCAGCGGAATGTCGAGGATCCCGTCCACATGCGCCCGTCGCCCCCCCCTGGCCAGCCGGGCCTGCACCGCGAAGACGTCGACCTTGTGGTAGTGGAGGGCATGAAGCGTGGCGGCGGTGGGCGAGGGCACCCAGGCCGTGTTCGCCCCCGCGCGGGGATGGGCGATCTTCTCGTCCAGCATCGCCGCCATCAGGTCAGGCATCGCCCACATTCCCTTGCCGATCTGCGCCTTGCCCGAAAGGCCACATTCCAGCCCGATGTCGACGTTCAGGTTCTCGTAGGCCGTGATCCACGACTTCCGCTTGATGAAGTCCTTCCGGCTGAACGCCCCGGCTTCCATGCTGGTGTGGATCTCGTCCCCGGTCCGGTCGAGGAAGCCGGTGTTGATGAAGGCCACCCGCCCCTGAGCGGCACGGATGCATTCCTTCAGGTTGACCGAAGTCCGCCGCTCCTCGTCCATGATCCCCAGCTTCACCGTGGCCGTCGGCAGGCCCAGAACCGCCTCCACCCGCGCCATCACCGCGTCGGCGAAGGCGACCTCTTCCGGCCCATGCATCTTCGGCTTCACCACATAGACCGACCCCATGACCGAGTTCCGCATTCCCCCGGTCTTCTTCAGGTCATGGAGCGCGATCATCACCGTAACCATCGCATCCATCAGGCCCTCCGGCACCTCGGAGCCGTCCGGCAGCAGGATCGCCGGGTTGGTCATCAGGTGGCCCACGTTCCTGACCCACATCAGCGCGCGGCCCTTGATCGTGAAGGGGCTGCCCGCCGGGTCGAGATATTCCCGGTCCGCCGCCAGCCGCCGCTCCACCTGACGGCCGCCTTTCTGGAAGGCCTCCGACAGCGTACCCTGCATCAGCCCCAGCCAGTTGCGGTAGGCCCCGACCTTGTCCTCGGCATCGACGCAGGCGACCGAATCCTCGCAATCCATGATCGCGGTCAGCGCGCTTTCCAGCTGGACGTCCGCCAGCAAAGCCTGGTCGCGCGAGCCGATGAAATGCGCGCGGTCGAAGACCAGCTCGACGTGCAGGCCATTGTTTCGCAAGAGGATTGCGTCCGGTGCCTTCGGGTTGCCGCGGTAGCCCACGAACTTAGCAGGGTCCACCAGCGGCAGGTCGTCGACCAGAAGCGCGCCGTCTTTCACCGCATAGCGGCGCACGTCGGCGTGGCTGGCCCCGGCAATCGGGAAGGCCTCATCCAGGAAGACCCGCGCGCGGGCCACCACGCGGGCGCCCCGGCCCCGCTCATAGCCGCCGGAAGGGGGCAGGGAGCCCATCGCATCGGTGCCGTAGAGGCAGTCGTACAGGCTGCCCCAGCGCGCATTCGCGGCGTTCAGCGCGTAGCGGGCATTCGTCACCGGGACCACCAGCTGCGGGCCGGGCACCTTCGCCACCTCGGGGTCGACATTGGTGGTCTCGATGCTGAACGCCGGACCTTCGGGGAGGAGATAGCCGATCTCGGCCAGGAAAGCCTTGTAGGCGGCATGGTCATGCGGCTGGCCGCGCCGCGCGATGTGCCAGGCGTCGATCTTTGCCTGAAGCTCGTCCCGTTTTGCCAGCAGCGCGCGGTTGCGGGGGGCGAACTCGGCCAGCAGGGTGGCGAAGCCGCTCCAGAAAGGTCCGGCCTCAATCCCGGTGCCGGGCAGGGCCTCGTCCTCGACGAAGCGGGCCAGCACCGCATCCACCTGAAGCCCCGCACGATCCAGACGTTCGGTCATGGCAATCCCCCTTGGCCGCAGGCCGCTTGTATGCTGTGGCACACAATAGGCGAGGGGGCCGGGCGGCGGCAAGGAAAGCCGGTGCGGAATTTCAAGCAAGGCCGGAAATCACCTGTCGGGAAATCCTGAAGGTCAAAACTTCGCTGATTGGCTAAGTTTCTCTTGCGCGACTCGGGCCGGAGAGTTTAGTTAGCAATATGGCTAAGCATGATCCTCACCTCGACCTCCTTTTCCACGCGCTCTCCGATCCGACGCGGCGCATGATGCTGAACCGGCTTGCCAAGGGTCCGGCCCCGGTGACGGAACTGGCCGGCCCCACGGGACTTAAGCTTCCGACCATCCTGCGGCATCTGTCGGTGCTGGAGGCGGCGGGGCTGGTGGCCACGCAGAAGGACGGGCGGGTCAGGTCCTGCGCCTTCCAGCCCGCGGCCCTGCAGCCGATGACCGACTGGCTGGACGAGCAGCGCAAGGTCTGGGAGGCGCGGCTGGATCGGCTGGACGACTATGTGATGAACCTCATGAAGGAGCGCGAGACATGACCGCCGAAACGACTTTGGGCCTGGACCCCGCCACCGACCTCAGCTTCACCCGGACGCTTGCGGTGCCGCGCGCGCTGATCTGGGAATGCTGGACCGATCCGAAACATATCCCGCATTTCTTCGTGCCGAAGCCGCACAAGGTGACGGCGGTCGATATCGACCTGCGGGTCGGCGGGCGGTTCAACACCAGCTTCGATGTCGAAGGCAATGTGATGGACAACAAGGGCGTCTATCTTGAGGTGGTGCCCGGCGAAAAGCTGGTGTTCACCGACACTTACACCGAAGGCTGGAAACCCGCGCCGGAGCCTTTCATGACCGCGATCCTGCTTCTGTCCGATGCACCGGGGGGCGGGACGACCTATACCGCCATCGCCCGGCACCGGAACCCCGACACCCGCAAGGCGCATGAGGACATGGGCTTCTTCGACGGCTGGGGCACGGTGGTGACGCAGCTGGAGGACTACGCCAAGGGGCTGCTGAAGTGAGCAGCGATCTTCAATCCGGTCGTTTCGCCACGCTCACCTTCGACCGCCGGGTCGCGGCGCCGGTGGCGACGCTCTATGCCGCTTGGACCGCGCCCGCCGCCCGGGCGGTCTGGGCGGCGCCCGGCCCGGAGGTGACGGTGGAATTCCTTGAATCCGATGCGAGGGTAGGGGGCCGCGAGGTCTCGCTCTGCAAGGGGACGGGGCAGCCGGACATCAGGGTCGAGGCCGGCTGGCTGGATCTGGTGCCCGAGGCGCGGACGGTGGGCTACGAGGTCGTCTCGCAGGAGGGCACGCGAAAATCGGCGGCGCTGGTCACGGCCGATTTCACCGGCGACGCCGATGCAGCCCGCATCGCGGTGACGGTCCAGCTTGCCTCGCTGGCCGAGGACATGGCCGAGGGCTACCGTCAGGGGTTCACCGCCGGGCTGGCGAACCTTGGCGCGGTGGCGGAGCGGACGATGCTTCTGCAACGGGTGATCAAGGCGCCGGTCCCGGTGGTCTGGGGTGCCTGGATGAACGCCGAAAGCTTGCCGAAATGGTGGGGGCCGGAAGGCTTTTCCTGCCGGACCAGCCGCATCGACCTGCGGGCGGGCGGCGAATGGGTCTTCGACATGATCGGGCCGGACGGCACGGTCTTCCCGAACCATCACAAATACGGCGCGATCCTGCCCGAGGCGCGGCTCGACTACACGCTGCACTGGGGCGAGAACGGGCCGAAGCACGCCGATGCCTGGGCGTCGTTCGACGATCTGGGCGGAGCGACCCGGGTCACGCTGGGCATGGTGATGGCGACCGCGAAGGAATACCACGACGCCAAGGGCTTCGGCGCGGTGGAACTGGGCTTGCAGACCCTGGGCAAGCTGGCGCGGATCGTGGGCGCCGAGTGATCAGCCCAGATGCGGCGCGAGGAAGGCCTGGCAGGCCTCTCTCGCCGCCTCCGGACCAAGGGCGTCGGGGTCCATGCATTGTTGCAGGCAGAGCCCGTCGATCAGGCAGATCAGCGACACCGCAAGGGGGCGGGCCTCGACCTGCCTCCCCCGTGCCATCGCGCAGGCGGCAATCGCATCGCTGACCTGTCCGAGGTAGACCCGGTATTGCCGCTGGTGTTCCGCCTGCAGGGTCGGGGTCACGGCGATCTGGCCCCAGAGCGCGAGCCAGGCCGCCAGCGTGTCGCGGCTGAAGGCCTTGGGCGCGACGACGCTGTCGATCAGCGCCTCAAGCCGGGTCTCGGGCGGCAGGGCGGCAAGGTCGGGCACAGTGTCACGGTAGAGATGCGCGTAGACGGCGGTCAGCATTTCGGCCATCGAGCCGAAGTGGTGCAGCACCAGCCCGCGCGAGACGCCCGCCGCCTTGCAGATGCGGTCGACGGTGAAATGCAGGATGCCGCCCTCGGCCAGGCAGGCCAGGCCCACGTCGATCAACTGCGCGCGGCGGTCGTCGCTGGAGAGGCGGGTGAAGCGGGCCATCAGTTCGTCGCCATCAGTTCGTCGAGGCCCCGCCCTCGGCCTTGCGGCGGGCGACGAAAGCTTCCAGCGCTTCGGCAATGCCGGGGTCGAGCGCGGGCGGTTCGTACTGCGCCAGCAGGTCCTTCCAGATACGGTTTGCACGCTGCGGCGCCTCCTCCGACCCGCGCGCCTGCCAGTTCGGATAGCTGTCCCAGTTCGACAGCATCGGCGGGTGGAAGGCGGTCTCGTACAGCGCCATGGTCTGTGCCGTGCCGAAGAAATGCCCGCCCACGCCCGCCTCGGCGATGGCCTCCAGCGACAGGGCGTCCTCGGTGACGGCGATCGGTTTGAAATAGGCCTGCATCATCCCCAGCATCTCGGCATCAAGGATCAGCTTCTCGAAACTTGCCGTCAACCCGCCATGCATCCAGCCCGCGCCATGGATCACCAGATGCGCCCCGCCCATCAGGCAGCCCCAGAGCGACATCATCGATTCATAGGCCGCCTGCGCGTCGATGGCATTCGCCGCCGTGGTGTTGGAGGACCGGAAGGGCACCCCGATCCGGCGGGCAAGCTGGCCCGAGGCCTGGGCGGCCTTGGCATATTCCGGAGTGCCGAAGGCAGGCGCGCCGGTCTTCATGTCGACATTCGAGGTGAAGCCGCCATACATCACCGGCACGCCAGGCCTGACGATCTGGGTCAGCGCCACGCCGAACATCGCCTCGGCATGCTGCAGGACCAGCGCGCCCGCCAGGCTGACCGGGGCCATGGCGCCCGCCAGCGTGAAGGGGGTCACGATGGCGACCTGCCCATGCTCGGCCAGTGCGATCAGGCCCTGGCTCATCGGGTCGTCCAGCTGCCGGGGCGAGTTGGTGTTGATCACCCCCATCATCATCGGTTGCCGCGCAAGATCGTCCAGCGACCAGCCCATGCAGAGCGCCGCCATGTTGAGCCCGTCCATCGTGCGGTCCCGCCCGAGCGCGTTCAGGTTCCAGCTCTTGTCCAGAAGGGTGATCTGGCTGAGGTAGAGATCCAGATGGCGCGTGGCGGCGGGCAGGTCCATCGGCTCCAGCGGCCCGCCGGATTCCTGCTGGATCACGTTCAGGC
>NZ_DAIQAT010000199.1:0-5687 GCF_036781545.1 Tabrizicola sp.
TCCAGCGCTTCAAGGGCCTGGGCGAGATGGACGCCAAGGACCTGAAGGACACCACCATGAACCCCGAGACGCGGAAGCTGATCCGGGTCAGCATCGACGAGGACGAGCCGGGGGATACGTCCGATCTGGTCGAGCGCCTGATGGGCAAGAAGCCGGAACTGCGGTTCCAGTACATCCAGGAAAACGCGCGGTTTGTGGAGGAGCTGGATGTGTGACGTAGCACCGAATTTAACCTTCCTGTGCGCTGATGCTTGAATATCTTGCTCCGGGTTTTCTGTACAGTGTCGGCAAAGATGTTGTCGGATTTTTCCGTAGGAAGAAGCGGTTTCCGCCAGAACTAAAGATTGAGCGCCGGGACCGATGGAAAACAAAGTTTGAGGATGAAATAAGAACGAACTTCCACGAAAAGTTGCGAACAGACATTATCATTCGCGACGTCGCAAGATACGATCAATATCCAAACTCTCCAGAACAGAAGCGCGGCATATCTCCCTGGTTTCGACTTGCGCTCTTGGACACATACCACGACGGAATACTTGTCTGGCTGAGATGGGATAGGCTTATTCACACTGGCCCGGATACGTTTCGCAACGCTGACTGGTCTGCTGAAGAGGAAGAGGGCATCAAAGTCGTTTTAGCGGGAAAGATTCCGTTCTATCTGATTGAGAATGTTGATTTTGAGGGAGATGAGTACTATTGCTATCCTCACATATTTTGTCACTTCGCCATTCGTAAAATGCCGTATGAATCTCTTGACTATTATAGGGAGATTGAAAGAGACGGATTTCCACCATTCTATACGCTTGTTGCCTCTCAAGCCGACGTCAACGTAGAAAACAGGACGCACGCGCGGAAAAAGTAAGCAAGCGTAGGGTGCGTGCTCGCACGCACCGTTTCCTTCGCCCTTGTGGTGCGTGAAATCACGCACCCTACGCAATCCCACCCCCTCAGCAAGCGAAGGGTAAGTGCCAACCCACCAAACCCGCCCACCCGGTTGGCCTCGCCCCCCGAACGTCACCCCTTCACCGCCCCGGGCCTGACCCGGGGCCTCGTGGGTCACCCGCAGACCCCGGCTCAAGGCCGGGGTGGGCCCTCCCGCACCACCCGTAGGTCGGGGTTCACCCCGACTCTCCCCCGCGCCCCCTGTCATCCCTGCAAAAGCGGGGACCCGGTTCCACCGCTTCTCCACCGCTTCAACAACGGGTCCCCGCTTTCGCGGGCATGACAAGCCTCATTCTGTTGGAACCCCACACGTCCCAGATCTTACCAAACCGTAAACGCCCGCGCCCAACCCCTTGAAATCACTCGCCCCGCAACCCTGCCCGCGCGTGGGCACCCTTAGGCCAGCGCGACCGCCACCGCCGCGAAATGCAGCCCGGCCGCCACCGCCACGAACCCGTGCCAGATCGCATTCTGGAACCTCAGCCTCTCCCACACGTAGAACCCCACCCCCGCCACATAGGTCAGGCCCCCGGCCACCAGCAGCCAGAGCGAGACCGCGGGCAAGGCCGCCGTCACCGGGCCGATGGCGATGATCCCGACCCAGCCCAGCATCACATAGGCCAGGATCGACAGCCGGTCATAGCGCCCCGGGAGCACCACCTTGACCAGGATACCCAGCGCGGCGCCGGTCCAGACCACCGCCCCCAGCGCCCAGGGCCAGGCCCCCTCCAGATGCGGGATGACGGCGGTGTAGGTGCCCGCGATCATCACATAGATCATCGAATGATCGAACCGCCGCAGCAGCCATTTCAAGGCCGAGGGCGGCGTCATGTTGTAGGCCAGCGAGAAGCCCCACATCAGGAAGAACCCGCCGGCATAGACCGTCAGCGCCGCGAAAGTGCCGATCCCGGCGGTCTGCAACCCGTGGAACAGCAGCAGCGGAAAGGCGATCAGCCCGGCCAGCAGGGCCAGCGCATGGACGATCCCGTCGGCCAGCAGCTCGCCCAGCGAGAGTTCGCGTTTCAAGGCCCGGTAATGATCGGCTGGCAGGGTCATGGGTCCACTCTGGCGGGCAAATATTGCGAAAGCATGACCCTGATTGCCACATATGCGACCGCCACGGCGAGCGGTGACGTCACGTCAGCCCTTGCGCGCGGCCCAGAGAAGCCCCCGCCGCATCAGTTCGGCCGCCGGTCCGTGGTCGATCACCGCCTTCTGGTGGCCCAGCGCGTTGTAGTAGACCCGGCCCGCGCCGTAGCCCTTGGTGAAGACGACCGGCATCGCCACCGGTCCGTTCACGGCATGCGGCCCGTCCACCATCGGAAAGTCGCAGACGGCATGGATCTTCACCGCCGGATCGACATGCAGGTAGTACTGCTCGGTCCGCACGGTGAAATCCGCGACCCCCGCCACCAACGGGTCGGTGGAGACCATCCGCACCCCGTAGTCCACCCCGTCGTTTCCCGGATGCGCGACCCATTGCGCGCCGGTCATGAACTGCCAGTCGACATTCTCGCGGAAGGCGTCGCACATGCCGCCATGGCAGCCCGCGATCCCCACGCCCGAGGCCACCGCCGCGCAGGCGTTCAGCGCCTGCTCTTTCCCGATCTTCGACATGGTCCAGACCGGGACGATCAGATCCAGCGCCTTCAGTGCCTCGCCGTCGTCGAAACAGGCGAGGCTGTCGGTCAGCGCAACATCCATCCCCGCCGCGCGCAGCCAGTCGGCGAACATCGCGCCCACCTTGTCGGGTTCGTGTCCCTCCCAGCCACCCCAGGTGATCAGCGCCCGTCCCATGCCTTCCCCCCGCTCACCGCGTCCGGGCAGGATCGGGCGTCATCCGGCCCGAGGTCAAGGCGCAAGGATTCAGGCCCGGCCGATCACCAGATGGCTCGCGCCTTCGCCCTGAACCTGCCGCTGGACCGCATAGCCCAGCGCGGGCAGGTCGAGGCCGTGAAAGACCGCCTCGCCCCGGCCCAGAAGAACGGGCGAGACCGCGAAATGCGCCTCGTCGATGTGGCGGCCCCGGAAGGCCCCGCGCAGCGTCGCGACCCCGCCGCCAAGGCGGATGTCCCGGCCTTTGGCGGCTGCCCTGGCGCGGGCGAGCGCTGCCTCCAGCCCCTCGGTGACGAAGTGGAAAGTGGTGTCCGCAAGCGTCAGGTCGGGGCGCGGGAAGTGGGTCAGGACGAAGACCGGGCAGTGATAGGGCGGCTCTTCACCCCACCAGCCGTTCCATGCCTCCTCCGGCCAGGGCCCCCTGACAGGCCCGAACATGTTGCGCCCCAGAATCCAGGCGCCGATGTTGCGGAACCCCTCAGCCGCGAAACCTTCGTCCACCGTATCGGCCTCGCCGCCGCCCGCACCGTGCATGGCCTGGAAGGTTCTGGTCCGGAACACCCAGCCGTGCAGATCCATCCCGCCCTTGCCGAGGGGATCGCTCAGCGATTGTTCCGGCCCCGCGCCGAAGCCGTCTACCGAGAGGGAAAAGCAGCGGACGACAAGTTGGGACATGGGGGCCTCCTGTCGGAGGGATCATAGCGGCGGCAGCGTCAGCGAGGCCAGCAGAAACCACAGCGCGGTGGACCAGAGGAAGATCCGCTCGGCAAGCCCGAACCAGGGGCGGAAGGTGGAGGAGATGGTCAGGATCACCGCCAGGAAGCTGATGCTGATCACCTGCTTCAGGATCTCGTCCGCGATCGACCGCCAGCCCTCATGCAGCGCCACCAGCTGCGGCGTCGCCTCAACCACGGCCATATAGGCCGAGGTAAAGGCCAGAAGCGTCGCGGCCCGGTGCAGGTTGCCGTGGCGGCTGCGCGGGGTGTCCCGCGGGTCGCTGCGCCAAGCGGCGATCCCCAGCCGCCCCAGCGCGACCAGCCCCAGATAGACCGGGATCGAGACCGAAAAATCCGGATCGCCCGAGGCATGGACCTGCCAGGCCAGGATCGGCGGCGCGATGCAGCCCACGATCAGGTAGACCCGGAACAGCCGCGCCGTCCGCCCAAGACCATAGTCGCTGATCGGGCGGGCAAAGGCGGGCAGGTCCCGGTTCAGAACCTGAAACGACAGCAGGAACAACAGGTCGAGGCCGTAAAGCGCGGCCGCGACCCGTTCCATTCAGCGCCCGGCGTAGATCTGGGCGATGCGGTCGACGGCGGCTTCCGGCGAGACTTCCTCGCTTTCGCCGGTGCGGCGCGAGGTCAGCTCGACCACCCCGTTCGCCAGCCCGCGCGGCCCAACGGTGATCCGCCAGGGCAGGCCGATCAGGTCCATCGTGGCGAACTTGGCTCCCGCCCGTTCGTCGCGGTCGTCATAAAGCGCTTCCAGCCCCTTCGCCTTCAGCGCCTTGTAAAGCCCCTCGCAGGCCGCATCCGCCGCCGCGTCACCCTGCTTCAGGTTGACGATGCCGACCGGGAAGGGCGTCACGCCCTCGGGCCAGATGATCCCCTTGTCGTCGTGGGAGGCCTCGATGATCGCGCCCAGCAGGCGGCTGACGCCGATCCCGTGCGACCCCATCTCGACCGGGACCTTGGTGCCTTCTTTCGTCACCACCTCGGCCCCCATCGCCTCGGAATATTTGGTGCCGAAGTAGAAGATCTGCCCGACCTCGATCCCGCGCCCGGCCTTGCGATGCGCCTCCGGCACGGTCTCGAACACCGCCGGATCATGGGTCTCGTCGGTACGGGCGTAAAGGGTGGTGAACTCCTGACAGACCTTCGCCACCTGGTCGCGGTCGTCATAGTCGATGTCGCGGTTGCCCAGCTTCAGCGCGGTCACGCGGTCGTCGTAGAACACCTCGGACTCGCCGGTGTTCGCCAGCACCAGGAATTCATGCGTGTTGTCGCCGCCGATGGGGCCCGAGGCCGCCCGCATCGGGATCGCAGTCAGGCCCATGCGTTCGTAGGTCCGCAGATAGCTGACCATGTGGCGGTTGTAGGCGTGCAGCGCCGCGTCGCGGTCGACGTCGAAGTTGTAGCCGTCCTTCATCAGGAACTCGCGCCCCCGCATGACCCCGAACCGGGGCCGCATCTCGTCGCGGAATTTCCACTGGATGTGGTACAGCGTAAGCGGCAGGTCCTTGTAGCTCGACACATGGCTGCGGAAGATGTCGGTGATCATCTCCTCGTTGGTCGGGCCATACAGAAGCTCGCGCTTCTGGCGGTCGGTGATCCGCAGCATCTCCTCGCCATAATCGCCATAGCGGCCGGATTCGCGCCAGAGGTCGGCGGGCTGGATCGTGGGCATCAGAAGCGGGATGTGCCCGGCGCGCTGCTGCTCCTGATGGACGATCTCCTCGATCCGGCGCAGGACGCGGTAGCCCAGCGGCAGCCAGGAATAGATCCCCGCGGCCTGCTGCTTGATCATGCCCGCCCGCAGCATGTAGCGGTGGGAAACGATCTGGGCCTCAGCGGGGTTTTCCTTGAGGACGGGGAGGAAGTAGCGGGAGAGACGCATTTTGGCCTGCCATGGGAGAGGGTCCCGCGTTTCCTAGCGGGTCGGGCGCGGGCAGGCAAGGTGCGAGGGGGCGTCCACGCATGGGCAGATCAGGGCCGCGAAGGAAACCAAGGTGTTGGCCGTGGGCGTTAACCAGGGGCTAGGGATCGCGGGGTCCATTTCACAGAAAAGGATCGACGGATCCTCGGGACGGTCATGAATCCCGTAGGGTGCGTGCTCGCACGCACCGACCCGCGCCCTACCCCTCCGTCGGCGCCCCGAACCTTGCCAGCATCCGCTCCCTGATCTGGTCC
>NZ_DAIQAT010000200.1:0-5486 GCF_036781545.1 Tabrizicola sp.
ATCGCCAAGGTTCTTGACAAAGCCTGAAAAACTGATCTCGCGGCCTTGACGGCCCGGAGAAAAGCCCCTAATGCACGGCGTCCCGCGGTGGAATCGCCTTGCGGGTCTTCCATATTGGAAGTTCGTATCGCCGGGTTAACTGCCCGTGCGGTGTTGTGAAAAAAGGTTCTGGCACTACGGAACCGCAACCGAAGAAGGACGACACGTTTGGCACGTATTGCTGGCGTCAACATTCCGACCGCGAAACGGGTTCCGATCGCGCTCACCTACATCACCGGGATCGGCCCCCACACCGCCCAGACCATCTGTGACGCGCTGAAGATCGACAGTGCCCGCCGGGTGAACCAGCTGACCGACAGCGAAGTGCTGGCGATCCGCGAATACATCGACGCGAACCTGACGGTCGAGGGCGACCTGCGCCGCGAAGTCACGATGAACATCAAGCGTCTGATGGACCTGGGCTGCTACCGCGGCCTGCGTCACCGCAAGGGCCTGCCGGTCCGCGGCCAGCGCACCCACACCAACGCCCGCACCCGCAAAGGCCCCGCGAAGGCCATTGCCGGCAAGAAGAAATAAGGAGCGGACGATATGGCACGCGATACCAAGACCGCCCGCACGAAGAAGAAAGAACGCAAGAACATCGCCGCCGGTGTGGCGCATGTGAACTCGTCGTTCAACAACACCAAGATCCTGATCTCAGACGTCCAGGGCAACGCGATCTCGTGGTCGTCCTCGGGCACCATGGGCTTCAAGGGCAGCCGCAAGTCGACGCCCTATGCCGCCCAGATGGCCGCCGAGGATGCGGGCCGCAAGGCGCAGGAACATGGCGTCCGCACGCTGGAAGTCGAAGTGCAGGGCCCCGGTTCAGGCCGTGAATCGGCTCTGCGCGCGCTGGCTGCGGTGGGTTTCCAGATCACCTCGATCCGCGACGTGACGCCGCTTGCGCACAACGGCTGCCGTCCGCCGAAGCGCCGCCGCGTCTAAGGCATTTATTTCGGCCGGGCCGTGGGGAGCCGTCTCCTCGCGGCCCGGTTTTCGTCGTTTACGATCCTCGGGCGTCCGTAGGCTTAGGACATCGGCAGCGGACAAGAATAGGGGCTTCAGAATGATCCATAAGAACTGGCAGGAACTCATCAAGCCGACGCAACTGGTCGTGAAGCCGGGGGCAGATGCCGCCCGCGTCGCGACGGTGATCGCCGAGCCCCTGGAGCGGGGCTTCGGCCTGACGCTGGGCAATGCGCTGCGCCGCGTGCTGATGTCCTCGCTGCAGGGGGGGGCGATCACCTCCGTCCAGATCGACAACGTGCTGCACGAGTTTTCCTCGGTGGCCGGCGTGCGCGAGGATGTGACGGACATCGTCCTGAACCTGAAGGGCGTGAGCCTGAAGATGGATGTGGAAGGGCCGAAGCGGCTGTCGATCTCGGCCAAGGGGCCGGGCGTCGTGACCGCGGGCGAGATTTCCGAATCCAACGGCATCGAGGTCCTGAACAAGGACCATGTGATCTGCCACCTCGACGAAGGCGCGGACGTGTTCATGGAGCTGACCGTGAACACCGGCAAAGGCTATGTCTCGGCCGACAAGAACCGCCCCGAGGATGCGCCGATCGGCCTGATCCCGATCGACGCGATCTATTCGCCGGTGAAGAAGGTGTCGTATGAAGTCACGCCCACCCGCGAGGGCCAGGTGCTGGACTACGACAAGCTGACGATGCGGGTCGAGACCGACGGCAGCCTGACCCCGGACGATGCCGTGGCCTATGCCGCGCGCATCCTGCAGGATCAGCTGTCGATCTTCGTCAACTTCGAAGAACCTGAATCGGCCAAGGTCGGCGAGATCGACAGCGGGCTGGAGTTCAACCCGCTGCTCCTGAAGAAGGTCGACGAGCTGGAACTGTCGGTCCGTTCGGCCAACTGCCTGAAGAACGACAACATCGTCTATATCGGCGACCTGATCCAGAAGACCGAGGCGGAGATGCTCCGCACCCCGAACTTCGGCCGCAAGTCGCTGAACGAGATCAAGGAAGTGCTCTCGGGCATGGGCCTGCATCTCGGCATGGACGTCGAAAGCTGGCCGCCGGAGAACATCGAGGATCTGGCGAAACGGTTCGAAGACCAGTTCTGAAAAAGCGGGTGGGGTTCGTCCCACCCGACCCAAATGCCCGCCCGGTGCGGGGAATGACTGGCGAAAGCCCAAGGTGAGTGGGGCCAAAAGTAGGCCCTGCCGGACAAAGCAAAACACGCGATAGGAGATTCCAATGCGTCACTCTAGCGGCTACCGCAAACTGAACCGCACCCACGAACACCGCAAGGCGCTGTTCGCCAACATGGCCGGCTCGCTGATCGAGCATGAGCAGATCAAGACCACCCTGCCCAAGGCCAAGGAACTGCGCCCGATCGTCGAGAAGCTGATCACGCTCGCCAAGCGCGGCGACCTGCACGCCCGTCGCCAGGCGGCTTCGGCGCTGAAGCAGGACCAGCATGTCGAGCGCCTGTTCGCTATCCTGGGGCCGCGCTACAAGGACCGTCAGGGCGGCTATATCCGCATCCTGAAAGCCGGGTTCCGCTATGGCGACATGGCGCCCATGGCGATCATCGAATTCGTCGACCGCGACACTTCGGCCAAGGGCGCGGCAGACCATGCGCGGACCGAATCGGCGGAAAACGCCTGACCTTCAGTCGCGCGCGCCCTATATCTCAAGGCCCGCCACTAGGCGGGCCTTGGCCATTGGAGGGGCGGCGTTTTGTCTCGGATGACACAAAACTCTACGATAAGTTGCTGTAACGCTTGAAAACTGGTTCCTGAGGTTGAAGATGACGCTAGATGGGAACAACCTTGTCGATGTCACAGAGTAAACGATTGACCGAGCTTTACGAAGAACTGGGAGAGTTGGCGCCGCAGGGGTATGCCGTTGGTCTGCACATCCGCTTTGCCAGCCCTTTGATCTATCACAGCCGATACCCCGAGGCGTGGGTCGAGTACTACAATTCACACTCCTACTATCTGAGGGATCCGGTGATCTTCTGGGGGATTGGAACCACAGGAACGCGCCGATGGAGCGAGATCCCGCTTCCGGATCCGTTCGATCTATTGAAGAAGGCCGCCAGCTACGGCATGCGCTATGGCGCGGTATCTTCTTATGGCCCCATTACGTCGCGATCGATGGCCGGGATCACCCGGAATGATCGCGAGTTCACAGATGAAGAGATGGAACGTCTGGCCGATATCACTGCGCGTCTACATATCGCAGCGAAACCACCCTCGGAACTGACGAAGGCGCAAATCGAAGCGCTGCAATGCATCGCAAATGGGGACCGTCACACTGCTGCCGCGGCAAAACTCGGGATTTCGGAAAGTGCCTTCAAGGCAAGGCTGAACTCGGCAAGAATCAGGCTTGAGGCTCGAACCGCAGCAGAAGCTCTGAGAAAGGCGCGCGAATACCGTCTGCTCTGAAGTAGTGTGTGGTCTTCCTCTGGCCGTCGAACGACAAAATCAGAAGGAGACAGAAATGGAAGTCACAACCCTCTCTTACGAGAACCTGCACAATCACGGCGAACTGTTCGCCAACATGTTCCGTGCGCGCCACCGTGCATTCATCCAGCACAACAAGTGGGACCTGCCGCAATCAAACGGCATGGAATTCGACCAATATGACACCCCGGCCAGCCGTTGGGTTGCGGTGCATGAGAATGGCGAAGTTCTTGCGGGAATCCGGTTGACGCCGACCACCCATCGCTGCGGCATTTACAGCTACATGATCCGCGACGCTCAGCGCGGCTTGCTGGAAACCATTCCGAGCAATCTTCTGGATATGCCTGCCCCGGTGTCGGATCAAATCTGGGAAAGCAGCCGGGTCTTCGTGTCCGAGGTGGTTCCGGCGGCGATGCGCCTGCGCGTCCAGCTGCAACTGCGTCAGGAAATGGTGAACGCCGCACGGGATCTGGGGGCGAGCTCGGTTCTGGGGCTGATCCCGGAAGCCTCGCGCCGGATTGGTCGCCGTGTCGGCCTGGAATGCGAACCGGCCGGGCCGATCCTGAATTTCGACGGGCTGGATTGCGTCTGTGTCACGATCAACCTTGCCGCCAAGATGCATTGAAGCCGGACTGGAGACGGGTCCGGCCCCGGCGCCTGTCGTGCAGGACGGATATTGCAGGCGCCAGCTGGCCGAACGCGCCTTGCTTGGTCGTCTGTTGCCCTGAAGGAAAGTGATGGCCGATCTCTTCGATACGCCCGACACCGGGCCTCGTGCCAGTGGCCCCCGCCCGCTGGCCGACCGGTTGCGGCCGAAGTCGCTGTCCGAAGTGATCGGGCAGGACAAGGTCCTGTCGCGCGATGGCCCGTTGGGGGCGATGCTGGCGGCGGGGTCGCTGTCCTCGCTGATCCTCTGGGGCCCGCCGGGGGTGGGCAAGACCACGATCGCCCGCCTGCTGGCCGATGAGACGGACCTGCATTTCGTGCAGATCTCCGCGATCTTCACCGGGGTGCCGGAGCTGCGGAAGGTGTTCGAGGCGGCGAAGCTGCGGCGGCAGAACGGCAAGGGGACGCTCTTGTTCGTCGACGAGATCCACCGTTTCAACAAGGCCCAGCAGGACGGGTTCCTGCCGCATATGGAGGACGGGACGATCCTGCTGGTCGGGGCGACGACCGAAAATCCCAGCTTCGAGCTGAATGCGGCGCTGTTGTCCCGCGCGCAAGTCATTGTGCTGGAACGGCTTTCCCTCGCCGATCTGGAGCGTCTGGCGCAGCGGGCCGAGCAGGAGATCGGTCGGGCGCTGCCCTTGAAGGGCGAGGCGCGCGAGGCGATGCTGGAGATGGCTGATGGCGACGGACGGGCGCTTCTGAACCTGATCGAGCAGGTGGCGGCCTGGAAAGTCGATACGCCCCTGACCCGCGACCAGCTTTCGCAGCGGCTGATGCGGAGGGCAGCGAAATACGACAAATCGGGCGACGAGCACTACAACCTGATCTCGGCGCTGCACAAATCGGTGCGCGGCAGCGACCCGGATGCCGCGCTCTACTGGTTCGCGCGGATGCTGGAAGGCGGCGAGGATCCGCGCTTCCTGGCGCGGCGGATCACCCGGATGGCGGTGGAGGACATCGGCCTTGCCGACCCGCAGGCCGAGGCAGTTTGTCTTGACGGATGGCAGACTTACGAGCGGCTGGGGTCGCCCGAGGGAGAGCTGGCGCTGGCGCAGGCGCTGGTCTACCTGGCGCTCGCGCCGAAGTCGAACGCGGTCTACACCGCCTACAAGGCGGCGCGCGCGGCGGCGCGGGAGACGGGCAGTTTGATGCCGCCGAAGCATATCCTGAATGCGCCGACGCGGATGATGAAGGATCAGGGCTATGGCGCGGGCTACAGCTATGACCATGACGCAGAGGATGGGTTTTCCGGCCAGAACTACTTCCCCGAAGGCATGAAGCGGCCCGTCTGGTATCTGCCGCCCGAGCGTGGGTTCGAGCGCGAGCTGAAGAAGCGGGTGGAGTATTT
>NZ_DAIQAT010000201.1:0-5414 GCF_036781545.1 Tabrizicola sp.
CCAGTTGCAGCGCGTCGGTATAGGTGGATTTCAGCTTGGCGATCTGGCGCCAGTCCAGCACTCGGGCGGCCAGTTGCGCGCCCTGCGGGTGGCTGTCCTCCAGCGTGGTGATATCTTCCAGGATATCGGCGCCGGTGCCATAGGCGCCGGTCTTGCCCTTCTCGCCGCCGGGGATCTGCAGCCGGTCGAAGAGGATTTCGCCCAGCTGCTTCGGCGAGCCGACGTTGAACTTCTCGCCCGCGATGGACTGGATCTCCTCCTCCAGCTGCACCAGCTTCTGCGCGAAGGCGTTCGACATGCGGTGAAGGGTGTCGCGGTCGACCTGGATGCCCGCCATCTCCATATCGGCCAGCACCGGGACCAGCGGGCGTTCCAGCGTCTCGTAGACGGTCGTCACCTTCGCCCGGTGCAGCTGCGGCTTGAAGCGCTGCCAGAGGCGGAGGGTCACATCGGCGTCTTCGGCGGCGTAGCAGGTGGCGTCGGGGATGGCGACCTTGTCGAAGGTGACTTGCGATTTGCCCGAGCCGAGGAGCGACTTGATCGGGATCGGGGTATGGCCGAGATGGCGGTCGGAAAGCTCGTCCATGCCGTGGTTGTGAAGGCCCGCGTGCATCGCGTAGGACATGAGCATGGTGTCGTCGAAGGGGGCGATCCTGATCCCGAGGCGGGCGAAGATCTTCCAGTCGTATTTCATGTTCTGGCCGATCTTCAGGATGCTGGCATCCTCCAGCACCGGGCGCAGGGCGGCGAGGGTTTCAGTCAGGGTCAGCTGATCCTCGGCCAGCGCGGTCGCGCCGAAGAGGTCGCCCCCGCCGGTGGTATGGGCGAGCGGGATATAGGCCGCCTTGCCGGGATCGACCGCCAGCGAGATGCCGACCAGTTCGGCGCGCATCTCGTCCAGGCTGGTGGTCTCGGTGTCGATGGCGAGATGGCCCACCTCGCGGATGCGGGCGAGCCAGCGGTCGAGCGTCGGCAGGTCGCGGATGCATTCGTAGGTCGAGATGTCGAAGGGCAGGCGCTCTTCCTCCTGCGGCTTCGTCTCTTCACTGCGGGGGGTGACTTGCAGCTGCGTCGCCTCGGGCAGGGCGGGGGCAGCAAGCCCCAGCTTCTCGGCGACCCGCTTGGTCAGGGTGCGGAACTCCATCCTGGCGAGGAAGTCCATGATGGCGGGGCCTTCGGGCAGGCGGATTTCCAGATCGTCCAGCGTCACGTCGAGGGGCGTGTCGCAGTCCAGCGTCACCAGCTGGCGCGAGATGCGGATCTGGTCGGCGTTGTCGATCAGGCTCTCGCGGCGCTTGGGTTGCTTGATCTCGTGTGCCCGCGCCAGAAGCGTATCGAGATCGCCATATTCCTGGATCAGGAGCGCGGCGGTCTTCAGCCCGATGCCGGGGGCGCCGGGAACGTTGTCGACGCTGTCGCCCGCCAGCGATTGCACGTCGATCACCCGTTCGGGACCCACGCCGAATTTCTCCATCACCTCGTCTGGCCCGATGGCGCGGGACTTCATCGGGTCGAACATGTCGACGCCCGCGCGGATCAGCTGCATCAGGTCCTTGTCCGAGGAGATGATCGTGCAGGACCCCCCCGCATCGACCGCGCGGCAGGAGAGCGCGGCAATGATGTCGTCGGCCTCGTAGCCCTCGGTCTCCAGGCAGGCGACGTTGAAGGCGCGGGTCGCCTCGCGGGTCAGGGGGAACTGCGGGACCAGGTCCTCGGGCAGGTCGGGGCGGTTGGCCTTGTATTCGGGGTAGAGCGCGTTGCGGAAGGTGGTGGCGGAATGGTCGAAGACCACGGCGAGATGGGTCGCGGCCTTGCCGTTCGTGGTGGCACGGGAAAGCTCGTTCCACAGGATGTTGCAGAAGCCCGCGACGGCCCCGACCGGCAGGCCGTCGGACTTGCGGGTCAGTGGCGGCAGCGCGTGATAGGCGCGGAAAATATAGGCCGAGCCGTCGATCAGGTGCAGGTGGTGGCCTTTGCCGAAGGTCATTTTCGTCTCCCGTCGCGTCAGGGGGGAGTATTGGCAGAAAGGCCGGGCCGGGGCTACCCGGTTTGGTCCGCAAGGTGCCGGTCGAGCGACAAGGTGATCGACCAGTTGGCCGGGGTCCAGAGGCCGAAGGGGATGCCCGAAGCGCGGAGGGTCTCGCCCAGCCAGACGTTGCAGGTGCGGAACAGGCTGAAATGGCCATGGGCGGGGAAGAAGGCGTCGGTGCCGGTGAAGCCGGGGTGGTTCAGTTTCGTCTGGCCTGCAAAAGCGGCGGCGGTCCGGGTGAGGAGCGCCTGGAACTGCGCTTCGGAGAGCTGGAGGACGCGCAGGTTTTCCAGCGGCGGCAGCGGACCCAGGGCGTCCAGGCGGATCACGGCATCGTCGCCGGTGGCGGCGGTCAGGACGGAACCGGCGGTGATGTCGGCATAGCTGCCCGCCGTCGTGTAGAAGGCGGCGGAGCCCCAGCCGAAGACCAGCCATTCCGCGTCCGGGTCGGTCAGCGGCACCCCGGCGGCTTCGGCGAAGGCGAAGCGGGCGCGGGTTTCGGGGGTGAGGGGCAAGAGGATGTCGGTATGGATCGGGCCTTGAACGAGGCCGATGGTATGGGCGGGCGGGCCGGAGAGGTCGGGTCCGGGGCCGGGGACCAGCGGAAGGATGAGCGAGGCGGCGAGGTAGAGCGCTGGCAGGGCGAGGATGGCGGCAAGCAGGCGAAGGGCGCGGCGCATGGGGGAACCGGGTTGCAACGGGTCCCATGCTGGCACGGGATGCGGGGCGCCGCCAAGGTGGGGAGGTCCGGATGCGGGAGGGGCGGGCGCGGGGCTCGCCCCGATGCAGGACGGGCGGCGCCTCTCGACGCCGCCCGGTTGTCGGGATGGAACGGTATCGGCCTTAGAAGCCGCCGATCATGTCACACACGGCCCGCAGACGGACCGGGTCCGCGACGAAGTTGGTCGCCATCGGGGTCGAGTTCTCGGGGGAGTTCGCCCCCTCGGTCGGCTGCGGCGCGGGTTCGGACGTGGTGGCGGCCGGAGCGCTGTTCTCGGCCGTCTGCGCGCCCTCGGTCTCGGGCAGAGCGGGCTCTGAGGTGGCTTCGGCGGGGGCGCTGTTTTCCGCGGTCCCGGCGCCCTCGGTTGGCAGGTTGGCGCATTGGTCGCGCAGCGCCTGCTGGTCCTCGGCGCTCAGCTTGGCCCAGCCGGTCTTGGCTTCCTCGGCGGTGCGCAGCGTGACCATGCCGTCGTCGCTGTAGAACACCGTGCCCGAGCGGGCGGACAGGTCCGCCGCGTCGATCGCGTTGCCGGCATTGCCGTCGGCCTCGGTCTGGGCCAGGGCAGGGGCCGCCAGCAGGACGGCAAGGAGGGGTGCGTAAAGTTTCATCTGGGATCTCCGGTATGAGGTTTCACGTTCATACGACCCGGGCCACCGCATGCCAGAAGGCTGCAGGGCCAAGAGCCTTGGGAAAAGAACGGGATCAGGGGCAGTATGTTCCCCGCCGTGGCCCACATTGGCGGGATGCCGCGCAGGGGCGTCCCCCCGGGAGACGTCGGGACGGGTGCGGAGGGGCTTGACGGCCCGCACCGCCCGGCAGCATGGTCTGGCCATGCTGCACCCGATGATCCCTGTCTCGTTTTATTGGACCGACGCCACATAGGCGGCCGGGCAGCGTTTCACACCGAAAAGCAAACCCAGAAAGCCGCCCCGCGAGGGTCAGGCCGGATGGTTCAACAGGTTCCCCCTCGCCAGGCTCTCCAGCGAAGGAAACCGAAGATGACCACACCTTCTCCCGTCACGACCCGGCCCGCCACGGCCGGAGACCTGCCCGAAGTGCACCGAATGCTGATCGCGCTGGCCGCGCGGCATGGGCTGCCTGCGACGATCACCCCGCGCGTGCTGGCGCGGATCGCGCTGGAAGGGCGGGCCGCCCGCCTGCTGGTCGCGCTGCGCGCCGACAGCCCGCAGCGGCATCCGGTGGGCTTCGCGCTGCTGATCCTTGGGCGCAACATGGTTGCTGGGGCGGACTGGGGCGTGGTCGAGCAGCTTTACGTGCAGGAACCCGACCGCGGGCGCGGCATCGGGCGGGCGCTTCTGGCGGCGGCGCGGGCCGCGGCGGCGGATGCGGGCTGCGAGGGGCTGACGGTCAGCACCCGGCCCGAGACGGATGGTTCGGCGCTGGCCTGGCGGGCGCTGGGACCCGACCGCGAACCGCGCTTTGCGGCGGAGTGATCCGAGGGCGCGCGGCTAGTGGTCGTCGTGGGCGTGTTCGCGGTCGATGACGTAGCGCTTGTCACAATAGCCGCATTCGACAAAGCCGGTATCCTCGGGGATCGTCAGCCAGACGCGGGGATGCCCCAGCGCGCCCTCGCCGCCGTCGCAGGCCACTTTCCAGCTGGTGACAATCTGGGTTTCCGGCGCGTCTATGGGCATGGCTGAGTGTCCTGTGCTGGCTTCACCGCCATTTAACGGGGCAGGGCGAGGGGGCACAAGGGGTCAGGATCACCCCCCGATCAGCGCCCCGCGGGATTTCAGCGCGGCCAGCCAGCCCAGTCCCTGCGCCGTGCCCTTGGCCGGGCGGTATTCGCCGGAAATCCAGACGTCCGGCCCCTCGGCGTCGATGGCGTCGCAGAGGTCGGGCAGCGAGAAGCCACCGCCGCCCGGTTCGTTCCGCGCCGGGAAGCCCGCGATCTGGACGTGGTTGATGCGGTGGCGGTGGTCCTGCCACACGAGGCCAGCATCGCCATGCAGGCGGGCGGCGTGCCAGAGGTCGAACTGCAAGCCGATCCGGGGATTGGCGAGGTCGTCCAGGATGCGGGCGGTCTGGTCGTAGTCGTTCAGGAAATAGCCCGGCATGTCGTCGGGGTTCAGCGGCTCCAGCGTGAGCGTGAGGTCCGGCGCCTCGGCCAGGGCCCAGGCCAGGTTCTCGGCATAGCACTGCTCGGCCTGCGGACCCTTTGCGACCCCGGCCATCACATGCACCCTCTCGGCCTTCAGCCGGGTCGCGTATTCGGCGGCGCGCAGGAAGCTGTCGCGGAAGTGCCGCTCCATTCCCGGCACGGCGGCGAAGCCCCGGTCGCCGCTGGCCCAGTCCCCCGGCGGCGCGTTGATCAGCGCCAGCGGCAGGCCGTTCAGCGCGCGCTCCCAGTCGGCCATCGGCTGGTCATAGGGGAACAGCACCTCCACCCCGTCGAAACCGCAGCGCGCGGCCCAGTCGGGGCGGTCAAGCGTGGGAACCTCGGTGAAGAGATAGGTCAGGTTCGCAGCGAAACGGGGCATTTCGAGATCAGGGCAATTCCGACGAGGGGATCACCGGGAAGAACTGCCCCGAGGACCAGAGACCGAACCACTTATGCCCGTCATGCGTCTCATGGCAACCCAGATCGATCAGCCGGTAGAAGGATTTCCGGTCGATCAGCGCCCAGAGATTGCGGCGGATCAG
>NZ_DAIQAT010000202.1:0-5357 GCF_036781545.1 Tabrizicola sp.
GGACCAGCACCTCGTGGCTGTCGATGGTCCAGGTATCGACCACCTCCTGCACCATGGCCTGTTCCGGGGCTCCGTGCCGCTCGCGGCGGATCGCCCAAGCATACATCTGCTTCGGCACATGGCCGAGGGGGGGCATCTCGCCCAGTTCGTAAAGATCCTTCTTCGGCGCGTCGTAGATCAGGGGTGCGGTTTGCGTATCCAAAGCCAACATGAGCCTCCAAGCCAGATGCCGCGCCGCAGAATCGCCGCGCCCTTGGCTGCAGATAATATTTCTGCGCGCAACTTTGCAATAGTATGATTGGGTAATCTTGAAATTTTATGTCTGCGGCGTCGCAGCGACGCCGATGTCTGGTATCGAGGCCGCATAGAAGCGCAGCAACGCGCGCTCCGCGGCCACCGGCTGCAATCCCTCGCTCACCAGCCCGCGCCGGATCAGCGGCGTCAGCCCTTCGTCCAATGCCGCGCCTGGGCCCTGCGGTGGCAGCTTCAGCACCGCTCCCGCCGCCGTCAGGGCCGCGACCAGCGCTTCGACCCTTGCCAGCAACTCTTCCCGGCTGGTCGCCCCTTCGCCCAGCGCCTTCGCCACCAGCGGCACCGGCAGCACCGGCACCACCGCTGCGATCGCCGCCATCAGCCGCTCGCCCAGTGCCTCGACCGTGCCCCCCGCCGCCAGATGCTCACGCAATGAAACCGGGGCGCCGAACCCCGCCGCCGCCGTGCCGAAGCCATGCGTCTGCCCGCGCATCCGCGCCCAGAGGAACCGTGCCGCGTGCCAGGCCACCCAGAGCGGCCGGTTCCTGAACCGCCGCGTACCACTGGCCGCCGCCTCGACCAGCACCCGGTCCTCCAGCACCCGGTCATAGGCCAGCCCCACCGGCACGAAGACCACGTCGCGCGACAGCGGCGTCCAGCCCTCGACGATATAGCTGATCAGCCCCAGCTTCGCCGGTCCCACCTGCCCATCCAGGGAAAGGCCGCCCTCGGGGAACATCGCCTGCGTCGTGCCCTCCTCGGTCGCCATCTGGACATAGCGCGCCAAGACCTTGCGATACAAAGCGTTGCGGCTGCCCCGCCGGATGAAATAGGCCCCCATCGACCGGATCAGCGCCGACAGCGGCCAGACCCGCGCCCATTCCCCCACCGCATAGCTTACCGCCGACCGCCCGGCGACCAGCCATGTCACCAGCACATAATCGACGTTGGAGCGATGGTTCATCACAAAGATCACCGTGGCCCTCGGATCGATCCGCTCCAGCGCCCGGTCGATCTTGCCGACCCTGACCCGGAACAGAAGCCGCGACAGCCCTTTCGCCGCTCGCGTGCCGAAGCCGAAATAGACCGTCGCCGAAAACCCCGGCACGATCTCCTTCGCGTAGCGATGGGCCTCCTCGAAGGCCACTTCCCCCGGCACCCCGGTTTCCGCCGCATGGACCATCGCCGCCTCGACGACGCGCTGGTCATAGGCCAGCCGCGCAATCATGTCCGACCGCCGCGCCAGCTTGAAAAGGTCGATCTTGCGGTCCAGACGCGTGTTCAGCTGCGCCAGCGCCCGCTCGGCCCGCCGCCGGAAGAACCAGCGCACCGAAGGGAACAGGAAATGCGTGGCAAAGCTGACCGCGGCGAAGCCAAGGATCAAAGCCAGCAACCAGACAGGAACCGCAACCGCGCCGAACATCGCCAAAGCCTAGCCGATCCCCGCTCTCCGGCAATGCCCTTCCTCTTGGCGCAAATACTCCGCGGGGGTGCGGGGGTGTGAAACCCCCGCTCCGCCAGGGTTGCCGCAGCGCAGCGATTGACATTGGCACGATCTTTCCCATATGCCATCATCAGCGCAATAAAATTACCCTCCCGACTCGCGAGGCCGAGATGACCGACACGAAACGCAAGGACGCCCCCTGGCTCTTCCGCACCTATGCCGGCCATTCCACCGCCGCCGCCTCGAACGCGCTTTACCGCACCAACCTTGCCAAGGGGCAGACCGGGCTTTCCGTCGCCTTCGACCTGCCCACCCAGACCGGCTACGACAGCGACGATCCCCGCGCGCGGGGCGAGGTCGGCAAGGTCGGCGTCCCCGTCGCTCATCTCGGCGACATGCGCGCCCTGTTCCAGGACATCCCGCTGGAGCAGATGAACACCTCGATGACGATCAACGCCACCGCTCCCTGGCTCCTGGCGCTCTACATCGCCGTGGCCGAGGAGCAGGGCGCCGACATCACTGCCCTGCAGGGCACCGTGCAGAACGACATCATCAAGGAATACCTCTCGCGCGGGACCTATATCCTGCCGCCGCAGCCTTCCCTCCGGCTGATCACCGATGTCGCCGCCTATACCGGGAAACACCTGCCAAAGTGGAACCCGATGAACGTGTGTTCCTACCACCTGCAGGAGGCCGGGGCCACGCCGGAGCAAGAGTTGGCCTTCGCACTCGCCACGGCCTGCGCCGTGCTCGATGATCTGAAAGTGAAAGTTCCTGCCGCAGATTTCCCCGCGATGGTCGGCAGAATGTCGTTTTTTGTAAATGCCGGCATCCGCTTCGTGACCGAGCTCTGCAAGATGCGCGCCTTCACCGCGCTGTGGGACGATCTGCTGGAAACCCGCTACGGCATCGCTGACGCCCGCTTCCGCCGCTTCCGCTATGGGGTGCAGGTCAACTCCCTCGGCCTCACCGAACAGCAGCCGGAAAACAACGTCTACCGCATCCTCCTCGAGATGCTGGCCGTGACGCTCTCCAAGAACGCCCGCGCCCGCGCCGTCCAGCTTCCCGCCTGGAACGAGGCGCTCGGCCTGCCCCGCCCCTTCGACCAGCAATGGTCGCTTCGGATGCAGCAGATCCTGGCCTACGAGACCGACCTTCTCGACTACGACGACCTCTTCGACGGCAACCCCGCCGTGGACCGCAAGGTCGAAAGCCTCAAGCAGGGCGCGCTGGAAGAGCTTGCCCATATCGACGCCATGGGCGGGGCCGTCGCCGCCATCGGCTACATGAAATCCCGCTTGGTCGAGGCCAATGCCGAACGCCTCGCGAAGATCGAATCCGGCGAGACCACCGTCGTCGGCGTCAACCGCTTCACCACCACCGAGCCGTCCCCTCTCGCCACTGGCGACGGCGCGATCATGACCGCCGACCCCCGGGCCGAGGCCGACCAATGCGCGCGCCTCGCCGACTGGCGCAGCCAGCGCGACACGGTGGAGGTGCGGGAAGCCCTCGCCGCCCTCCGGCAGGCCGCGCAATCGGGCGAAAACATCATGCCCGCCTCCATCCGCTGCGCCAAGGCGGGCGTCACCACCGGCGAATGGGGCGGGGCCATGCGCGCGCTCTACGGCGAATACCGCGCCCCGACCGGCGTCAGCCAGAACCCCTCGAACCGCACCGAAGGGCTGGAACCCGTCCGCGACGCCGTCGCCGCCGTTGCCGCCAAGCTCGGCCGCCCGCTGCGCCTTCTTCTCGGCAAGCCCGGCCTCGACGGCCATTCCAACGGCGCCGAGCAGATCGCCGCCCGTGCCCGCGACTGCGGGATGGAGATCACCTATGACGGCATCCGCCTGACCCCGCAGGAAATCGTCACCGCCGCCGCCGAGAAGGGGCCCGACGTGATCGGCCTCTCCATCCTCTCGGGCAGCCATCTGCCCTTGATCCGCGAGACGCTGGACCTCATGCGCGAAGCGGGCCTCCGCCAGCCCCTCGTCGTCGGCGGCATCATCCCGGATGACGACGCCAGCACCCTGAAGACGATGGGCGTGGCCCAGGTCTACACGCCGAAGGACTTCCAGCTGAACCGGATCATGCTTGACCTCGTGGCCCTTGCCGATCCCACCCCGGTTGCCGCCGAATAAGCCCGCGCCAGCCCCGCATTGATGGAAAACCATCAGCAGGATCGGCCCGCCGCACCGCGGGCTTGACGTAAATCAAGGCTGCGGTCCCTTCGCAGGGCCTATCCGGAAAGCACACAGCCGTCCGGAGTCCGCCATGTTCAACCGTATCCGCGCCCTCATCGACCGCCTGCACGAGGTGCAAGAGGTCAACGCGCTCAGCGACCGCGATCTCGATGACCTCGGCATGAGCCGCGAACAGGTCCTGGGCTTCCTGAAGATGCCGCGCGACATTTCCGAACGTGTCACGGCAATGGGCCGGATCTTCGGCATTTCGGAAGTGGAGCTGAAGCGCGATCATGCGCAATGGGTCGATCTGCTCACCACCTGCGGTCACTGCGCCGACCGCGCCGCCTGCGCACATCTCCTGGCCAAAGGGGCCGGGGCGCAACCGTCCGAGGCGCATTTCTGCGGCAACCGCGCCGTCTTCGGCACCCTCGCCGCCGAATAGATCAGTCCGTCGGCGCCTCCGGGGCCACGTCCGGTGCCGGGTCCGCCTTGCGCCAGATCGAGGCTCCGTTTTCATAGACCTTCACCAGTCCCACCTCGGCGCGTGCCTCGCGGCCGATGTCCAGGATCAGCTCGCGCCGTGTCGTGCCGCGCAGGAACATGCAGCGCTTCGGCAGCACATGGGCCTCCAACTCCGGGTTGATCTGCCGGAAGAACTGCTTCTCCGGGTCCAGCCCCGGCTTCATCCGCCGCGCCGCCTCGCGCAGGAAATCGCCCTCGAAGATGCCGGGCGAGGTCGAGAAGGCATTGACCAGAAAGTCCTGCACGATCTGGCGGCCCTTCTTCACCACCCGCCGCGAGGTCTGGTGGTGAAGACCCCGCGTGTGCTTGTTGACCGAGATGAAGGTCACGGCTCCCACATCCGGTTCGAACAGCGGTTCGGTCCGCTCGGGCGTGATCGGTTCCAGCGCGATCCAGTCATCCTCCAGATGCAGCACCCGCGGTGCCGTCGTCGCCGTCCAGGCCCGGATGACCGCCGAGGCGAAGTCGGGCGCCTCGGGCCGGAAAATCAGCGCATCGGGGAAGTACCGCCGGATCAGCGCCTCGCAACGGTCGCCCTCCGCAGCATCGCCCATGAACGGGTCGATATTGGCGATCAGGCGACGGATCGGGAAGTTTGGGAACACGTCCCGCGCGAAGGACTCCAGCGTCCGCGCCAGAAGCGCCTCGCGACGTCCGGCGATCAGGGTCACGTCATGGTCCACTCTGCGCGGTCCTCCTGCCTGCCCGCTCCGGATAGCGCAGGATCGGCCCACGCTCCAACCCCGATTTTCCGCTCTTGCCGCCCAGCGGCGCGCGCCGCATTAATGGCGCTGGCGTCTCCCCTCCGTCCCCACGGAAGGAAGACGCCGACAAGACGATAACAAGATCAGAATAATGACGGGACATCAGGGCATTGAGCCTGTGTCCCGCAGAGGGACGCAGACATGACCTTCCACATCGGCGCCAAGCCGGGCGACATCGCCGAAACCGTGCTT
>NZ_DAIQAT010000203.1:0-5260 GCF_036781545.1 Tabrizicola sp.
ACCTGGAACTCGCGGTCGGGCCGCGTCGCCCGCGCCGCCGTCAGCGCGGTGTCGATCATGCCTTGCAGGCTCGCCAGCCCCACCGTCAGCTGCACCGCGCCGTTTTCCAGCACCGATAGGTCCAGAAGATCGTCCAAAAGCCGCGTCAGCCGCTTCGCCTCGTCATGGATGATCCGGCCGTAGCGCATCACGCTCTCGGGCGGCACCTCACCCTCGGTCAGGATTTCCGAGAAGGCGCGGATCGAGGTCATCGGCGTGCGCAGCTCGTGGCTGATCTGGCTGAGGAAGGCATCCTTCTGCAACGACAGCTGCATGAGCTTCTCGTTCGCCTCGCGCAGCGCGCCCGCGGTGCGGGTCAGCTCGGTCTCCCGCGCCTCCAGCCGGGCGGAATATTCCAGCAGCTGCGCCGATTCGCTGGCCACCGCCATCAGATCCTCGACCGTGACCGTCGCCCGGCCCACCAGCTGGCCGATCATCGCATGGGCGGTCGCCGCGCCGACGGAACCCGAAAGCCGCGCCTCCAGACTGTCCAGGAACCCCGGAGTCGGATCGGGCAGGAAGCTCTCCTTGCCCTGCGCCCGCGCTTCCGCCTGGAACAGGGTCAGCGCCACCTCCTCGCCCAGGATGCGCTGCGCCATCGCCAGAAGCGCCTCGGGGTCTGCCCGCCCCCGCGCCCAGCGTTGCGGGCCGACCGCGCCCTCGAAGACATTGACGAAGGCCGCCCCCTGCAACCGCTCCACCGGGCCGGGAAAGGTGAGAAGCGAGCCGAGGCAGAACGCCAGCACATTCAGCGCCATCGACCAGAAAAGCGCATGGATGATCGGGTCCATGGCTTCCGTGCCAAACAGCGAATACGGACGCAGCCAGGAAAGGCTCATCAGCCCCTCGGTAAAGACCGTCTCCGGCAGCACCGCGCCCGGCCCGAACGAAGGCAGGAACGAGGTATAGGCCCAGATCGCCAGCCCCGTGACCAGCCCCAGGATCGCCCCCGCCCGCGTCGCGCCACGCCAGTAGATGCCGCCCAGCATCGCGGGCAGGACCTGCGCCACCCCCAGAAAGGCGATCAGCCCGATTGACGCCAGCGCCGCGGAGCCGCCGGAGACACGATAATAGCCATATCCCAGCGCCAGCACCGCCGCGATGGCCAGCCTGCGCGCCATCAGCACGACCTGCCGCAGGTCATCCGCCACCCCCGCGCCGGGCCGCAGCCGCAGCCACAGGGGAATCATCACATGGTTGGAGATCATCGTCGCCAGGGCGATGGATTCGACGATCACCATCGAGGTGGCCGAGGAGAATCCGCCCAGGAACGCCAGCATCGCCAGCCCTCCCCGCCCCTCGGCCAAGGGCAGGGTCAGGACGAACATGTCCGGGTTCGCCCCCGCCGGCATCCGCTCCAGCCCCACCACGGCGATGGGCACGATGAACAGGCTCATCGCCATCAGATACAGCGGGAAGGCCCAGCTCGCGCGGGCAAGATGCCCTTCGTCCTCATTCTCCACCACCATGACCTGGAACATGCGCGGCAGGCAGATCACCGCGGCGGCGGAAAGAAAGATGATCCCGGTCCAGCGCCCCGGTGCGACCTGCCAGGCGGCAAGGTCCGCCGCGTCGATCCGGGCGATCACGTCGGCCACTCCCCCGGCGATGCCCCAGACGACGAAGCTGCCGACGGCCAGAAGCGCCACCAGCTTCACCACCGCCTCGACCGCGATGGCGGTGACGATGCCGTGGTGCTGCTCGCGCGCGTCGAGGTTGCGGGTGCCGAACAGGATGGTGAAGAACGCCAGCCCCACCGCCACCCAGACCGCGATCTGACCGGGGTCGAGCGGGCGCGACCCATCCGGCGCCGCGCTGGCGAAGACGCCGAAGGACAGGACCACCGACTGCAATTGCAGCGCGATATAGGGCGTCGCGGCCACCACGGCGATGAGCGTGACGATCACCCCCAGCGTATTCGACTTGCCATAGCGCGAGGAGATCAGGTCGGCGAGCGAGGTCACATGGTGTCGCCGCCCGATCCTGACCAGCTTGCGCAGAAGCCACCACCAGCCGATGAAGACCAGCGTCGGTCCGAAGTAGATGGTCAGGAACTCCAGCCCCGACCGCGCCGCATAGCCGACCGCACCGTAAAAGGTCCAGGCGGTGCAGTAGATCGACAGCGACAGCGTGTAGACCACGGGAGAGCGCAGCCAGCCGAGCCGCCCCTTCGCCGCCCGCCCCTCGACCACGAAGGCGACGGTGAAAAGAAAGGCGACATAGAGAAAGCAGGCCAGGACCAGCAGGTTGAAGGGCACCTCAGTCCTCCTCCTCGTCCACGCCCTCGCCGCTGCGCAGGCCGGGCGCGAAAGCCGCGGCAAGGCCGATCAGCGCCAGCCAGACCAGGAAGAAGTAGATCACGTCGCCCGAGGTCAGCGACATCCGCGACTCCGGCGCCCAGAGAAGCGGCAGAAGCAGCAGGAACGCGCCGAGCACCGGCAGAAGCCGCGCCGCATCGCGCAGCCGCCGCCGACGGTAGGGCGCGCGGGCCAGGAACAGCGGGCGCTTCGGGCGCCTCATCCGCGGCCCAGCCCCCGACCCAGCATCGCCCGGACCTCGGCCAGGATTTCGGCGTTGGAGAAGGGCTTGGTCATGAAACGGTCCGCCCCGGCGCGTTCGGCCATCTCGCGGTCGCGGCCCCGCGCCGTCAGCATCATCACCGGCAGGTTGCGGCTGTCCGGTGCGGCGCGGATCGCTGTCAGGATCTCCAGCCCCGAAAGGCCGGGCAGCATGTGATCGAGGATCACCATATCCGGCGGATCCTGCCGCAGCAGCGCCAGCGCGGCCACCCCCTCTGCCACATGGCTGACGCGCAGGCCATCGCGGGTCAGCAGGAAGTGGATCGCCTCGGCGATGTTCGGCTCGTCCTCGATCAGCAGGACATGCTGTGCCACACTCTCCCCCCGGGCGATCTTCGGTCGCCCTGCCCCACTATCGGCAGAAAGCGGGCCGCCTGTCAAAGCCTGCCGGTCCGCTCGTCGTCTCCTTCGTCGCTCCTCGCAGCATGCCCCCACCCGCGACGAGAAGACGAAGTCGCACGAGGAGCCGTCGGTTCGCGAGGAGAAGACAAAGTCGAACGAGGAGCAGAGTCCGGCGAAGTCACGCGAAAAGCCGCCAGGTCAGCCCCCTTCCGCCGCCAGGATCGACGGTTCGCGCCGCGCCGGGCAGTCGCCCCGCGCGCAGACCCGGCAACTCGACCCGATCCGCACCGCCTGCCCCGCGCCCTCGTCCGGCAGGATCAGCATCGCCGCCTCGCGCAGCTCCGGCCCCCGCAGGCCTTGCGGATGTCGCGTCTCGGCCCAGGCGATCACCCGATGCCGCCGGTCGCTCTGTCCCGCGATCTGCACCCGCGCCTCGAAGGGCTGCATCGGCCGACCGAGGGCGGCGTAAAGCGGCCACAGCGGACAGGCCGCCCCGAAGCGCGGCAGCGGAAAACCGGTCGCGGGCTTGCGGAAGGTCAGCGTGCCCGAACCGTCGCAGGCCACCAGCCCCGCCTGCAAAGCGGGAACCCCGGCCAGTCGCCGCATCACCCCCAGCGGCGAGGTGCCGAAGCGTTCGGCCAGTGCCAGCGGGTCCGGCCCCAGGTCGGCCAGGGCGGTCGCGAAGGCCGTTTCCGGCATCACCGCCGCATCCGCCGCCGCGCGGGCCACATGCGACCGCGCCAGGCTTCGCGCGGCGCTGGAGGCGAGCCGGGCGATATCCGCCGCCAGCCCCCCCGCAAGCTCCGCATCCGACAGCGCCCAGCCCCGGCTCCGCAGCCAGTCCTCCACCTCTTCCTGCGGCGCGGCGATGCCCTGCTCCTCGATCCCCTGCCCGGCGTCGAGGAATCCCACCAGCGCCTCGGCCCCCGCCGCCAGCCGCTCGCTGTCCTGATGCAGGTTTCGATGGAAGCGCGCCGCCCAGTCGGGCTCCAGATCCGGCGTCTCGGCCAGGATCGCCGCCGTCGCCCGCACCGCCGACAGCGAGGACAGCAGCTCATGCAGCGACTGCGACAGGTGCGGATCATGCGTCATCCGGTCGTTCAGCGCCTCGACCGCGCGCTCCAGCACAAGACCCCGCGCGTCGAGCGCCGCCAGAAGCGTCGCCCAGCCGGGAAAGCGGTCGACGAAATCCTCCACCCGCTCGACCTCGACCCCCGTCTCTCCCACGGCCCCGCCACGGGCTGCCGCCGCGCGCAGATCCTCGACCAGCGCTGCATCCTTGCCCTCGACCAGTGCCGTCCGGTCGATCTCCAGCGCATCGGCCAGCCGCTCCATCACCCCTGCCGTGACCTTGCGGCGGTTGTGCTCGATCAGGTTGAGGTAGGAGGCCGAAATCCCCGCCCGCGCCGCGACCTCCGCCTGCCGCAGCCCCGCAGCAAGGCGCCGGTCGCGCAGCTTGGTCCCGGTCAGCGAGGAAAGCGGCATGGGTCAGCCCGGAAAAAGAATTGGCCGCGATGAGGGGCGATTTACACCGCCTTGTCAACGCGCCTGCCAGCGTACCATTCCCACGCGGCTCACTCGAAGCCAGCGAAGCGGTGCCCGTAGAAGCTGACCGCCCGCATAGCGCAATCCTGCACCGCCAGATGCAGATGCGCACCCTCGTTCACCCCCGGCGCGGTGCTGTCCCGCGCCAGTGCCGCCCGGCCCAGACCCGGCCTCGGCCCCGCGCGCGGACGCCAGAAATCCACCTGTTCGTCCAGATGCGCCTCAAGCCGGGCGTCGCCCCGGCCCCCGGTGATCTCCGAAATCCGTTCCGCCACCGCCAGACAATAGGCCGCCTCCGCCTCCTCGGTCCCGGCCCCATACAGCAGCCCCGCCGGAGCGGCGAAGCCCTGCCACCAGACCGTCACAAGAAGCGCCACGGCCACCGCCGTCAGCCCGATCCCGATCGCCTTCATTGCTATCCCTCTCTTGGCGCTCAGCAGAACCGCAAAAGGGTAAAGAAAACGGGCGCGACCGTCCCGGCCGCGCCCGCCAAGTCCGAACAAATCAAACGATTATTCGGCCAGCGCCTTGTCGGTGATGTCATGCGTCCAGGCCTTGCCCTCGGGCGCCTTGGTGATCGCCGGGTTCTCGGGCGAGACCGCCGCCAGCAGCGAGGCCACCGTGGCGTCGAAATCCGCCGGGTCCAGCGCGCCATTGCCGCCCGCGGTCAGCTTCGCCACCTCGGACATCATGTATTTCTGGTGGTCCAGCGACTGCGCCCCCGATTCATCGTTGTCGATGACGATCTGCGCGGC
>NZ_DAIQAT010000204.1:0-5226 GCF_036781545.1 Tabrizicola sp.
CCCCGCGTGGCGGAACTGTTCGAGGCCCGTCGTCCGAAGGATCACGCGATCATCGCCGAAACCGACGGCTATGTCCGCTTCGGCAAGGACTACAAGAACAAGCGCCGCATCACCGTGGAACCGGTCGATGAGACGCTGACCGCCGTCGAATACATGATCCCCAAGGGCAAGCACATTCCGGTTCAGGAAGGCGACTTCGTCCAGAAGGGCGACTACATCATGGACGGCAACCCGGCTCCGCACGACATCCTGCGGATCATGGGGATCGAGGCGCTTGCCAACTACATGATCGACGAAGTGCAGGACGTCTATCGCCTGCAGGGCGTGAAGATCAACGACAAGCACATCGAGGTCATCGTCCGGCAGATGCTGCAGAAGTTCGAGATCCTCGACTCGGGCGACACCACGCTTCTGAAGGGCGAACAGGTCGAGAAGATCGAACTGGACGAAGAGAATGCCAAGGCCAATGCCCGTGGCGGCCGCGAGGCGAAAGCCGAGCCGGTCCTCCTCGGGATCACCAAGGCAAGCTTGCAGACCCGCAGCTTCATCTCGGCGGCCTCGTTCCAGGAGACGACCCGCGTCCTCACCGAGGCTTCGGTGCAGGGCAAGCGCGACAAGCTTCTGGGGCTCAAGGAGAACGTCATCGTCGGCCGGCTGATACCGGCCGGGACGGGTGGCGCGACCAGCCGCGTGAAGAAGATCGCCGCCGACCGCGACCACACGGTCATCGAAGCGCGCCGGTCGGAGGCCGAAGAAGCCGCCGCCCTGGCCGCCCCGATGGCGGTGATGGAACCGGACCTCGACGCCGATCTCGACACGGGCCTGGTCGACACGGTGGAAAGCCGCGATTAAGCCGCGCGGCCTTCGGGCAAGACGATACCCCCGCCGGTCGCAGGACCGGCGGGGTTCTTTTTTGTCTGCAACGTTGCCGGGATGCAGGTGGCCTGCTACGGTGCTCCACCGGAACACCAACAAGAGGCGGCGATGAGTGTCCACAAGCAGAGCGTCAGCTTCACCGATGCGGCCTTTGCCTTTGCGCGCGATCTTGTCGAGGCTGGAGAATACCCGAACGTCAGCGCTGCGGTTTCTGGTGAACTGGCACGGGCCAAGGCGGCCAGAGAACGCGACCGCGCTTTGCTCGAAGCCGAGGTGCAGCGGCGCCTGGCCCTGCCGCCCGATCAATGGGAACCGGTGGCTCCGCTGGGCGAATTTACCTTCAACGCCCGCAATCATCTCGCCGCATTGCGGCAGAGGAACGAGAAGCGCACAAAGCTCTGATGCGGCAAAGCAGGCACCCTCTGGTCGAGCGGGATCTGATCGGGATTGTCGAACATATCGTCGAGGTGACGAACGGCGACTTCGCTGCCGCTGAACGACGGCTTGACGAAATCGACGCGTTGCTACGCAGCATTGCCGCAAACCCTAGCTCGGGCATCCGTTTTTCGGGGGCACTCGAAGGTTGGCTGGTCCGCCATGGCGGGCGGGGCAATCGTTTGACTGTCGTGTTTCGCCTGAACCCACAACGCGACCTGCTTCAGATCGCATTGGTTGCCTTTGGCGGGCAGGACTGGATGGCTCAGGGAAAGGGCAGGAAAGACGCCGAATTCTAGCAGGCCATGGTGAAAGCGCTGCCGTAACTTCCATGGAACCAAACCTTTCCACCCGGTTAACGCCTGCACCTAACCTCTTGTTTTCAAACGCCCCGAAAATCTGCCCGCGCGCGGGCACTTCCCCTTCCCCCTGCCGCCTGCTACCCAAGCCTGATCAGGTGAAGGACCCGCGACTTGCCCCCCTCCGAGAACCTCCGCGGCATCCTTCTGATGTGTGCCTCTATGGCCGCCTTCACCGTCAATGACACCTTCATGAAATCGGTGACGCAGAGCCTGCCGCTTTACCAGACCATCGGCCTGCGCGGGATGATCGCCGTCATCGGCCTCACCATCCTCGCCCTCGCCACGGGCGCCTTCGCCTTCCGCCCGAACCGCCGCGACGCGGGCTTCATTCTCCTCCGCTCGCTTGCCGATGTGGCCGCGACGATCACTTTCCTGACCGCGCTCCTGCACATGCCGATCGCCAATCTCTCGGCCATCCTCCAGGCGCTGCCGCTGCTGATCACCCTCGGCGCAGCGCTGGTCTACGGGGACAGGATCGGCTGGCGGCGGATGACGGCGATCCTCGTCGGCCTGATCGGCGTCCTGATCATCATCCGGCCCGGCACCGAGGGCTTCGACCGCTGGTCCCTCCTCGGCCTCGCCTCGGTCGCCTGCGTGGTCGTGCGCGACCTCTCCGTCCGGCCCCTGCAAGGCCATATCCCCACCTCGCTCGTCGCCCTCGGCGCCGCCGTCGCTGTCACGCTCATGGGCTGGACCGGCACGATCTTCCAGGGCTGGCAGACCCCCACCGGCTGGGAGGCCGCCCGTATCCTCGGCGCGGGGCTGTTCCTGATCGTCGGCTACCTCACCTCGGTCGCCGCGATGCGCCACGGCGATATCGGCCTTGTCGCGCCCTTCCGTTACACCTCGCTCCTCTGGGCCATCGCCCTAGGCTTCCTCGTCTTCGGCAACCTGCCCGATGTGTGGACCCTGACCGGCGCCGCCATCGTGGTCGCCGCAGGGCTCTTCACCCTCTGGCGCGAGCGGGCCCTTCGCCGCCGGACAGCCTGACCGGCAGGGCAGGGGGGCCGCATTGACACCCCCCGCGATTCCTCCTATACGCCCGCCAACCCGAAGATCCGGTCGCGACCGGGCCAAGGGCTCAGAGCGCTTGAAGTGGTCATGATCCGGGTGTGATGCACCCCGATCCTCTGGAAGTCCACCGCGTCATCCCCACCGGGGATGGGTGCGGTGTTCGTGTTTTGCGATTCGCGCAAGGCACGGTCGAGAAGCGGCGCCCCCGACGGCTAGGGGGCGAGTATCGAAACGAGGAACGTGAATGCCGACGATTCAACAGCTGATCCGGAAGCCCCGGGAAGCAGCGCCGCGGAAGTCCAAGTCCCAGCACCTGGAATCCTGCCCGCAAAAACGTGGGGTCTGCACCCGCGTCTACACCACCACCCCGAAGAAGCCGAACTCGGCCATGCGGAAAGTCGCCAAGGTGCGCCTGACCAACGGTTTCGAGGTCATCTCCTACATCCCCGGCGAAAAGCACAACCTTCAGGAACACTCTGTCGTCCTGATCCGTGGCGGCCGGGTCAAGGACCTTCCGGGTGTGCGTTACCACATCCTCCGCGGCGTTCTGGACACCCAGGGCGTGAAGGAACGTCGTCAGCGTCGTTCGAAATACGGCGCCAAGCGTCCGAAGTGAGGAGATAACAGATGTCCCGTCGTCACGCCGCCGAAAAGCGCGAAATCCTGCCCGATGCCAAGTTCGGCGACCGGGTGGTCACCAAGTTCATGAACAACCTGATGCTGGACGGCAAGAAATCCGTCGCCGAAGGCATCGTCTACGGCGCGCTCGACCGCGTCCAGACCCGTCTGAAGCGTCCCGCCGTCGAAGCCTTCCACGAAGCGCTCGACAACGTGAAGCCCTCGGTCGAGGTCCGCTCCCGCCGCGTCGGCGGTGCGACCTACCAGGTCCCCGTCGAAGTGCGCACCGAACGCCGTGAGGCGCTGGCGATCCGCTGGCTGATCACCGCCGCCCGCAAGCGCAACGAAAACACGATGGAAGAGCGTCTGGCCGCCGAACTGGCCGACGCCGTGCAGAACCGCGGCACCGCCGTGAAGAAGCGCGAAGACACCCACAAGATGGCAGACGCGAACAAGGCGTTCAGCCACTACCGCTGGTAAGAGGACATCATGGCACGCGAATACACGCTCGACCTCTACCGCAACTTCGGGATCATGGCCCATATCGACGCGGGCAAGACCACGACGACCGAGCGCATCCTCTACTACACCGGCAAGTCCCACAAGATCGGCGAAGTCCATGACGGCGCCGCCACGATGGACTGGATGGAGCAGGAGCAGGAACGCGGGATCACCATCACCTCGGCCGCGACCACGACCTTCTGGGAAAAGACCATCGACGGCACCTCGCCGACCTCGAAGAAGCACCGCTTCAACATCATCGACACCCCCGGCCACGTCGACTTCACCATCGAAGTCGAACGCTCGCTCGCGGTGCTCGACGGTGCCGTCTGCCTGCTGGACGCCAACGCCGGCGTCGAGCCGCAGACCGAAACCGTGTGGCGTCAGGCTGACCGCTACAAGGTGCCGCGCATCGTCTATGTCAACAAGATGGACAAGATCGGTGCCGACTTCTTCAAATGCGTCCAGATGATCAAGGACCGCACCGGCGCGACCCCCTGCCCGATCGCCCTGCCGATCGGCGCCGAGGACAAGCTGGAAGGCATCGTCGACCTCGTCCTGATGAAGGAATGGGTCTACCACGGTGAAGACCTGGGCGCGACCTGGGACATCCGCGACATCCGCGCCGACCTGAAGGGCGTGGCCGAAGAATGGCGCAGCAAGCTGGTCGAACTGGCGGTCGAGCAAGACGACGCCGCCATGGAAGCCTATCTCGAAGGCAACGAGCCTGACGAGGACACGCTCCGCGCGCTGATCCGCAAGGGCACGCTGGCGATGGCCTTCGTTCCGGTCACCGCCGGGTCGTCCTTCAAGAACAAGGGCGTGCAGCCGGTGCTGAACGCGGTGATCGACTATCTGCCTTCGCCGCTGGACATCCCGCCCTACCTGGGCTTTGCCCCCGGCGACGAGACGGAAACCCGCAACATCGAGCGCAAGCCCGATGACGCGCAGCCCTTCTCCGCGCTCGCGTTCAAGATCATGAACGACCCCTTCGTGGGCTCGCTCACCTTCACCCGCATCTATTCCGGTCAGCTCAAGAAGGGCGACCAGATGGCGAACTCGACCAAGGGCCGCAAGGAACGGGTCGGGCGGATGATGATGATGCACGCCATCAACCGCGAGGAAATCGACGAAGCCTTCGCGGGCGACATCATCGCGCTGGCGGGCCTGAAGGAAACCACCACCGGCGACACCCTGTGCGACCCGGCGAACCAGGTGGTTCTGGAAACCATGACCTTCCCCGAGCCGGTGATCGAGATCGCCGTGGAGCCGAAGTCGAAGGCCGACCAGGAGAAGATGGGCCTCGCCCTCGCTCGCCTGGCTGCCGAAGACCCGTCGTTCCGCGTCGAGACCGACCTGGAATCGGGCCAGACCATCATGAAGGGCATGGGCGAACTTCACCTCGACATCCTCGTCGACC
>NZ_DAIQAT010000205.1:0-5216 GCF_036781545.1 Tabrizicola sp.
CCCTCCATCGCGAACTTGGTCGCGACATAGGCCCCGCGCCAGGTCAGCCCGACCAGCCCCAGCACCGAGGAACAATTGACGATCCGCCCGTGGCCCTGCGCCCGCATCAGCGGGATCACCCGGCGCGTCAGGTCGTGGTAGCCGAAAAGGTTGGTCTCGAAGATTTCCCGCAGGGCGCCGCGCGGCAGGTCCTCCACCGCGCCGGGACAGGCGAAGGCGCCGTTGTTGTAAAGCGCGTCGAGGCGGCCCCCCGTCCGCGAGACCACCTCTTCCACCGCCGCCGCGATGCTGGCCTCGTCGGCATAGTCCAGCCGGAAACTCTCCAGCCCCTCGGCCCTGAGCCTTTCGCAATCCGCCTCCTGCCGGCAGGTCGCGAAGACCCGCCAGCCGCGCGCCTTCAGCCCGCGCGCCGCGTCAAGCCCGATGCCCGAGGAGCATCCGGTGATCAGGATCGAACGTTCGGTCATCAATGCCCCCGGCCGACAGGCCCGTCAGGGGGCCTCGGCGCTCAGGTAGCGCAATGCGACGAAGCCTTCCACCCCGTCGCCCTGGATCACGATCCGCGCCCATTCGGAGTCGACCGCCTGCACCATCAGCGTCGCTTCGCCGGATCCCAGCCGACCGACGATCTCTGCGCTGGTCGAGGGTTCGGCCCGGACGTTGACTGAACTGGCGTTGACATACCAGATCGTCCCCTCTCCGCCGTCGGCAACTTCCGGCGTGGCGGTTTCCTCTGCCGGCGGGGCAGCCGGGACGGATTCGTTGCCGACGGAAGCCAGCGAGAAGATCGGCTCCCGCACTTCGGTCACAACCGTGCGGGCGGGCTCGACATAGGGTTCCGGCGCGGCCTCGGCGACGGTGGCCTCGACTACGGGCGCGGCTTCCTCGACCATGGGCGCCGCGGCGATCTCCACCGGTGCTGTGACGACGGGCGCTGCCGCCACGGCCGGTTCCGAATCGCCACCCGAAACGTCGCTGACCCCAGCCCGCGCGCCCTTCGCCGCCGCATCGGCAAGCCCGGGGCGCAACTGGCCACGGTCGACCCCGGCAATCATCAGGGCGGCATACATGCCAATACACAGAATCAATGTCATACGCAGCATGGTCGGTCCGTTCCTGTCTGGCGCCGGTCTTAGCACAGGCCGCCCGGGTGAGTGGAAGAAAATTCCACAACCCTGACGTTGGTTCCGCGCCTGACGATGCCATCTGGACCGGCAGCATGGATTTGCCTACACAACATCCATGACAGCTGACGACGACGAGCCCAAGATCGAGGGGCCCAAGTTTGAGGGGCCGGAAGGCCTGACCACGTCCGAACCGCTCTCCCGAGCCATCGGCGAGCGTTACCTGACCTATGCGCTGTCCACCATCATGCACCGTGCGCTGCCCGATGCGCGCGACGGGCTGAAGCCGGTCCACCGCCGAATCCTCTGGGCGATGCGGCGGCTGCGGCTGACGCCGACCGGGGGCTTCCTGAAATCGGCCAAGATCAGCGGCGACACGATGGGGGATTTCCACCCCCATGGCGACCAGGCGATCTATGACGCGATGGCGCGGCTCGCGCAGGATTTCAACATGCGCTACCCGCTGGTCGACGGGCAGGGCAACTTCGGCAACATCGACGGCGACAACCCGGCCGCCAGCCGCTACACCGAGGCGCGCGTCACCCATGCCGCCGAGGCGCTGATGGAAGGGATCGACGAGACCGCCGTCGATTTCCGCCCGAACTACGATGGCCGCCTGGAAGAACCCGTCGTCCTGCCCGCCGCCTTCCCCAACCTCTTGGCCAACGGCTCCTCCGGCATCGCAGTCGGCATGGCCACCAACATCCCGCCGCACAACCTGGATGAGCTGATCGACGGCTGCCAGGCGCTGCTGGCCGACCCGTCGCTCACCGACGAGGCTTTGGTCGCCCTGATCCCCGGCCCGGATTTCCCGACCGGCGGGGTGATCGTTGAGCCGCGTGACAGCATCCTCGACGCCTACCGTACCGGCCGCGGCGCCTTCCGCCTGCGCGCGAAATGGGAGGTGGAGGATCTTGGAAGGGGCACCTGGCAGATCGTCGTCACCGAGATTCCGTTCCAGGTGCAGAAGTCGAAGCTGATCGAGAAGCTGGCCGAGCTTATCCAGATCAAGAAGGTGCCGCTGCTGGCCGACGTGCGGGACGAATCCACCGAGGACATCCGCCTGATCCTCGAACCCCGTGCCCGCAACGTCGACCCGGACGTGCTGATGGGCAGCCTGTTCAAGAACTCGGATCTGGAGGTCCGATTCTCGCTGAACATGAACGTGCTGATCGACGGCAAGGTTCCGAAGGTCTGCTCGTTGAAAGAGGTGCTGCGCGCCTTCCTCGACCACCGCCGCGAGGTGCTGCGGCGTCGGTCCCTGCACCGGATCGAGAAGATCGACACGAGGCTGGAAGTGCTGGAAGGCCTGCTCGTCGCCTTCCTCAACCTCGACCGCGTGATTGACATTATCCGATATGACGACGACCCCAAGGCCGCGCTGATGGCCGAGGACTGGTCGAAATCGCACATCCGCGCGACCTCCGAGCGGGACTACCACCCCCCCGCAAAGGGCGGCGAGGGCCAGCTGACCGAGAACCAGGCCGAAGCCATTCTCAACATGCGGCTCCGCAGTCTGCGGCGGCTGGAGGAGATGGAACTGAACGCCGAGCGCGACGCCCTGATGAAGGAACGCGCCGATCTGGCCGACCTCCTCGACAGCGACCGCCGCCAGTGGAAGCGCATCGGCAAGGAACTGGACGAGGTCCGCAAGCTTTACGGCAAAGGCACTCCGTTGGGCGCCCGCCGCACCCAGTTCGCCGACGCGACCGAGATCGAGGACATTCCCTACGAGGCGATGATCGACCGCGAGCCGATCACCGTGATCTGCTCGAAGATGGGCTGGATCCGGGCGATGAAGGGCCATGTGGACCTTGGTCAGGAACAGAAGTTCAAGGACGGCGACGGCCCCCGCTTCGCCTTCCATGCCGAGACCACCGACAAGATCCTGCTGGTCGCCGAGAACGGCCGGTTCTTCACCCTCCTCGGCGCGAATCTCCCCGGCGGTCGCGGCATGGGCGAGCCCGTCCGCCTGATGGTCGACCTGCCGAACGATACCGGGATCACCGATCTTCTGGTCTACCGGCCGGGGCAGAAATATCTGCTCGCCTCGTCAGCGGGCGACGGGTTCATCGTGCCGTCCGAGGAGCTGTTGGCGCAAACCAAGGCCGGGAAAGCCGTGCTGACCACCCGCGAGGGCGTCAAGACCGCCGTCTGCACTCCCGTCTCCGGCGACAGCATCGCCGTAGTGGGCGACAACCGGAAAATGTTGGTTTTTGCACTGTCCGAACTGCCGGAAATGGCCAAGGGCAAGGGCGTAAGGTTGCAGAAGTACAAGGACGGCGGCCTCTCCGACGCGATCACCTTCACCCGCGCCGAGGGTTTGTCCTGGAAGGATCCCGCCGGTCGCACCCGCACCGAGATCGACCTGATCGAATGGACCGGCGCCCGCGCCAGTGCCGGCAAGATGGCCCCGCGCGGCTTCCCGAGGGACAACCGGTTCACCTGACGGACGGCTCGTCGTCTCCTTCGTCGCTCCTCGCTCGGTAGCTCCGACGAGAAGCCGAAGGCGCATGAGGAGGCTCAGGCGCGATCCACCTTCAGCCACACCCCGCCCTGCGGCCTGAGCGTCAGGATCATCACCGGCTTTGGCTCCCTGCCCGGAACGGGCGAGAACCGGAACCGCGCCAGCAGGGTGGCCAGCACGATCACCGCCTCCTGAAGCGCAAAGGACGCCCCGATGCAGACCCGCGGCCCGTCGCCGAACGGCAGATACTGGAAGCGCGCCACAGCCTTCGGGTCGGCGAAGCGGTCGGGGCGAAAGGCGTCGGGGTCCTCCCACAACAGCCGGTGCCGGTGCAGCGCATAGATCGGCAGGATCACCGTGTCGCCGGGGCGCACCTCGCGGCCACACAACACATCCGCCGCCATCGCGGTGCGCGACAGGAACGCCGCCGGGGGATACATCCGCAGCGCCTCGTCCACGATCCGCCGCACCAGCCGCAGGCGCGGCAAATCCGCCACCGTCGCCGCCCGCGCGCCCAGCACCGCCGCGGCCTCCTCCCGCGCCGCCGCCTGCACCGCGGGATCAAAGGCGCACAGATACAGCGCCCAGGACAGGGTCAGGGCCGTCGTCTCATGTCCCGCGACGATGAAGGTCAGAAGGTTGTCGCGCAGCTCCGCCGTGGTCATCCGCCGCCCGCTTTCGGGGTCCGACCCGGCGATCAAGAGGTCCAAGAGGTCCGGCGGCGCCTTCGCCCCTTCCGCCCGCCGCGCCTCGATCGCCCGGTCGGCCAGCCGCTTCGTCGCCCGCATCGCGCTGCCGGTGAACAGCCGGTTCGGCCGCGGCACCCAGGGCGGCACGCCCATGATGTCCAGAAGCGAGACCTTGGCCGTCGCGCCGATATACTGCTCGATGGCCTGATGCACCGCCCCGCGGTCGAAGCTCGCCCCATCCGAGAAGGTGACATCCGCGATCACCTCGAAGGTCGCCGTCACCATCTCCTCGAAGAGGTCCGCCATCCCGCCCGCCCGGTCCAGCCGGGCCACCGACCGCTCTGCCGCCGCCGTCATCACCGGCCCCAGCGCAGAAACGTTGCGGTGCGAGAACACCGGCGCCGCCGTCCGCCGCTGCCACAGCCATTGCGCGCCTTCCGCCACGAACAGGCTGTCGCCGATGGCGGGCTCCAGGATCAGCTTCGTCACCACCGATTTCGGATATTGCCCGACCTTGTCGCGCAGCACCTGTTTCAACCCGTCGGGATCCATCAGCATGTGCCAGCGCTTTCCCGTCCGTCCCGACAGGATCGGCACCCGCGTCGCCACCTCGGGGATCAGTTCCAGCACGTTGCGCTGTGCGGCGCGAAAGCTCTGCCAGATCCCCATCGGGGTCGTGTGCAAGGGAACGCGGGCGGGCAGGGGGGCGGGAACCTGAAGCATGATGGACAACATAGGCCGTCCCGGTCGCCGGACAAAGCGCCGCGCTGCTGCTGGCCCGGCGAAAAACCCGATCAGGCTTGAAATTCCCGCGCCCAAGGTCTAAGTCGCCGCCCGTATCACCACGGGCCGCGAGGGCCCGATCTGGACAAGGGCGGAAAGCGCGATGGCGAAGGCAAAGTTTGAACGTAACAAACCGCATGTGAACATCGGGAC
>NZ_DAIQAT010000206.1:0-5172 GCF_036781545.1 Tabrizicola sp.
GGCGGTCGCCGATGATCAGCTCGCGCTGGCCGCGGCCGATCGGGATCATCGCGTCCACGGCCTTCAGGCCGGTCGCCATCGGCTCATGCACCGATTTGCGGGGAATGATCCCCGGCGCCTTCACGTCGGCCACGCGACGTTCCGAGGCGACGATCGGGCCCTTGCCGTCGATCGGGTTGCCCAGCGCGTCAACGACGCGGCCCAGAAGACCCTCGCCCGCCGGCACGTCCACGATGGACTTGGTGCGCTTGACGGTGTCTCCTTCCTTGATGTCCTGGTCAGAGCCGAAGATCACGATCCCGACGTTGTCGACTTCGAGGTTCAGCGCCATGCCCCGGATACCGCCGGGGAATTCCACCATCTCGCCGGCCTGCACGTTGTCGAGGCCGTGCACACGGGCAATCCCGTCGCCGACCGACAGCACGCGACCGACTTCGGCCACTTCCGCATCCTTGCCGAAGTTCTTGATCTGCTCTTTCAGGATCGCAGAGATTTCAGCAGCCTGGATTCCCATCACCCAACCTCTTTCATTGCATTTTGCAGGGCTGCGAGCTTTGCCTTGACCGACGTGTCGATCATGGTCGAGCCCAGCTTGACGACGAGACCGCCGATGAGAGATTCATCGACGGTCGTTTTCAGTTTCACGGTCTTGCCGACGCTGGCCTTCAGCGTTTCGGCAAGTTTTTTCGATTGTGCAGCGGTCAGCGCGCGGGCGGCGGTGACTTCGGCAGTCACTTCGCCCTTCTCGGTGGCGATCAGCTCGGCCAGCTGCGCGGCAAACTGGGGCAGCACGAAGAGGCGGCGCTTGTCGGCCATCAGGGCCAGCGTGTTGGCGGTCAGCGTGTTCAGCCCCAGCTTGGCGCCGATGGCGGCGATGACCTTGCCCTGGTCCTCGCGGCTGATCACCGGCGAGGCGATCACGTCACGCAGCTCCTCGCTGGCGGCCAGGGTTTCGGTCAGGGCGGTGGCGTCGGCCTCCAGGGCCTTCAGCGCGCCGCCTTCCTTGGCCAGATCGAACAAGGCCGACGCATAGCGTGCGGCGATGCCCAGAGAGATCGAAGCTGGTTCTGACACGTCAACCCTTCCGCTGTCTCTTGCCCCGGGCTCATGCGAACCGGGCGTTCCTCTGGCGCACACCTCGAAAACCGTCTGGGCGGCACCATCCGTCGCGGGGTCCTTAGCAGAGGCTTCCCGACCCCGCAACCGGGTTGAACACGCTTTCTTGAGCGGTGGATCGGCCGCATCGCCACTGTTGGCGCAAACGCCGTCACGGGCCGGGTGCGCGGCGTCCGGCCCAGCGCTGTCCTGCGCCGCTCGGCATTTCCGCAATCCGTCTCGCGGGCCGGAACTTCCGCCGTTTCAGGGGCGGATTCGGAGGTTCACAACGGGTCACAAGCGCGTCAAGATCCGGGGCGTCACGGTTGACCCTGCCACCCCACGGCTGAACTCTGCCGCCAGATACGGGCAGCAGAAAGACAAGCAGCATGACACTCTCTCGACGCGGACTTCTGGGCGCCGGCATCGGCACGGTCATCCTCGGCACAGCGGCGCGGGCCGAGACCCCGTCGGTGCGCAACAACATCTCCAGCTTTCAGGCGCAGGACTGGCACGACCATTTCGACACCCTCGGCAAGTCCACCCTTGTCGCCGATACCAATTCGCGTGCCCTGCATTTCTGGAACGCGGACGGCACCGACTACCGCATCTTCCCGACCTCGGTCCCCCTCACGGACGAGCTGACCAAACGCGGCTACACCTCGATCGTGCGCAAGAAGGTCGGTCCCAGCTGGACCCCCACCCCCTCACAGATGCAACGCTACCCGGACTGGAAACCCATCGGCCCGGGCCCGGAGAACCCACTCGGCACCCATGCGATGTATCTGTCCTGGCCCGCCTACATCATCCACGGCACCCACGACACACGGAAGATCGGGCGGCGCTCGTCCGACGGCTGCATCGGCCTTTTCAACGAAAACATCGCCGAGCTGTTCGAGCTTTGCCCCGTCGGCACCCAGGTCCGGGTGATCTAGGAAGCGGGGGCAGCTGCCCTTGGGGCGGGTTTTCCTCCCGCCTCACCTCCGGTTCAACGCCGGTTCCGCCGCGCCCACGCCCTCCAGCACCCTGAGCGGCTTCTTCACCGCCGCGCGCAGGCCCCCTTGCGTCGGCGCATAGACCTGCTTCGACGCCTCGACCATCAGCACGCCCCCCGCCAGCCAGGGCATCTTCCGCCCCACCTCTTCCCAGAAGTTCGCCGACCGCAGCCAGAACCGCGTCGCCGAAGGCGGCGCGAAGAGCACCGAGCAGCTCCGCTCGGGCGTGAACCCGTGCCGCTTCAACTGCGATTCCAGCTGCGCCACCGAATAGGGCCGACCGAAACCGAAGGGCGTCACATCCCGCCGCGACCACAGGCCCGTGCGGTTCGGCACGATGAACAGCGCCCGCCCCCCCGGCCCCAGCACCCGGGCGGATTCCTCCAGCACGGCCGAGGGGTTTTCCGAGGTCTCCAGCCCGTGCATCAGCACCAGACGGTCCACGAAGCCCGTCGACAGGGGCCAGGCGGTGTCCTCGCACAGCACTGAGACGTTCTCCAACCCCGCGGGCCAGGGCATCACGCCTTGCGGCCCCGGCATCAGCCCCACCACCCGCCGCGCCTCGGCCAGATACGGGCGCAAGAGCGGCACCGCGAAGCCGAACCCCGCTACCGTCTCGCCCGTCTTCGGCGGCCACAGCCGCACCACCTGATCGCGGATCGCCCGCTGCGCCACCCGGCCCAGCTGGGTGCGGTAGTAGAAATTCCTCAGGTCCAGCACATCGAGATGCATTGCGGTCGCCGCCCGTTGGATCAATCCTGCCGCATCATAGCCGTGAAGGGACCAAAGACCATGCTAGACCTCGTCACCGTCCCCTGCCTGGCCGACAACTACGCCTATCTCATCCATGACGGCGATACCGGCCAGACCGCCGTGATCGACGTGCCCGACCCCGGCCCCATCCTCGCCGCGCTGGAGGCCCGGCAGTGGCGGCTGACCGACATCCTGATCACTCACCACCACGACGACCACATCCAGGGCGTCGACGCCCTTCGTGCCCAGACCGGGGCCATGGTTCTCGGCGCCGCCGCCGATGCCCACCGCCTGCCGCGCCTCGATCTCGCGCTGGACGAATCCACCAGCTTCTCGGTCGGCGGTGAATTCGCGCATGTGATCGACGTTCCCGGCCATACCATCGGCCATATCGCCTTCCACTTCCCCGACAGCCGCCTTGCCTTCACCGCCGACAGCCTGATGGCCGGGGGCTGCGGCCGCCTGTTCGAAGGCACCCCGCGCCAGATGCTCGCCAGCCTGCGGAAGCTCGCCGCCCTGCCGCCCGAGACCCTCATCTGCTCGGGCCACGAATACACCGCGTCGAACCTGCGCTTCGCCGCCACCCTTGAACCTGGCAATCCCGAGCTTATCTCTCGCGCAGCCGAGGTCGCCGGGAAGCGCGCCCGCGGCATTCCAACCGTTCCTGTCCCGCTGCAAGTCGAGCTGGACACGAACCCCTTCCTGCGGGCCCACCTGCCCGCGCTCAAGACAGCAGTCGGCCTCCCAGATGCCGACGATGTCACGGTTTTCGCCGAAATCCGGGCCAGAAAAGACAAGTTCTAGGCGCCGGATATCACAAATGGCGTGAGAGACCGGGGGAAACCCCAAAATCTGGAAAATTGCGCTTGAAGTGGGGCGAGGAAAGCCGAACTTTAAGCTTATGAGGCCACGGTCGGTAACGGGCCCCGCGCCCGGGCTGACCTGCAGGACAGGAGCACTGAAGTGCCATCGTTTTCGACCACGCTTGAACAGGCAATCCACAGCGCCCTGGCCTTGGCCAATTCGCGCCGGCATGAGCTTGCAACCCTTGAACACCTTCTGCTTGCCCTGATCGACGAGCCCGACGCCGCCCGGGTGATGAAGGCCTGCGCGGTGAATCTCGACGAGCTGCGCAAGACCCTGACCGATTTCATCGACGACGACCTGTCCACCCTGGTGACGGATGTCGAAGGGTCCGAGGCCGTCCCCACCGCCGCCTTCCAGCGCGTCATCCAGCGCGCGGCGATCCATGTGCAATCCTCCGGCCGCACCGAAGTGACCGGCGCCAATGTCCTGGTCGCGATCTTTGCCGAACGGGAATCCAACGCCGCCTATTTCCTGCAGGAACAGGACATGACCCGCTACGACGCGGTCAACTTCATCGCGCATGGCGTGGCGAAGGACCCGTCCTATGGCGAGGCGCGCCCTGTGCAAGGCGCCGACGAACAGGAAACGCCGAAGGCCGAGGCCGGCGAGGCGAAGGAATCCGCGCTTTCCAAATACTGCGTCGACCTGAACGTGAAGGCCCGCAAGGGCGACGTCGACCCGCTCATCGGCCGCGAGCCCGAGGTGGAGCGCGCGATTCAGGTCCTCTGCCGCCGCCGCAAGAACAACCCGCTCCTGGTGGGCGACCCCGGCGTCGGCAAGACCGCCATCGCCGAAGGCCTCGCCCGCAAGATCGTGCTGGGAGAGACGCCCGAGGTTCTGTCCAGGGCCACGATCTTCTCGCTCGACATGGGCGCTTTGCTCGCGGGCACCCGCTATCGCGGCGATTTCGAGGAGCGGCTGAAGGCCGTGGTGAAAGAGCTTGAGGATCACCCCGACGCGATCCTCTTCATCGACGAGATCCACACCGTGATCGGCGCCGGGGCCACCTCGGGCGGCGCGATGGACGCATCGAACCTGCTGAAACCCGCGCTGCAGGGCGGCAAGCTGCGCTGCATGGGCTCCACCACCTACAAGGAGTTCCGCCAGCACTTCGAGAAGGACCGCGCGCTGTCCCGTCGCTTCCAGAAGATCGACGTGAACGAACCTTCGGTGCCGGATGCGATCAAGATCCTGATGGGCCTGAAACCCCATTTCGAGGAACACCACGACCTGCGCTACACCAACGAGGCGATCAAGTCGGCGGTGGAACTGGCCGCGCGCTACATCCATGACCGCAAGCTCCCGGACAGCGCCATCGACGTGATCGACGAAGCCGGGGCCGCGCAGCACCTCGTGCCCGAATCCAAGCGCCGCAAGACGCTTGGCCTGAAAGAGATCGAGGCGGTGGTCGCCAAGATCGCCCGCATCCCGCCGAAATCGGTGTCGAAGGACGATGCCGAAA
>NZ_DAIQAT010000207.1:0-5171 GCF_036781545.1 Tabrizicola sp.
GGTGGTCCAGCGACTGCGCCCCCGATTCATCGTTGTCGATGACGATCTGCGCGGCTTCGTCCGGGTTGGCCTCGGCATATTTCCAGCCCTTCATCGAGGCGCGGACGAATTTCACCATGGTCTCGGCAAAGGCCGGGTCAGAGAGCTTGTCCTCCATCACGTAAAGCCCGTCCTCCAGCACCGTCACGCCCTGGTCGCGGTAGCTGAAGGTCACCAGCTGGTCCGGGGTGATGCCGGCGTCCAGAACCTGACCATATTCGTTATAGGTCATCACCGAGATGCAGGCGGCCTGCTTCTGCAACAAAGCATCGACGTTGAAGGCCTGCTTCAGCACCGTCACGCCGCCTTCGCTGCCGTCGGTCTTCAGCCCCAGCTTCGCCATCCAGGCGTAGAACGGGTATTCATTGCCGAAGAACCATACGCCCAGCGTCTTGCCGGGGAAGTCGGCCGGGCTGGCGACGCCGCTTTCCTTCAGGCAGGTGAACTCCAGCCCGCCGTTCTTGAACGGCTGCGCGATGTTGACCAGCGGCACGCCGCGTTCGCGCGCGGCCAGCGCGGCCGGCATCCAGGTGGTGATCACGTCGGCCTGGCCCGAGGCGATGACCTGCTCGGGCGCGATGTCCGGCCCGCCCGGCTTGATGGTGACGTTCAGCCCCTCTTCCTCGTAGAAGCCCTTGTCCTTGGCGACGTAGTAGCCGGCGAACTGCGCCTGCGTCACCCATTTCAGTTGCAGCGTCACGTCCTCGGCATTGGCCGAACCGGCCATCAACGCCAGAAGACCCGCGGTAAACAGCTTCTTCATCTTCACCTCCATGTTGCCGCCCGGCGGTTCAGCCCCCGGGTCAGGGTTTCAGGTCCTTTGCGACGGATGCCAGAAGGTCACCGCCTTTTCCGCCAGCGCGATCAGCCCATAGAAGGCCGACCCCGCCAGCGCCGCCACTGCGATCTCGGCCCAGACCAGCTCGATGTTCAAGACACCGACCGCCGTCGAGATGCGAAAGCCCATGCCCACCACCGGGCTGCCGAAATACTCCGCCACGATCGCCCCGATCAGCGCCAGCGAGGCCGCGATTTTCAGCCCGTTGAAGACGAAGGGCATCGCGGCGGGCAGCCTCAGCTTCCACAGCGCCTGCCAGTAGCTTGCCCCCCATGTCGCCATCAGGTCGCGCTGCATCCTTTCGCTGGCCTGCAATCCGGCGACCACGTTGATCAGCATCGGGAAGAACACCATCGCCACCACCACGGCGGCCTTCGACTGCCAGCCGAAACCGAACCACATCACCAGAATGGGCGCCAGGCCGACGATAGGCAAGGCCGCGACGAAATTGCCCACCGGCAGCAGCCCGTCGCGCAGGAAGGGCACCCGGTCGCAGGCCACCGCCGCAAGGAACGCCGCGCCGGTGCCGATGACGAAGCCGGAAAGCGCGCCCTTCAGCACCGTCTGCACGAAATCGGCCCAGAGGAGCCCGGTGGACTCGGCGAATTTGCCCGCGATGGCCGAGGGCGCGGGCAGGATCACCGTGGGCACGGCGAAGGCGCGCACCAGCGCCTCCCACAGCACCAGAAGGGTGATGCCGAACAGCACCGGCACGAAGATGCGCCCCGCCAGCGTCCTTCCGAAGGGCCGCCCTGCCACAAGGGTATTCGTCGCCCATGCCCCCAGCCAGAAGGCGATCCCCAGGATCAGCGCAAGGCTCATGCCCTGACCCCCATCTTCTGCGCGACCAGCCGTTCGGTCAGCCCCACCATCAGGATCAGCATCCCCGCCAGGATGGCGCTGGCGAACAGCGCGGCCCAGGTGATCAGCGGCTCGCCATACTGGCTGCCCAGAAGCATCCGCGCCCCCAAGCCTTCCACCGCACCGGTGGGAAGCTCGCCCACGATGGTCCCCACCAGCGCCGCCGCCACCGCCACCTTCAGCGAGGCGAAGAAATAGGGCATCGAGGCCGGCAGCCTCAGCTTGAGGAAGGTCTCGCCCTCGCCGGCCCCGTAGGTTTTCAGCAGGTCAAGCTGCATCTGGTCGGGCGACCGCAGCCCCTTGACCATGCTGACCAGCACCGGAAAAAACGACAGATAGGCCGCGATGATCGCCTTCGGCACCTCGCGCCCCTGAATGCCCAGCTGGTTCGACACCACAAGGATCATCGGCGCCAGCGCCACGATGGGCACGGTCTGGCTGATGATCGCCCAGGGCATCACGCTCATGTCCATCACCCGGAAGCGCACGATGGCCATGGCCAGCAGAACGCCCGCGATGATCCCGAGGCCAAAGCCCATCATCGTTCCCCGGAAGGTGACGAACCCGTGGTAGACGAGGCTGCGTTTCGAGGTGACGGCCTGACCGAACAGCCCCTTCCACAACTCCGCCCCCACCTGATGCGGCGGCGGCAACAAGGGGCGCGCCTGCTCCATGGTCTGCGGCACCATCTCGGCGAAGCTGACCGTGGTCCCCGCGCGCTCGGCCTGGTCATAGACCCAGGTCGAGTTCATCCAGACAGCCGCAGCATACCAGATAACGACGATGCCAATCAGGACGGTGAGAACGGGAAGCGCGCGCTTCATGCCCGCCCTCCCGTCGGCCAGGCGATCATCGCCACCGCCACCACGCCAAGCGCCATCCCGGCCAGTTGCAGCCCCGTCGGCCTCTCGCCGAAGACGAAGATCGCCATGACCGAGATCGCGACCAGTTGGAACACCGCCGACAGCGCGATCGCCAGCCCCAGCCCGTTCAGCCGCATGACCTGCACCATCAGCCAGTTGCCGACACAGAACAGCGCCAGCGCGCCCAGAAGCACCGGCAGCCCGCCTTTCGCCGCATAGACCTTCAGAACCGCATTCGCCGCGACAAAGACCGCCGTCGCAAGGCCGAGCCAGAGGAAGGAGATACCGCTCATGCCGTTATCCCTTCATCCGCGTCCGGCACTTCAGCCGGGCCGCCAGCACGGCCGCCGCGGTCGGGGGCGGCAGTCGCGGCAACTCGGGCGGGGGTTTGGCCATGGCGCATCACCGCTGCCCCCGCAGGTGAGGGTGTATATACGGCGTATGGACAGAAGCCATACGTGATCCATACGCTTTCCAGACGCCTGCCCTACTCGTCATGGTGCCCGGCCCGCAGCCCCTCCCTCACCCGGTGGGCGATCTCGATGAACTCGCGACTGTCACGAATGTCGAGCGGCCGTTCCTTCGGCAAGGGCGAGTCGATCACGTCGGTGATCCGCCCCGGACGGGGCGACATGACGACGATCTTGGTCGACAGATACACCGCCTCCGGGATGGAATGGGTCACGAATCCAATGGTTTTCCCGGTGCGTGCCCAAAGCTTCAGCACTTCCTCGTTCAACCGGTCGCGCACGATCTCATCCAGCGCGCCGAAAGGTTCGTCCATCAGCAGAATGTCCGCATCGAAGGCCAAGGCCCTGGCGATGGAGGCCCGCTGCTGCATCCCGCCGGAAAGCTGCCAAGGGAACTTCTTGCCGAAGCCCTTCAGCTCCACCAGCTCCAGCACCCGCTCGGTCCGCTCTTGTTGATCTTTCTTCGAGAAGCCCATGATTTCCAAAGGCAATCTGATATTCCCGGCAATCGTCCGCCACGGATACAGCCCCGCCGCCTGGAACACATAGCCGTAAGCGCGCTTCCGGCGGGCCTCGTCCGGTGACATCCCGTTAACCGTCAAAGTCCCCGAGGTCGGCGTCTCCAGCGCGGCGATCGCCCGCAGGAAAGTCGTTTTCCCGCAACCGCTTGGCCCGATGAAGCTTACAAACTCGCCCCGAGCGACCGACAGGTTCACGTCCTTCAACGCCTGCACCGGCCCGTCCGCCGTCTGGAAGACAAGGTTCAGCCCCTTGGCCTCGATCACCGGGGATGTGCTTTGCATCGTGTCCTTCATTCTCCGTTCTTTCTTCCGGCCCGGTGGCGCTCTGGCATCTGGCGGTAGATGGTCAGCGCCGCCGCCGCGCCCCCGGCCAGCAGATAGGGCAGCATCAGCACCTCATGCGCAGGTTCACGACCGGCGTAGCGGGCGACCCATCCAAGCACGGAGGCTGCGAGCACAGCCATCACAGCGGCAGACAGCGCGCAATACCGGTCCGCCAGCCCGGCGCGCAGCATCACCTGCCAGCCGATCAGCCAGCCGGCCAGCCAGAACGGCAGGACCGAAGGCATGAACTGCGCCAGAACCACCAGAGCGACCGCAACCACGGCCGTCCCGAACACGAAGCGATCCTCGGTGGGCATCCCCTCCAGCACCGGGACAACCAGATGCATCCCCAGCAGAAGCACAGCCGAAATCACCACAGACAGCGGCACGAAGACCAGAATCCTGCGGTCCAGCCCCGTCTCCCGGCCGAAGTGCCGCATCACACGCCCGTCGCCGGGATACCCGTCCGTACCACGGGCCGCGGGGCGCTCAGATCCTTCCACTGGCTCAGCGCGCGGTTCACCGCCGGGCGCGGCTCGCGGGCGACGAACTGGCCGTGGCCCTCTTGGGTCCGCATCTCGCCGTCATGCACCGCCACATGACCGCGGGCCAGGGTGAAGCGCGGCAGGCCCTTCACCTTCTGCCCTTCGAAGACGTTATAGTCGATGGCCGACTGCTGCTTGCCCGCGGTGATGGTCTTTTCCTTCTCAGGATCCCAGACCACCAGGTCGGCATCCGCCCCCACCAGAACCGCCCCTTTCTTCGGATAGCAGTTCAGGATTTTCGCGATATTGGTTGAGGTTACGGCGACAAATTCATTCGGCGTCAAGCGTCCGCTGCCGACCCCATGAGTCCAGAGCATCGGCATCCGGTCCTCCAGCCCCCCCGTGCCATTGGGGATCTTCGAGAAGTCGCCTACCCCGAACCGCTTCTGCGCCGTGGTGAAGGCGCAATGGTCGGTGGCGACCACGGACAGCGAGCCCGACTGCAACCCGGCCCAGAGGCTGTCCTGGTGCTTCTTGTTGCGGAACGGCGGCGACATCACCCGGCGGGCGGCATGGTCCCAGTCGGGGTTGAAATACTCGCTCTCGTCCAGCGTCAGGTGCTGGATCAAGGGCTCGCCCCAGACCCGTTTGCCCTGCTGGCGGGCGCGGCGGATCGCCTCGTGGCTTTCCTCGCAGGAGGTGTGGACGACATACAGCGGCACGCCCGCCATGTCGGCGATCATGATGGCGCGGTTGGTCGCCTCGCCCTC
>NZ_DAIQAT010000208.1:0-4986 GCF_036781545.1 Tabrizicola sp.
CCCTCGAACTTCGAGGTCTCGACCGAGCGCGCCTCGATGCCGATCTTGATCGAGGCGACCGTGGCGGGAGTTTCCATCCACAGGTCGATCATGTTCACCAGCCCGTCGCGGCCGATGACGAACAGGTAGCGCCCAGAGGCCGAGATGCGGCTGATATGCACCGCATAGCCGGTGTCGATCACCGCCTTGATATCATAGGTGCCGCCGTCGATCAGCGCCACCTGACCCGCATCGCGGAGCGTGACCGACATCAGGTTGTCGATGTCGATGTCGTTCATCTTCTGCTTGGGCCGATCCTCGGGCTTCACCAGGACCTTCCAGGACGCCATCATCTCGGGCATGCCCCATTCCGGCGGCTGCGGCGGCTCCAGAAGCAGATAGCGGGCCATCATGCCCACCTCTTCCTCGGTCAGCGCCCCCGAGGTCCCCCAGTTCGGCATCCCGGCGGGCGAGCCGTAGGTGATGAAGCTGGCCAGATAGTCATAGCCGTTCTCGCGGGTGATATCGGTGGTCAGCGGCTTCCCGGTCGCCCCCTTGCGCAACACGCCATGGCAACCCGCGCAGCGCTCGAAATAGATCGTGGCCGCCTTCTGGAACTCTTCCGGCGTCATCACCGGATCGTCGGGCTTGAAGCCGGGGATCTCCACCTTGATCTGGCCCAGCGTGTTCATGCTGGGCTCGTAGGCGGCGGCGGGGCCGTCAGCGTGATCCTTGGGTTTGTCTTCCGCAATCGCGGGCAGGGCCAGCCCCAGGAAAAGGGCGGCCGTGCCCAGCAATATCGCCCTGGCGGGTCTTGCTCGGGTCGTCATGGGAATCTCTCCGTTCAGCTGGTGAGGCTGGGCGGACCCTCTGCCAATGACGAACCCGTTACCTTGACTTTCGTTAAGGCAGAAAAGGGCCCTTCGCCGCAGGGTCTGCCCAGACTTTCGGACCCTTCCCATGCGCGTGTTTCTGGCGGCCTTGCTGGCGTTTCTCATGTCCCTGTCCGTGGCGCGGGCCGAAGGGCTGATCGCCGACGACGCGATGGACCTGACCGCTCCGACTGCCGGACAGGCGGCGGCACTCCTGGGTCTCGACGGCCCGGTGCAGGTGACGCGGGTCGATCAGGGCGTGCCGGGCTGGACCGTCTCGCAAGGCGGCAAGCCGGTGGGCGAGATCGGCTCCACCTGGGAGATCGCCGGATCGGTCGGCTATTCCGGTCGCCCGCTGGACGTGCTGGTCGCGGTCACGCCCCAGGCGCGGATCGCCGGGGCGGTCCTGGTGCGGCACAACGAACCCGTCCTGACGCTGGGCATCTCCGACGCCGAGATCGCCGCTTATGTCGCCGGGTTCGCGGGCTTCGACCTTGCCGCCGCAGCGCCCGATACCAGCGCCCTGCCGCCGGTGATCAGCCGCGCCACCGTGTCGACCGGCGTGATCCGCGACGGCATCCTGCGCACCGCCCGCACGCTGGCCATCGGGCGCGGGCTGATCGCGGCAGGCGGCGGCGTGGACCGGCTGTCCTATGCCCCCGCGACCTGGGAGGGATTGCTGGCGATGGGCGCGCTGGCCGAACGCCAGGTCTCGATGACCGAGGCGGCGGCGGCACTGCAGGGCGCCAAGGTCCCGGTGCAGCCGGGCGAGGGCGACTTCCTGCATCTCTGGGCGGGGGTCATCGACACGCCCACGGTGGGGCAGAACCTCCTCGGCCAGCAGGATTTCACCCGGGCCGTGGGCAACCTCGGCGCGGGCGGCTCGGCGCTGATCGTGATGAGCCAGGGGGTGCAATCACACCGGGGGACCGGGTGGAAGAAGACCGGCACCTTCGACCGGGTGACCATCATCCAGGGCGAAACCCGCTGGCAGCCGACCGAGGAAAGCTACCAGATGATCAAGACGCTGGCCCTGCCAGACGCGCCGAAGATGAAGGAGATCAGCCTCTTCGCCCTTCCGTCCGGGATCGACCCGACCAAGCCCCTGACGGTCGAGATCCGCGCCACCCGCCCCACCGAAACCGGCGAGGTCGCCATGACCATCGCGCTGCCCTACGCCCTTCCGCAAGCCTTCCGCCTGGCCCCGCCCCCCGAGCCCGAGCCACTCTGGAAACAGGCCTGGCAGGCCAAGCAGCCGCAGGTCGCCATCGTCGCCCTGATGCTCACCGTTCTCACCCTGATCCTCTTCGCCCAGGAATGGATCACCCGCCGCCCCCGGCTCTGGCGCATCGGGCGGCTCTCCTTCCTCGCTTCCATCTTCCTCATCCTCGGCATGGGGCTGAACGGCCAGCTTTCCGTGGTGCAGGTGGTGGCCTTCGTCCATTCCCTCCTCACCGGCTTCCGGTGGGAGACCTTCCTGATCGAGCCCGTGATCTTCATCCTCTGGGGCTTCACCGCTTTGGGCATGCTGTTCTGGGGCCGCGGGGTCTATTGCGGCTGGCTCTGCCCCTTCGGTGCCCTTCAGGAGCTGACCAACGTCGCCGCCCAGCGCCTTGGCCTCAGGCAGATCGCCATCCCGCAAGCCCTGCACGAACGGCTCTGGGTGATCAAATACACCCTCTTCATGGCCATCCTCGCCCTCTCCTTCTACTCCATGCGCGACGCCCTGATCCTCGCCGAGGCCGAGCCCTTCAAGACAGCCATCAGCCTCCGCTTCCTCCGCGCCTGGCCTTTCCTCCTCTTCGTCGCCGCCCTCCTCACCGCCTCGCTCTTCATCGAGCGCTTCTACTGCCGCTACCTCTGCCCTCTCGGCGCGGGCCTCGCCATTCCCGCCAAGCTCAAGATCTTCGACTGGCTCAAGCGCCGCCCGCAATGCGGCCGCGAATGCCGGTTGTGCGAGACGAAATGCACCGTGGGCGCCATCGATGCCATCGGGCGGATCAACGCCAACGAATGTGTCCTCTGCCTGCGCTGTCAGGTCATCATGAACGACGGGACGCAATGCCCCGTCCTGAAACGCCGCGCCCGCGCGGAAGGAGCCACCCCATGACCGCCCTCAAACGCCTCTTCGGCGACGGCTTCCGCGTGTTCTTCCTGGCCGCAGGCCTCTTCGCCCTCCTCTCGATGGGCATCTGGGAAGGCTATCTCATCACCCAATCCCTCGGCGGTATCCTGAACCTGCCCACCGCCGCGCCCCCGCATCTCTGGCACGCGCATGAGATGATCTTCGGCTATGGCGCCGCCGCGCTCGGCGGTTTCTTCCTCACCGCCGTCCCGAACTGGACCGGCGCGAAATCCGCGCCCCATCTCTTCATCGCCGCCGTCGCGGGCCTCTGGCTGGCGGGCAGGCTTGCCGTCTGGTTCTCGGGCCACCTGCCGCCGGGGCTGGTGGCAGTGCTGGATCTCGCCTTCGTGCCCGTGCTGGCCGCAAACCTCCTGACCCAGCTTCTGAAGCGCCCGAAGCCGCAGCAGATGATCCTGCTCGCGATCCTCTCGGTCTACTGGATCGCCAACCTGATGGTGCATCTGGAATGGATGGGCCTGACTTCCGACACCGCCTGGGCGGGCCTCCGCGCCGGGCTCCTGACCTTGGGCACGATGATCATGGTGCTGGGCGGCCGCGTCACCCCCGGCTTCACCAGGAACGCCATGGTCCAGTCGGGGCGCGAGTACGGCCTGCCGGTGAACCCGATGCCCCTCGCCGGCCTCGCCATCGCCGCCGCGCTGACCCAGCCCCTCGGCTATCTCCTCGGCGCGCCGGAAAGCTGGCTCGCCCCCTTCGCCCTGATCGCCGGGACCGCAGGCCTGATCCGCGTTGCCCTCTGGCGCGGGCTCTGGACCAGGGACAAGCCGATCCTCTGGACCCTGCACCTCTCCTACGCGATGAACGCGCTCGGCTTCCTGACCCTCGGCCTTGCCGACCTTGGCCTCGCCACCGAGATCGCCGCCCTGCACCTTCTTGGCATCGGCGGGGTCGGCGGCATGACGCTGGCCATCATGTCCCGCGCCACGCTCGGCCATACCGGGCGGGCGCTGGTCGCCCCCCGGCCGGTCGCGCTGGCCTATGCGCTGATCCCCCTTGCCGCGCTGACCCGCTGCCTCGGCGCCGAGATCCCCGCGCTTGCCACCCCCGCCGTCCTTGTCGCCGGGGCGCTCTGGCTCGCGGCCTTCGCGCTCTTCACCGCCGCGCTCTGGCCGGTCTTCTGGGGTCCCCGCGCCAGCCGCAGCCCGGCCAGGGCCGCCCCGTCATGAACCGCCCCCTCATGAACCGCCGCCGTTTCCTGATCGTGACCGCCGCCGCGCTGGCGCCGCTGCCCGGCCATGCCGCCACCCTGACCAGTTGGGAGGGCACCGGCCTTGGCACCGCGCTCAGCCTCCACCTCGTCGGCGCCGACCCCCACCACGCGCGCCAGACCTTCGCCCGCGTCGAGGCCGAGATCGCAAGGATCGAGACCCTCGCCTCGCTGCACCGCGACTCGGCCCTGACCCGGCTGAACCGCGACGGCCACCTCGCCTGGCCCGCGCCCGACCTCATCGAAATCCTCACCCTCGCCGGTCAGGTCCACACGGCCACCGGAGGCACCTTCGACCCGACCGTGCAACCCCTGTGGCTCGCCCTGGCCCAAGACACCGACATTACCCAGGCCCGCAGCCTGATCGGCTGGAATCGCGTCCACCTGTCCCGCGAGGAGATCAAACTCGACCCCGGCCAGGCCCTCACCCTGAACGGCATCGCCCAAGGCTGGGCCGCCGACCGGATCGCCGCGCTCCTCCGTGCCCAGGGCTTCACCGAGGCGCTGGTCGACATGGGCGAGATCGCCGCTTTGGGGGAAAACGGCTGGCCCGCCGTGATCGCCGATCCTAAGGGCAACCCACTGGCCGAGACCCGCCTCACCAACCGCGCGCTGGCCACCTCGTCCCCGCGTGGAACGCTGGTGAACGGCCAGCCGCATATTCTCGGCCCGCAAGGCCAGCCGCCCCTCTGGCAGACCGTCAGCGTCAGCGCGCCCTCGGCGGCCCTGGCCGATGCGCTCTCCACCGCCTTCTGCCTGATGGACCGCGCCAGCATCGACGC
>NZ_DAIQAT010000209.1:0-4908 GCF_036781545.1 Tabrizicola sp.
GATGGCCGCTGACAAGCAAAACCTGCAGGACGCCTTTCTCAACCATGTCCGCAAAGCCAAGGTTCCGGTAACGATCTTCCTGATCAACGGCGTCAAGCTGCAGGGCGTGATCACCTGGTTCGACAATTTCTGCGTGCTCCTGCGCCGCGATGGCCAGTCGCAGCTTGTCTACAAGCATGCGATCTCCACCATCATGCCGGGCGCGCCGATCAGCCTCTACGAAGGGGAAGACTGATCTCACGCGACCCCCAGGACGATGACGACCTGCTCGCCCCGCGTGAAGGGCAGCGGCTGCGCGACACCGCCGTTGCCGCGACGCGCGCCTATGTCCTGCACCCGGCGCTGAAATCGGCCAAGTCGCGCCGCCTGCCCGAACATGGCCTCGCCGAAGCCGTGGCGCTGGCCGCCGCCCTGCCAGAGCTTGACGTGCAGGGCTCCGAGGTCGTCCGCCTTGCCCGCGTCCATCCCGGCACGCTCCTCGGCTCCGGCAAGGTGGCAGAGCTGAAGACCCGCTTCGAAGAGCTGGAGATCGACCTTGTTCTCGTCGATGGCACGGTCTCCCCGGTCCAGCAGCGCAACCTGGAAAAGGAATGGGGCGTCAAGCTTCTCGACCGCACCTCGCTGATCCTGGAAATCTTCGCCGACCGCGCCCGCACCAACGAGGGCGTGCTGCAGGTGGAACTCGCCGCCCTCAGCTACCAGCGCACCCGCCTTGTCCGCGCCTGGACCCACCTTGAACGCCAGCGTGGCGGCTTCGGCTTCGTCGGCGGCCCGGGCGAGACGCAGATCGAAAGCGACCGCCGCGCCATCGACGATCAGGTCGTCCGCCTGAAACGCCAGCTCGACCGGGTGGTCCGCACGCGCGAGTTGCACCGCGCCGCCCGCCGCAAGGTGCCCTTCCCGCTGGTGGCGCTGGTCGGCTACACCAACGCCGGCAAGTCCACCCTCTTCAACCGGATGACCGGGGCCGAGGTCATGGCCAAGGACATGCTCTTCGCCACGCTCGACCCCACGATGCGCGGCATCGTCCTGCCGTCCGGGCGCAAGATCATCGCCTCCGACACCGTGGGCTTCATCTCCGACCTGCCGACCCAGCTGGTCGCCGCCTTCCGTGCCACGCTGGAGGAAGTGCTGGAGGCCGACCTGATCCTTCATGTCCGCGACATTTCCCACCCCGAAAGCGCCGAACAGGCGCAGGACGTGGCCGAAATCCTCGCCTCGCTGGGCGTGAAACCCTCGGTCCCGCAGTTCGAGGTCTGGAACAAGCTCGACCTCGTCGACCCCTCCGCCCGCGCCGCCCTTGCGGTGAATGCCGAGGCCCGGACCAACGTCTTCCCGATCTCCGCCATCACGGGCGAGGGGATCGACAGCCTGCTCGCCGCCATCTCCCGGTCCTTCGACGAAGAGAAATCCGAGCGTGTGCTCACCTTGGGCTTCAGCGAAGGCCGCAAACGCGCCTGGCTGCATCAGGAAGGCGTGGTCCAGTCGGAAACGGAAACCGAAGACGGCCATCAGCTTTCCGTCCGCTGGACCGCCTGGCAGGAAAAGCGGTTCCGCGACCTCTGACGCCGGACGCCCGCAGCCCGCCTTTCATCTTTGTCGAAATATCCTCGCCGAAGGCATCTCCGGCATCCAAAGACCGCAGGCTCGGCGCCTCTGACGCGCTTTCATACTGGCGCAAATATCCCCGCGCGGAGCGCATACCCGAGGGCTTTTGCGTTCTTCACGCAAAAGCGCGAGACAAAGGCTTGCGGCGCCAGCCGCTCAATCTGAAAACCGTCCCGACCCGCTCAGACCGCCGGTCCCCCGCGCGGTCGCGCCAGATAGATGCTGTCGCACCATTCGTCCTTCCACAGCAGCGTCCGCTCCGCCCGATGCGTCTCGCGGAACCCCAGCCGGTCCAGCAGCCGCAGCGAGGCCGCGTTCCTCGGATCGACCTCCGCCGTCAAGGCAGGCAGGGCAGGGTGCTCGGCCTCGACATGGCCGATCACCGCCGTCATTGCCTCGAAGGCAAGCCCCTGGTGCCAATGGTCAGGGTGCAGCAGGAACCCGACCTCCGGCAATTGCCAGGCCCCAGCCTTGCCGATCACCGCGCCGTCCTTCTCGATCAGGAAATCCATGCTGTCCGCCGCAGGTTCGACCATGAACCGCAGCCAGTGGCGCGTCTCCTCCAGTGTCTCGTGCTCGGGCCGCGACCAGTAGCGCATCACGCGCGGGTCGGACAGCAGCCGGTGCACGGCGTCCAGGTCCTCCCAACGCGCCCGCCGCAACAACAGCCGTTCGGTCCGGATCACTGCCCCTCCGGCGTCAGCACCATCACCCCCGCCGCCGCCGCATGGGCAAGCTCGGGATCCAGCGACATCGGAATATATTCCCCCCGCCGCCACAACTCGCCCAGGTCGTCGTAATGGCGGCTCAGGGGGTGTCCGGATTGCCCCGTGGCGATGATGAAGACCGAGGAATCCGGGTCGGCGAAGTCATAGACCCCGCGATATCCCGCCGAATGTACGTTCTGATAAGGCTCCGGCCCCTCGCCGCGCGTCACGCCGCGCATCAGCGTGTCGTCCCCGCCGCTGGTGGACTGCCGGATGTTGACGAAATACTTCAGGATCGGCACATCCCCCAGCACCGGATGGTCATGCGTGGCCTGGTGCGCATCGCCCCAGCGCCAGCTTTCCAGGTTGGGCCCGTATTTCTCGGTCAACTCCAGCAGCGCCTCGTCCAGCGCGATCCGGGCGATGTCGGTGCAGCTTTCCACCGCCGCCGACTGGATCACGTCGCACCAGACGCTCGCCCCGCCGACGTTGCGATACACCCGCTCGATGAACACCGGCGAGATATGGGTGAAGTTCTCCGCCATCGCCCCCAGCTCGTCCTGGATCAGCCGCTTCTGCAACGCCCTGAGCCAGGCCTCGGCGATCAGCGGCTCGGGCAGATGCTCGTTCATCTCGCCGTTCCACTCGGCCAGCAGGACCAGCGCCCGCTGCCGCAGCCGTTCCGGCGTGCCCTCGGGCGCCGCCTCGCCGGTGAACCACAGGTCCGCCCCGATCAGCGGCAGCAGCGACCGCGCCGTCGGGTTGACCGTATCCAGCTGCGCCTCGATGAAGCTTTCCCGCGTATGCACCCCCCGCGCCTTCATCAGCGTCAGCCAGCGCTGGATGCGCTGCGTGTCGCCCCAGTCGAAGCTCACATGGTTCGGGAAGGGCCGGTCCACCGTCTTGTTGTTGGTGTTGCCCAGAAGGCCCGAGGCCGGATCGCGGAAGCTCGGGTTCTCCTCATAGGGCTGCACCCCCTTGAAGCCCACCCGTGGATCCGACCCCAGCGCGGGCAGCCGCCCCTGCGACGGATGCCCCGCATCCCGCGCCGGGATCGCCCCCATCACCTGCAGCGCGATCCCGGTGCCGTCCGCCAGCATCACGTTCTGCGCCGGGGCCACCACCTTCCGCCCCGCCTCTATCGCCTGATCGACCGTCCCGGCCCGCATCAGCGCCATCGCCCCGCTGATCGACGTGTCCGCCCCGGTCAGCGCCGTCCAGCTGATCGCCGCCACATGCCCCCCCGGCGTGATCGACCCCAGGTCGTAATGCCCCCCCGGCAGGATCGGCCCGTGCTCGGACCAGCGCAGCGTCAGCGTCACCGGCTCGGAATCCTTGACCTTGATGATCGACTGGCGGCTCTGAAACCGCGCCCAGCCTTCCGGCGTCTTGTACTCCTCGGAATTTTCCGGGTTCAGCGCCTCGATCACCACGTCCTGATCGTCGACATAGGCCGTGGTCAGCCCCCAGCCCAGCTTGTCGCTGCGCCCGACCAGCACCAGCGGCACGCCGGGGATCGTCCCGCCGATCACCCCCCCCGTCGACAGCTCCAGCCGCGCCAGATACCAGATCGTCGGTGCCGTCAGACTCAGATGCGGGTCGTTGGCCAGAAGGCTGCCCCCTGCCGCCGACCGCCCCGGCATCGCCGCCCAGGCATTCGAGGCCCCCGCCATCCCCGGATCGGCCACCGGAGAGAACGGCCCCTCGGCAAACTCCACCGGCTTCGAGGACGGCACCACCCCCGGCACCAGCGACGCATAATCCGGCAGCGCCGCCACCCCCTGGCTCGGATCGTCGGGCAGGATGTCCGCCAACCGCGCGGGCGGCAGCAAGAGCGACACGCGCGCCCGCAGCACCTCGGTCTGCAAGGCGCTCGACAGCTGCAGGGCCATCAGCTTCAGGATCGCGATCGAATCCGCCGGGGCCCAGGCCGAGATTTCCGGCTCGAACAGGAAGAACTCCGGCGCACCGCGGCCCCGCGCACCCTTGTTCACCTCCTCGATCCAGGCGTTCACCCCGGCCGAATAGGCCTCCAGCGCCGCCAGCGTCTCGGGATCCTGCGCCTGCACCGATTGCAGCGCCAGGCCATACAGGTCATAGCGCCGCATCAGCTCGTCCACCTTCACCGTCGCCGGGCCGAAGATTTCCGACAGCCGCCCCTGCGCCGTCCGCCGCAGCATCGTCATCTGCCACAGCCGGTCCTGCGCATGGGCGAACCCCAGCGCGAAGAACACGTCCCGGTCGGTCTTGCCGAAGATATGCGGCACGTTGTCGTTGTTCCGCACGATCTCCACCGGGGCCGAGATGCCGCGCACGGTGAAATCCTCGTCATAGTCCACCAGCGACCGCGACAGGATGTAATAGGCGAGGCAGGCCGCGATCAGGCCAAGCACGATCAGCCCGGCGACGATCCGGATCAGCCAGCGAAAGGCGGTCAGCATTTGGGGTTGTCCATGGGGCCCTGTCCTTGACGGCGGGAGGCGGATCGGTTCCTAGTCGATGCGCCGATGAAGGGCAACACGCAGGGGGCGCATATGGCGAAAGTGGCATTTCTTGGCTTGGGTGTCATGGGTTTCCCGATGGCCGGGCATCT
>NZ_DAIQAT010000210.1:0-4862 GCF_036781545.1 Tabrizicola sp.
AATGGCAGGACGGAATCGTCCCAGGCGATCTGCGTTCCGGTGGTCATTCGGGGATTTCCTGATGGTGCCAGTGCTGGCATATCGCGCCTATATAGGCAGAGCAACCGAAGGTCCAAGGGGGGACGGATGATCCGGCGCTATGGCGAGGCGGTAAAACCCGGGCAGAAGTACATCCGTCGGCCGGGAGTCTACGCGATCCTGCTGGACGGCGACCATATCCTCGCGACGCATCAGGCCGCCCCGGTGCCGGAGTTCCAGTTGCCCGGCGGCGGCATCGACCGGGGGGAACAGCCGATCCCGGCGCTGCACCGCGAGGTCTATGAGGAAACCGGCTGGAAGATCGCGGTGACGCGGCATCTGGGGGCGTTCCGGCGGTTCACCTTCATGCCGGAATACGAGATCTGGGCCGAGAAGCTGTGCACCGTCTATCTGGCGCGGCCCGTGCTGCGGCTGGGTCCGCCGTCCGAGCCGGGGCACACGGCAGTCTGGCTACCCGTCGCCGAGGCGCTGACCCGGCTGGGCAATGCCGGTGACCGGGCGATGCTGGCCCGACACCTCGGGTAGAAGGTCGAGCACGATCCCCGAGACGTCATCGGGAAACGAATCACTCTCCGCCGCGCGGGTCAGGTCCCAGACCATCGCCTCCAGCAGGTCAGGGCCGGACAGGTGGGCCGAGGCGCGCAGGCTTTCGATCAGCCCGTCCTCGCCGAAATCCCGGCCGTTCGGCAGCGGGCATTCGGTGAACCCGTCCGAGCAGAGAATCAGCCGGTCGCCGGGCTGGAAGGGGACCGTGACCGGGTCGAATCCCGCTTCGGGGATCAGGCCGATGGGAAGGCCGCCGCTGCCCAGCCTCTGCACCTGCCCGTCGGCGCGGATCAGCATCGGATGCGGATGGCCGGCCTGCACCAGGTCAAGCCGCCCAGTGCGCCGGTCGATCACCGCGAAGACCATGGTAAAATATTGTTCGGCCTGGATTTCCTCCAGCATCAGCCGGTTGAAGCGTTCGACGACGGCAGCGGGGGGAAGGAGGAGATGATCGCCCTCCGGCCCCTTCTGGAAGGCAAGGTTCTGCTCCGGCGAGGAGCCGGTGAGGAACCCCGCCAGCCGGGCCGTCATCATCGCCGAAGCCACGCCATGGCCGGACACGTCGATCGAATAGACCACCAGCCGGTCGTCATCCACCGGGAAGCTGCCCACCAGATCGCCGCCCACCCGCCCCGAATTGCGCAGGATCAGCGAGACGCGCGCCCAGCCATAGTCACGCACCCGGTCGCGGATCAGGGTCTGTTGCAGCTTCCGCGCCTCGATCAGGTCGCGGTCGAGCGAATCGTAAAGCTTCTGCAATTCGACGAGGGTCGAGACGATGACCTTGTTCTTCGCCAGCAGCTCGGCCTGCATGGCAAGCATCCGCTCCCCCGCGCGCAGGCGGGCGCGAAGTTCGTTCGAGGCGACGGGTTTCGTCAGGAAGTCATCGGCCCCCGCCTCCAGCCCGTCGGCGATCTCGGTCTTTTCCGACTTGGAGGTCAGAAGGACGAAGTAGCCATAGCTTTCCCGGCCCAAGGCACGGAATTCGCGGCAGAAATCCAGGCCAGTCATGCCGGGCATCATCCAGTCGCTGATGATGATATCGATGTCCAGATCACGGCAGAGGTCCAGCGCGACCAGCGCCGATTCGCATTCGGTGACCCGGTAACCCCAGCGCCGGAGCTGCATCGAGACCATGTGCCGCTGCGCGCGGCTGTCGTCCACCACCATCACATGGCGCGACAGGACGGCCGACGGAAACTCTTCAGCTTTCATGGCACTGGCAGACACGACCCGGACCTCCGATGCAGGCAGGTTGCGCGGCGGGGGTTAACGGGGGGTGAAAGCTAAAATGCGCGGCGCTTGAGGAACCGGCGGCCACCATTTGTTAACGGCGATGATGGCAGAGTGCTGCATGGGTAGCGGGGTGTTTCGCCATGATCGACTGGAAACGGGTTGAGGAATTGCGGGAGGAGATCGGCACAGAAGGATTCATCGAGGTCGCCGATATGTTCCTGGACGAAGCAGAAGGCGCGGTCGGCGCGCTGGTGGCGGGCCTGGCCCCTGATGAGGTGGAGGGGCAGCTGCATTTCCTGAAGGGCAGCGCGTTGAATCTGGGGCTCTCGGACCTTGCCGCGATCTGCCAGGAGGGCGAGCGCAAGGCCGCCGCCGGACAGGTCGACGCGGTCGATGCCGCGCAGGTCGCGGCGATCTACCGGGCCTCGCGCGCCAGCCTGTTGGGCGGGTTGTCGGCAGGTCAGGCGGGCGCGGCCTAGATCAGGAACTCCGACAGCGCCTCGTCACTGGTGATGTCGCGGAAGGCGAGGCCCGCCGCGTCCATGCGTTCGGTGAACCGGGCGAAGCCGTCGGCCTTGCGGGTCTCGATCCCGATCAGGACCGATCCGAAGTTGCGCGCGGATTTCTTCAGGTATTCGAAGCGGGTGATGTCGTCATCCGGGCCGAGCAGATTCAGGAATTCCCGCAGCGCGCCCGGACGTTGGGGCATCCGCAGAATGAAGTACTTCTTAAGCCCCGCAAAGCGCTGCGCACGTTCCTTGACCTCGGGCAGGCGCTCGAAGTCGAAGTTGCCGCCCGAGGTGACGCAGACCACCGTCTTGCCACGGATTTCCTCGGCCAGTTCGGGCAGCACATCGACCGACAGCGCCCCTGCCGGTTCCAGCACGATGCCTTCGTGGTTCAGCATCTCCAGCATGGTCACGCAGATGCGGTCCTCGGGCGCCAGCAGCACATGGGCCGGATCGACCCATGACAGCATCCGGAACGTGTTGTCCCCGACCCGCGCCACGGCGGCGCCATCCACGAAGCTGTTGATCTTGGGTAGTTTTGCCGGAGCCCCCTCCTGCAGCGCGGCGGTCAGGCTGGCGCCGCCCAGCGGCTCGACGAAGCGGAAGCCGGTCCCGGGCGCGACCTCGCGCAGATAGCCGGTGACGCCCGAGGCAAGCCCGCCGCCGCCCACCGGCAGCACCACCAGATCGGGCGCGCGGCCCAGCTGCTCCAGCATCTCCACCGCGACCGAGGCTTGGCCCTCGATCACGTCGGGGTCGTCGAAGGGCGACAGGAAATGCGCCTGCCGTTCGGCGCAATAGGCCTGGGCGGCGGCGAGGGTCTGGTCGAAATAGTCGCCCGTCAGCTCGATCCGCACATTGTCGCCGCCAAAGACGCGGGTCTTGTCGATCTTCTGCTGCGGCGTGGTGACGGGCATGAAGATCACCCCCTCGACCCCGAAGTGGCGGCAGGCGAAAGCCACCCCCTGCGCATGGTTTCCGGCGCTGGCGCAGACGAACTGGCGCTGGTCGGGCCGCGTGTCGCGCACCTTGCGCATCGCGTTGAACGCCCCGCGCAGCTTGTAGCTGCGGACCGGGGTCAGGTCCTCCCGCTTCAGCCAGATCTCGGCGTCGTGGCGGGCCGACAGGAAGTCGTTCCGCTGCAACGGTGTCTCGGGAAACAGCTCGCGCAGGGCGGCGGTGGCTTGGCGGGCGGCGGTGCTGAACTGGGTCATCCTTCTCAGATGCCGGATGGGCGGGCCGGTGGCAAGGAATGCCTTGGCATGCCGGGATTGTAAGGGGCACAGGGCTATCCTTGCCCTTGGGGGCGTTTGGCTTTAATCGCCAGCAAAACCGCGCGAATGGGGGAGCCTTCCCGATGCTGAAGCCCAAGAAAGTCGTCCTTGCCTATTCGGGCGGGCTCGATACCTCGATCATCCTGAAATGGTTGCAGACGGAATATGGCTGCGAGGTGGTGACCTTCACCGCCGACCTGGGTCAGGGCGAAGAGCTTGAACCGGCGCGGGCCAAGGCGATCCTTCTGGGGATCAAGCCGGAGAACATCCATATCGTCGATGTGCGCGAGGAATTCGTGCGCGACTTCGTCTTCCCGATGTTCCGGGCAAACGCCCTCTACGAAGGGCTGTATCTGCTGGGAACCTCGATTGCCCGGCCGCTGATCAGCCAGCATCTGGTGCGGATCGCGCATGAGACCGGGGCGGATGCGGTGGCGCATGGGGCGACGGGCAAGGGCAACGACCAGGTGCGGTTCGAGCTCTCCGCCGCCGCGCTGGACCCGGCGATCAAGGTCATCGCGCCCTGGCGGCTGTGGGACCTGACCAGCCGCACGAAACTGCTGGAGTTCGCCGAGGCGAACCAGATTCCGATCGCCAAGGACAAGCGGGGCGAGGCGCCATTCTCGGTGGATGCGAACCTGCTGCATACCTCGTCGGAGGGCCGCGTGCTGGAGAACCCGGCGGAGGAGTTCCCGGACTATGTGCTGCAGCGGGTGGTTCCGGTCGAGGAAGCCCCCGATCAGGCCGAGATGGTCGAGATCACCTTCGAAAAGGGCGATGCGGTGGCGATCAACGGCGAGCGGCTGTCGCCCGCCACGATCCTGACCCGGCTGAACGAGCTGGGCGGCAAGCATGGCGTGGGCGTGCTGGATCTGGTGGAGAACCGCTTCGTCGGGATGAAGTCGCGGGGGGTCTACGAGACGCCCGGGGGGACGATCCTTCTGGAAGCGCACCGGGGGATCGAGCAGATCACGCTGGATGCGGGGGCTGGCCATCTGAAGGACAGCATCATGCCGCGCTATGCCGAGCTGATCTACAACGGGTTCTGGTTCAGCCCCGAGCGGGAGGCGTTGCAGGCCTTGATCGACAAGACGCAGGAGCATGTGTCGGGGACGGTGCGGGTCAAGCTTTACAAGGGGCGGGCGGTGACGGTCGCGCGGTGGTCGGAGGAGTCGCTGTATTCCGAGAAGCACGTCACCTTCGAGGAGGATGCCGGCGCCTATGACCAGAAGGATGCGGAAGGGTTCATCCGGCTGAA
>NZ_DAIQAT010000211.1:0-4801 GCF_036781545.1 Tabrizicola sp.
GCCCAGCCCGCGGTAGAGGCTGGCCGAATAGCGCTGCATGTTCATGATCGACCAGGAGGCCGAAAAGGTCGGCACGTTCCCGGCGGCATGCCAGGTTGACCCCGCCGTCAGCTCGTTCTTCTCCAGGAGCAGTGCGTCGGTCCAGCCCGCCTTCGCCAGATGATACAAGGCCGAGGCCCCCACCGCCCCGCCGCCGATGATCACCACCCGCGCTTGCGCAAATTCCGCCATGACCGCCTCCCTGCCCTTGCGCCCACTATCCGCCGCCACGCGCCCGCTTTCAATTCGGGCGGGACCGGGGTATTGATCGGGAAACCCGATCACGCTCCTTCTTCCGTTCCCGAATATCCTCCGGGGGTCCGGGGGGCGAAGCTCCCCGGGGCCAGTCCCAAGCGCCACGGCCCGAATCCATGCAGATCGACCTTCTCGACACCTTTCTCGACCTCGCCGAGACCCGCAGCTTCCACCGCACGGCAGAGCGGCTTCGGATCACCCAGTCCACCGTCTCGGCCCGCGTCACGGCGCTGGAACAGGCGGTCGGCAGCCGGCTCTTCGACCGCTCCCGCGCGGGGACCGACCTCACCCCGGAAGGCAAGCGTTTCGAGCCCCATGCCCGCGCGCTGCGCCACGAATGGAACGAGGCGCGGCGGCGCATCCAGATTCCGCAGGGGGCGTCGCAGCTGATGCGGCTCGGCATCCAGAACGACCTCGCGGCGGTCTACCTCGGCGACTGGGTGGCGCGGTTCCGGGTGGCGATGCCGGAGACCGCCTTCTACATCGAACCCGACTATTCCAACCAGATGTGCGCCGACCTGCTGACCGGCATCCTCGACTTCGCGGTGATGTTCAGCCCCAAGCCCCACCCCGACCTGCATTTCGAAAGCGTGGGCGACGTGATCTACCGCATGGTCTCAACCGACACCCCCCGCCTGGCCGAAGTGCGCCCGGAGCGCTTCGTCTTCGCGCATTTCTCCCCCGCTTTCGAGGAGATGCACCGCCAGATGACCCCCGACCTGGCGGCTTCGGCGGTGTCCGTCGGGCAGTCAGGGTCGGTGGTCTCGCTGCTGATGGCGATGGGCGGATCGGGCTATGTGCTGGAGAAGACGGCGGAAGAACTGGTCGCGGGGGGCCGGTTCATGATGGTGGCGGACGCCCCCGAGCTGCGCCAGCCGGTCTTTGCCGCGATCCATATCCGGCATCGGACGCTGGCGCTGCACCGCAAGCTGACGCAGCTTGTCTCCCGGCATTTCGCGGGATGAGAGAGCGCGGGGGATGGGCAATATGCCCAAGCCCTCTGCCTAGAACACCATTTGCACCCGATGCCCCGGGGCATGGGCGAGGCGCACCAGCGTCACCGGGCCTTCGGTGCCGTGGGTTGTCCGCTCGGCCACCAGAAGTGCCGTGCCGGGGGGGATGCCCAGCACCTCCGCCTCGCGCCGGGTGGCGGGTTCGGCGGTGAAGGCGATGTCGCCGGAGACGAGGCTCACATGCGTGACCAGCCATTCGTTCGCGCTGACCGCCGCGAAGTCGGGCAGCGGCGCGGGCAGGACGGCGGGGTTCAGCCAGCGGGTTTCCAGCACGAAGGGCCGCCCGCCGGCGAGATGCAGGGTTTCGAGATAGCGCATCGGGGCGCCCTCGGGCAGGCCGAGGCGGGCGGTGACGGGGACCGGCGCAGGCTGGGTGCGGTCGGCCAGGAGCTTGAAGCCGTAGGCGAGGCCGCGTCCCAGAACATCCAGCCGGATCACCGGAATCTCCAGCCGCGCCCTTCGCACCGGCAGTTCGGCCACCCGCGTCCCGGCGCGTTTCTTGCGCTCCAGCACGCCCGCCTCGGCGAGCGCCGTCAGCGCGCGGTTGACGGTCGCACGGGCCACGCCGAACTCCACCGAGAGGGCCTCCTCGCCGGGGATCAGCGCACCGGGGGGCCAGTCGCGCGCGCGGATGCGGCGCAGGACCTCGGCGCGGATGTCCTCCCAGCCGAGGGTCACAGCGCCTCGCGCAGGCGGCGCATGGTGGCGCGAAAGCGGGTCTCCACCGCCTCGCGGGCGATGTGGCGGCCCTCGCGGACGATGTGGCGCCCGGCGGACCAGAGGTCAGTGACAAGCCCGTCGCGTCCCGCGAAAAGGAAGGCGTCAAGCAACTGGTCGCCCGCCAGCCCCTCAAGCCGCAGGTCGCCGGTGTCAAGCGCCAGCAGGTCGGCCCATTGCCCCACGGCGATTGCCCCGCCCGCGCGTCCCGCCGCCTGCGCGCCACCCCTGGCCGCACCCTCCCACAGGAACCGCCCGGTCGAGCGGCTGTCGGCCAGCACCGCGCGCGCCTTCAGGTTCAGCCGCTGGGAGTATTCCAGAAGTCGCAACTCCTCGGCCAGCGAGATGCGGATGTTGCTGTCGCTGCCCACCCCGAAGGCACCGCCCGCCGCCAGCCAGCCGGGCGCATCGAAGATGCCGTCGCCGAGGTTCGCCTCGGTGATCGGGCAAAGCCCCGCGACCGCCCCGGTCCGGGCCAGCGCGGCGGTCTCCTCCGCGGTCATCTGGGTCGCATGGATCATGCACCAGCGCCGGTCCAGTGGCAGGTTTTTCACGGCCCAGTCGACGGGACGCGCGCCCCAGGCGGCCTGAACCTCGGCCACCTCGGCGACCTGCTCGGCGATGTGGATATGCACCGGCCCGCCGGGAACCATCCCCGCAACCCGCGCGAGGGTGTTCTGGCTGACCGCGCGCAAACTGTGGGGTGCGACGCCCAGCACTGCATCGGGCATGTTCGCCAGCGCGCGCCCTGCCCCCTCCAGCACCTGCGCATAGACCTCGGGCGTGGCGCCGAACCGCAGCTGCCCCCCGGCGAGCGCGCGGCCATCGACGCCGCCCTGTTCGTAGATCACCGGCAGGTGGGTGAGGCCCAGCCCGGTCTCCCCCGCCGCCGCCGCGATCCGGGCCGACATCTCCGCCGGATCGGCATAGGTGCCGCCGCCAACCGGGTGATGCAGGTAGTGAAACTCGCAGACCGCCGAAAAGCCCGATTCCGCCATCTCCACCATCGCCTGCGCGGCGATGGCCTGCACATCCTCGGGCGAGAGCCGCTCGAGGAAGCGATACATCAGCGCGCGCCAGGTCCAGAAACTGTCCTGCCCCGCCGTCCGCGCCTCGGTCAGCCCGGCCATCGCCCGCTGGAAGGTGTGTGAATGCAGGTTGACCGGGGCGGGCAGAAGGCAGCCATGCGCCAGCCCTTCGGGCACCGCGCCGGGGCTGACCGAGGCGATGCGCCCCTCTTCCACGACGATGCGGACATCCCGGGCCCAGCCCTCGGGCAGAAGCGCAGTCTCGGCGTGCAGGATCATGGCGACTCACTTGACTTGAATTATGTCTAGACATATTAGCCAATACACCACGCATAAGGCAAGACAATGCTCCTGACCCACGCCACCCTTGCAACGATGACGGAAGGCTATGGCCTGATCCCTGACGCTGCCCTGGCGCTGGACGGCGACCGGATCGCCTGGGCCGGGCCGATGGCCGACCTGCCCGCTGGATATCGCGCGCTGCCCGAGCATGATTGTGCGGGTCGCCTTGTCACCCCCGGCCTGATCGACTGCCACACCCATGCCGTCTTCGCGGGCCATCGTGCCGTGGAGTTCGAGCTGCGGCTGAAGGGGGCGAGCTACGAGGAGGTCGCCCGTGCCGGCGGCGGCATTCTTTCCACCGTCACCGCCACCCGCGCGGCATCGGAGGACGAGCTTCTGGCGAAGGCCCTGCCCCGCGTCGACCAGTTGATCGCCTCAGGCGCCACCACGATCGAGGTGAAATCCGGCTACGGGCTGACGGTCGCGGACGAGCTGAAGATGCTCCGCACCGCCCGCCGGATCGGACAGCACCGCCCGGTGACGGTGAGGACCACGCATCTCGCCGCCCATGCGATCCCGCCGGAATTCAAGGGCAATGCAATGGGTTACATCGCCGAGGTCGCGCGGCCCTCGCTCCGCGCGGCCCATGAGGAAGGGCTGGTCGATGCGGTGGACGCCTTCTGCGAAACCATCGCCTTCTCGGTGGACGAACTCGCCCCCCTCTTCGCCGAGGCGCGGGCGATTGGCCTGCCGGTGAAGCTTCATGCCGAGCAGCTGACCGATCAGGGCGGCGCGGCCTTCGCGGCGAGGCACGGCGCGCTGTCGGCGGACCATCTGGAATATCTCTCGGACGAAGGGATCGCCGCGATGGCGCAGGCAGGCACCGTTGCCGTGATCCTGCCCGGCGCCTTCTACACCCTGCGCGAGACGCAGGCGCCGCCGATCCAGGCCCTGCGCATGGGTCGCGTGCCGATGGCGGTGGCGACCGACCTCAACCCCGGCTCCTCGCCGCTCGCCTCGCTGACCTTGGCGATGAACATGGCCTGCACCCTCTTCCGCCTGACGCCCGAGGAGGCACTGCTGGGAACGACGGTGAATGCCGCCCGCGCCCTGGGCCTGACCGACCGCGGCCACATCGCCCCCGGCCTGCGCGCCGACCTCTGCATCTGGGACGCCGACCATCCGGCGGAACTTTCCTACCGCATCGGCGCCACGCCGCTTTCCACCCGCATCTTCGGAGGCTGTCTTGACGCCTGAACTCCTGATCCCCGGCAAGGTCTCGCTCGCGCAACTGGAGCGTATCTTCCGCGAGCGGCTGCCCGCCCGGCTGGACGACAGTGCCCGGCACGGTATCGAACGGGCCGCGGGCCATATCGCCGCGGCCGCGAACGGCAGCGTGGCGGTCTATGGGGTGAACACCGGATTCGGCAAGCTCGCCAGCATCAAGATCGCCGCGGAAGACACTGC
>NZ_DAIQAT010000212.1:0-4716 GCF_036781545.1 Tabrizicola sp.
TCGGCGGCCTATGCGCTGTGGCTTTACCGCCGGGTCGTCTTCGGCGACCTGATCAAGGAGGCGCTGCGCTCGATCACCGACATGGACCGCCGCGAGAAGGGCATCTTCGCGCCGCTGATCGCCGCGACCCTGATCCTCGGCATCTACCCCAGCCTCGTGACCGATATCATCGGGCCCTCCGTCTCGGCCCTCGTCACCGAATACCAGGCCGCCCAGTCTGCGGATGGCCTGGCCCTGAACGAAGGACATTCCGAATGACCTCCGCCGATTTCCAGACGCTTCTGCCCGAGATCGTGCTGGCGCTCTACGCCATGATCGCGTTGCTCGCCGCGGTCTACACCGGCAAGGACCGGCTGGCCGCCACGCTGGTCTGGGCGACGGCGGGGCTGTTCGTGGCGCTGGCTTTGTACATCGGCGCCGCCGGGGCGGGGGAGCGGACGGTGTTCTCCGGCCTCTTCACCGACGACCCCTTCGCGCGCTTCGCCAAGGTGACGATCCTTTTGTCGGCAGCGGCGGTGCTGGCGATGAGCCAGGACTATATGACCCGGCGCGAGTTGCTGCGGTTTGAATACCCGATCCTCGTCACGCTGGCGGTCACGGGCATGATGGTCATGGTCTCGGCCGCCGACCTGATCACGCTTTACATGGGGCTGGAGCTGCAATCGCTGTCGCTTTACGTCGTGGCCTCGATGCGGCGGGACAGCGCGAAGTCGTCAGAGGCGGGGCTGAAGTATTTCGTCCTTGGCGCGCTCTCCTCCGGCCTGCTGCTATACGGCGCCTCGCTGGTCTATGGCTATGCCGGGACCACCCAGTTCGCGGGCATCCTGACCACGCTGCAAGACGGCGTGCCGCTGGGCCTTCTGTTCGGGCTGGTGTTCATGCTGGCGGGTCTTGCCTTCAAGGTCAGCGCCGCGCCCTTCCACATGTGGACGCCCGACGTCTACGAAGGCTCGCCCACACCCGTGACCGCCTTCTTCGCCACCGCGCCGAAGGTCGCCGCGATGGGGCTGATCGCCCGGCTGGTGCAGGACGCCTTCGGTGGCATCCCGGCCCAATGGGGGCAGGTGCTGGCGGGCCTTGCGGTCGCCTCGATGTTCCTTGGGGCCGTCGCCGCCATCGGCCAGCGCGACATCAAGCGGCTGATGGCCTATTCCTCGATCGCCCATATGGGCTATGCGCTGATTGGGCTCTGCGTCGGCACCGCTTACGGGGTGCAGGCGACGCTGATCTACATGGCGATCTACGTCACGATGAACGTCGGCACCTTCGCCTTCATCCTGTCGATGGAGCGTGACGGCCGCCCCGTCAGCGACATCGCCGGCCTGAACCAGTTCGCGAAGAAGGAACCCCTGAAGGCGCTGGCCATGCTGGTGCTGCTGTTCTCGCTGGCGGGCGTTCCGCCGACGGTCGGCTTCATCGGGAAGTTCTACGTCCTGAAGGCTGCCGTCGATGCAGGCTGGGTCTGGCTGGCGGTGGCGGGGGCGGTGGCCTCGGTCATCGGTGCCTTCTACTACCTGCGCATCGTCTATTTCATGTATTTCGGGGCCGAGCAGGAGCCGGTCGACAGCCGCATGGCCCCGGTGCAATGGGCGATGCTGGTGGCTGTGGCCGCGATCATGGTCGTGGGGATCGTGAACCTGTTCGGCATCGAACCAGCGGCTGCCGTCGCCGCCGAAGCGCTTGTCCGGTAGGGGCGGGGCAGGGCGCATCACCCTGCCCGAGATCGACAGCACCAATGCCGAAGGCTTCCGGCGGGCTTCGGCTTTGCCGGGGCCGACCTGGATCGTCGCCGGGCTCCAGACCGCCGGGCGCGGTCGCCGGGCAAGACCCTGGACCAGTCCCTTGGGCAACTTCCACGGCACCCTTGTCCTGAAACCGACGGAACCGCCCGAAACGGTCGCGCTGCGCTCCTTCGCTGCGGCACTCGCTTTGCGCGATGCGCTGGTGCAGATGACGGGGCTTCCCGACAGCTTTGCCCTGAAATGGCCGAACGATGTGCTCTGCAACGGCGGCAAGCTGGCGGGCATCCTGCTGGAAAGCCAGGGGCTGAGCGGACCCGCCCCGGTCCTCTGTATCGGCATCGGCGTCAACCTGATTGCCGCGCCCGACCCTGCGCAGGTGGAACCCGGAGCGGTCCCCCCCGTCTCGCTTTTGCACGAAACCGGGTTGCGTGTCACACCCGAGGCCTTCCTTGACGCCCTCGTCCGCGCCTACGAGCGCTGGGAAGCCCTCTTCCAGGCCGAAGGCTTCGCCCCCCTGCGCGAGGCCTGGCTGACCCATGCCGCGCGCCTTGGTGAAACCATCCGCGCCCGCACCGGAGAGGTGACCCGTGAAGGGGTGTTCGAGACCATCGACGCGGCGGGCAACCTGATCCTGCGGACCCCGCAGGGCAGGCTTGCTATCCCCGCCGCCGAGGTGTTCTTTTGACCGACTGCGTCCGGACGTCTAAAATTTTTCTGGAAAAACTTTAGACTTCCGCATCATCAACAGGGGCTTGCATGCTTCTCGCCATCGACTGCGGCAACACCAACACCGTCTTCTCGATCTGGGACGGCGCGCGCTTTCTTGCGACCTGGCGCATCGCCACCGATCACCGGCGGACGGCGGACGAATATTTCGTCTGGCTCTCCTCGCTGATGGCGCTGCGCAAGACCGAGGCCGAGATCACCGAGGCGATCATCTCCTCCACCGTGCCGCGCGTGGTCTTCAACCTGCGCGTCCTCTGCGACCGCTACTTCAACTGCCGCCCGCTGGTCGTGGGCAAGCCCGACTGCAGGCTTCCCGTCGCGCCCCGCGTCGACCAGGGCACCACTGTCGGCCCCGACCGGCTGGTCAACACCGTTGCGGGCTTCGACCGTCAGGGGGGCGACCTGATCGTGGTCGATTTCGGCACGGCCACCACTTTCGACGTGGTCGACAGCGACGGCGCCTATATCGGCGGGGTCATCGCGCCGGGCGTCAACCTGTCCCTTGAAGCGCTTCACATGGCCGCCGCCGCCCTGCCTCACGTCGATGTGGCCAAGCCGGCGAAGGCGATCGGCACGAATACGGTGGCCTGCATGCAGTCGGGCGTGTATTGGGGCTATGTCGGCCTTGTCGAGGGCATCGTGCGCGAGGTGCGGCGCGAACGCGACCGGCCGATGAAAGTGATCGCGACCGGGGGCCTCGCCTCGCTTTTCGCTCAGGGGACCGAACTGTTCCATTCCATCGAGGACGACCTGACCATGCATGGTCTCGTCCTGATCAACGACTACAACAAGGACACCGCATGAACCGCCTTATCTACCTTCCCCTCGGCGGCGCCGGCGAGATCGGCATGAACTCCTATGTCTACGGCTATGGGCCGAAGGGCAAGGAACGGCTGATCCTGGTCGACCTGGGCGTGGCCTTCCCGGACATGGACACGTCGCCGGGGGTGGACCTGATTCTGCCCGATGTCAGCTGGCTGCACGACAAGCTGGACCGGCTGGAGGCGATCTTCATCACCCATGCGCATGAGGACCATATCGGCGCGCTGGCGCCCTTGTGGCCCCAGCTTGGCAAAAAGGTCTACTGCCGCCGCTTCACCGCGACCATCGGGCGGCTGAAGTTCGACGAGGCGGGACTGCCCCTGGACCAGATCGTCACTGTCGACCCCCGGCCAGCGACCGTGGAGGCCGGGCCGTTCAAGGTGCAGTTCGTCCCCGTCTCGCATTCCATCCCGGAGTCTTCGGCGCTGGTCATCGACACGCCGGCGGGCCGCATCTTCCACTCGGCGGATTTCAAGATCGACCACACGCCGGTGGTGGGCGAAGGCTGGGACGACGCCCGGATCAGCGAGATCGTGGCGGAGCGTCCGGTCAAGGCGATGACCTGCGATTCCACCAACGTCTTCTCGACCCATGAGGGCCGGTCCGAAGCGACGCTCGCCGAGCCCCTGGCCGAGCTGATCCGCAGCCGGACCGGCATGGTGGTGGCGACGACCTTCGGATCGAACGTCGCGCGTCTGAAGACGCTGGCCGAAGCGGGCCGGGCGGCGGGCCGGACGATCTGCGTCCTCGGCCGGTCAATGAAGCGGATGCTGTCGGCGGCGGAAGAGGCGGCGGTGCTGTCGGGGTTCCCGAAGACCGTGACGCCGGATGAGGCGCTGGAGGTGCCGCGCCGCAATCTGATGCTGCTGGTGACAGGCTCGCAAGGCGAACGCCGGGCAGCTTCGGCGCAGCTCAGCCGTGGCAAGTATCTGGGGATCGAGATGAAGGAGGGCGACACCTTCCTGTTTTCCTCGAAGACCATCCCCGGCAACGAACGCGACGTGCTGAGGGTCTGGAATGCCTTCTCCGAAATGGGCGTGCAGGTGATCGACGATCAGGGCGGGAAATACCACGTCTCGGGCCATGCCAACCGCCCGGATCTGGAACATGTCCACCGTCTCGTCCTTCCCGATATGCTGATCCCCATGCATGGCGAGCACCGGCACCTGTCTGAGCATGTCCGCATCGCGACCGAGGCCGGGATCGCGGCGGCGGTGGCGCCCAACGGGACGATGCTGGACCTTTCCGGCGACGTGCCGGAAGTGGCGGAATATGTGGAAACCGGGCGGCTCTACCTCGACGGCACCGCGCTGATCGGGGCGCTGGACGGGGTGGTGCGCGACCGCATCCGCATGGCGCTGAATGGCCTTGTGACGGTGACGGTGATCCTGGACGAGACCGACAGCCCGATGGGCGAGCCCTGGGT
>NZ_DAIQAT010000213.1:0-4533 GCF_036781545.1 Tabrizicola sp.
TCCTGAAGTCGGACGCGCCCGCCGCGGCCGTGCAGGAAATGGAACGCCTGATGCGGCTGCACGACGACGTGATGCGCGTGCTGACCATCAAGGTCGACAAGCACGCCGAGGGCGTCTCGGTCCAGATGCAGAAGCGCGACGAGCGTGACCGCGATGGCGAGCGTTCGGATCGTGGCGACCGCGGCGGCTTTGGCGGCGAACGCCGCGAGCGTCCGTCGTTCGGCGACCGTGGCGACCGCCCGTCGTTCGGCGCTCCGCGCCGTTGATCTGAGAAAGGACATAAACCATGGCGAACAAACCGTTTTTCCGCCGCCGCAAGGTTTGCCCCTTCTCGGGCGACAACGCTCCGGCGATCGACTACAAGGACACCCGTCTTCTCCAGCGCTACATCTCCGAGCGCGGCAAGATCGTCCCGTCCCGCATCACCGCAGTCTCGGCGAAGAAGCAGCGTGAACTGGCCACGGCCATCAAGCGCGCCCGCTTCCTGGCCCTGCTGCCCTATGCCGTGAAATAAGGAGCGACGCCAATGCAAGTCATCCTTCTGGAACGTGTGGCCAAGCTTGGCCAGATGGGCGAGGTCGTGAACGTCAAGGACGGCTACGCCCGCAACTTCCTGCTGCCGCAAGGCAAGGCGCTGCGCGCGAACGACGCGAACATCAAGTCGTTCGAAGTGAAGAAAGCCCAGCTGGAGGCCACCAACCTGGAAACCCGCAAGGAGGCCGAGGCTGTCGGCGCCAAGCTGGACGGCCAGGTCTTCGTGGTGATCCGCTCGGCCTCGGATGCCGGGGCGCTGTATGGTTCGGTCACGCCGCGCGATGCGGCGGAAGCCGCGACCGAGGCGGGCTTCACCGTGAACCGCGGCCAGATCGTGCTGGACCGCCCGATCAAGGACCTGGGCCTGCACACGGTTTCGGTGCAGCTTCACCCGGAAGTTGCGGTGAAGATCAAGCTGAACGTCGCCCGTTCGGTCGAAGAGGCCGAGTTGCAGGCCTCTGGCAAGTCGATCCAGGAACTCGCCGCCGAGGCGGAAGCCCAGGCCGAGTTCGAGATCGCCGAGCTGTTCGACGAAGTCGGCGCGGCGGCATCGGAAGAATAAGCTTTTCCTGTCAAGGGATTGCGAACCGCGTCCGGGCACCCGGGCGCGGTTTTTCTTTGCTGTGCCTATGTTGGCCGATGATGTTCAACGGAATTGACTTTTGTTGCACATCAGTCGATGTTCTACAAAAGAAAATACTGTAGAACATCATGCACTATCATAGCTCCACGGCGCAAGCCGCCTATCACGACCTGCGGCGATCCCTGATGGATGATCAGGTCGCTGCAATCCGGGGCACGCCGAAACGGGAAGATCGCAAGGGACGCAGATACTGGTACGACACCTATCGCGTGGGCGATCAGGTGAAGAAGGCCTATATTGGCGAGGACACCCCCGAAATGGCGGCCCGGATCGAGAATCATATCCGACTGGCCCAGGATGCCAAGCTGCGCGCCGAATCCCGGACGCGGCTGGTTCGCATCCTGCGCGCCGAGGGTTTCCTGCCTGTCGACGGGGCATCCGGCCGCCTCTACAGCACGCTGGCAAGGACCGGCGTGTTCCGCTTGGGCGGCACGGTTGTCGGAACGCATGCCTTCCGCCACTACGAGGGCGAACTGGGTATCCGTCTCGCCCAGGACGAGGTCGCCCAGACCAACGATCTCGACATCGCACAGTTCGAGCGCCTTTCCCTGGCACTGGGCGACCATGTCGAGGAACCACTGGCGAATACCTTTGCAGAGCTGGAATTTGCTCCGGTGCCCTCGCTGTCCGGATCCGCCGTCTGGAAATGGCGGCAAACGCAAACCGACACCTACGTCGAATTTCTGACGCCATCCTTCCGTCCCGAGGAAGACATTCGTGACCTGCCTGCTTTGGGGGTGTCGGCTCAATCCTTGCATTTCCTGAACTATCTGATCGCCGAACCGATCAAGGCGGCGGCGCTATACCGATCCGGTGTCCTTATCCAGGTGCCTCGCCCCGAGCGCTACGCCGTCCACAAGCTCATTATAGCTGACCGCCGCCGCACCGGTCCCGACCAGCTGAAATCCCGCAAGGACCGGGCGCAGGCGGCGCTGCTGATCGAGGCTTTGGCCGAGGACCGCCCGGATGAACTCCGCGAGGCTTACGAGGACGCGATGGAGCGCGGGCCGCAATGGCGGGCGCATATCGGCACGACGCTGAAGCGGATGCCCGAGACCGCCGCAAAGCTTGCCGCGCTTTGACATGGGCCTGTCGGCGGCAGAATAGCGACAGGCCTTGGCGCGGCTAGCGTGGCAGCCATGCAGCTGACAGCCACCACCCGCGGCATCCTTGCGCTCGTCGTCGGAATCGCCGTCTTTTCGCTTCAGGATGTGATCCTGAAACGCCTGTCGGGCGACTATCCGCTATATCAGGCGATGATCATCCGCAGCCTGACGGCCGCTCCGCTGCTCCTGATCATCGTAAGGGTGCTGGACGGCCGCCTGAGCACGATCATCACGCCGAACTGGGGCTGGATGCTGGCACGGGGCCTGCTGAACTTCGTGGCCTACACCGCCTACTACCTCGGCCTCGCCGCGATGCCGATGGCGGATACGGTGGCGCTGTTCTTCACCGCGCCGCTTTTCATCACCATCATCGCGGCCCTTGTCTTCAAGGAGCGGATCGGGCCGACCAACCTGTTCGCGCTGGGTGCGGGATTCGCCGGGATGCTGATGATCTTCAACCCCAGCGGCAGCGTCTTCGACCCTGCCGCTCTCCTGCCCGTGCTGGGCGCCCTGGGGTATGCGCTGACCCAGCTGGCGACGCGCGTGCTGGGCCGGACCGAGACAACGGCCGCGATGACGTTCTGGGGCAACCTGACCTTCCTCGCCACGGCCCTTGCCCTGGCTGCGGTCTTCGGCACCGGGGCCCATGACGGCGCGAGCCACCCCTCTCTGGCCTTTCTGACCCGGGGCTGGCAGGACATGCCGGCGCGGGATCTTCTGCTCTTCATGGCCTGCGGGGTGATCGCCGCTGTCGGCCTGTCGCTTCTGACCTACGCCTACCGCACAGCGCCCTCGTCCTCGGTCGCGCCCTTCGAATACAGCTTCATCATCTGGGGCGTACTTTGGGGCTGGCTCTTCTGGTCGCAGCTTCCGACCGCCCTGGCCTGGACCGGCATCGCGCTGCTGATCGCCGCGGGGCTTCTGGTGATCCGGGCCGAGGCGAGAAACGAAAAGGCCGCACCCGAAGGCGCGGCCTGATACCCTCCCGTCGGACCTGACCGGCCTCTTACATCTCGTCCAGCGCCTCGACGGCCTTCTGGAGCTTCTCTTTCGAGATTTCCTTCTCGGTCACTTTCGCAAGGCCGACGAGGTGATCGACGACCTTGTCCTCGAAGACCGGCGCGCGCAGCTGCTGCTGCATCTGGGGGTTCTTCTGCACGAATTCGAAGAACTGACGCTCCTGCCCCGGATACTGGCGGGCAGCGGCGAGGACGGCCTGCGTCATCTCGGCATCGGTCACGCTGACTTCGGCCTTGCGGCCGATCTCGGCCAGGAGGAGCCCCAGACGCACGCGACGCTCGGCCAGCTTCTTGTGCTCGTCCGTCGTCTCGATATGGCCGTGATCGTGGCCATGCTCATGCGGGTTGTCCTCGTGCCAGAGCTGGTGGGCGATCTGGTTGGCCTCGGCCTCGACCAGGTTGGCGGGCAGGTCGAACTTGACCATACCGTCCAGCTGGTCCAGCAGCGAGCGCTTCAGCACCGCGCGGGCGGCGCCCTGGTATTCGGCTTCCAGACGCTCGGCGATCTGCGCCTTCAGCGCGGCCAGGTCATCGGCACCGAACTTCTTCGCAAGCTCGTCGTCGATCTCGGCGTCTTTCGGCTCTTTCACCGCCTTCACCGTGCAGGCGAAGACCGCAGCCTTGCCGGCCAGATGGGCAGCGCCATAGTTTTCCGGGAAGGAGACGTTGACCGAAACCTCGTCGCCGACCTTGGCGCCGACGAGCTGTTCCTCGAAGCCGGGGATGAAGCTCTTGGAGCCCAGCACCAGCGGATAGTCCTCGGCCGAGCCGCCCTCGAACAGCTCGCCGTCGACCGAGCCCTTGAAGTCGATCACGATCTGGTCGCCGTCCTTGGCCTTGGCGCCCTTCTTGCGGTCGTCATAGGATTTGGCCGACCCGGCCAGGTTTTCCAGCGCCTCGGCGATGGCCTTGTCGTCGGCCTTCACCACCAGCTTCTCCAGCTTGATCTTGCCGGCATCGACATCGGGGATCGGGGGCAGCGTATCATAGGTCATCTCGACCACGACATCCTGACCCTCTTTCCAGCTGTCACCGCCGACCATCTTGACCTCGGGCTGCAGCGCCGGGCGGTCGCCGGTCTTGTCGAAATGGTCCTTCATCGCGCCGTCGATCGCGTCCTGCATGGCATCGCCCAGGATGCGGGTGCCGAACTGCTTCTTCAGGATGGCGAGCGGAACCTTGCCCTTGCGGAAGCCCTTGATCTCGACCTCGGGCTGCGCCTCGATCAGCT
>NZ_DAIQAT010000214.1:0-4484 GCF_036781545.1 Tabrizicola sp.
GCGACGCCGGGGCTGGACGGGATCTATGTCGGCCCGGCGGACCTGACGCTGTCGCTGCATCAGGGCCGCCTGCCCCCCGGCTTCGACCGGGAAGAGCCGGAGATGATCGCCGCTCTGCAAACCATCGTGGCGGCCTGCAAGAAGAACGGCCTGCGCGCCGCGCTGCATTGCGGGACGCCGGATTATGCCGCCCGCGCCATCGGCTGGGGCTTCGACATGACCACGGTCGGGGGCGACTCGCGCTTCCTTGCGGCGGCGGCGGGGGCTGCGGTGGCGGGCTTCCGCAAGCTGACCGACGGGGTCGCGGCGAAGACCGAGAAGGGGGGCTACTGATGCCGCACCTGCTGGTCGCCGGAAAGCTGCACCCTTCGGGGCTGGACCTGCTGCGGCAGGCGCAGGGCGTGACCTTCGACTATGTCGAGGAGATTTCCGAGCCTTCCTACCAGAACTTCCTGCCAAAGGCCGACGCGCTGGTGATCCGCACCCAGCCCCTTGGCGCCGCCTCCATCGCGAAGGCCCCCGCCCTGAAGATCGTCTCGCGCCACGGGGTTGGCTATGACGCGGTGGACGTGGCGGCGCTGGACGCGCGTGACATTCCGCTCTGCATCGTGGGCGATGTGAACTCCTCGGGCGTGGCGGAGCATGCGATGATGCTGATCCTGGCCGCGACCCACCGGCTGATCGCCGCCGACCGGGCGGTGCGGAGCGGCGACTGGGGCTGGCGGAACGGCTTGCAGACGCAGGAGGTGGCGGGCAAGCGGCTGCTTATCCTGGGCTTCGGGCGGATCGGGCAGAAGCTGGCCGGGCTGGCGCGGGCCTTCGGGATGGAGGTCCATGCCCATGACCCCTTCCTTCCCGCCGAGCGCTGGCCCGAGGGCGCGATCCGCGAACCCGATCTGGCGCAGGCGCTGGCCGGGGCGGATGCCGTCTCCCTCCACCTGCCCCGCGCCGACCGGGCCGTTCTGGGCGCGGCGGAACTGGCGCTGATGAAACCCACCGCCGTGTTGGTGAACACCGCGCGGGGCGGGCTGGTCGACGAGGCGGCGCTAGCCCATGCCCTGCGGGCGGGCCGGTTGGGGGGAGCGGGGATCGAGGTCTTCGCCGCAGAGCCCCCCATCGCCGATCACCCGCTCTTCGGCCTGCCCCAGGCGGTCCTGACCCCGCACAATGCCGCGCTCACGGTGGAATGCGCCGAACGGATGGCGCTGGCCTCGGTGCAGAACGTTCTGGACTTTTTCGCCGGGGCACTGGACCCCGCACTCGTCGTCAACCGGGCCGCTTTGGGCGGCGTCAAGGAACCTGCAAAATGACCAAACCGAAACTCCGCATCGGCCTGATCGGCACCGGCTTCATGGGCAAGGCCCATGTCTTCGGCTTCACCTCGGCCCCCCGCGTGTTCGAGCTGCCCTATGATCTGGAGCTGCACACGGTCGCCGACATCACCCCCGAAGCCGCCGAACGCGCCCGGCAGACGCTGGGCTTTGCCAAGGCGACATCCGACTGGCGGACGATCATGGCCGACCCGGAGATCGACCTGGTCTCGATCACCGCCCCCAACGCGCTGCACAAGGAAATGTCGCTGGCGGCCATCGCGGCGGGCAAGCACGTCTATTGCGAGAAGCCGCTCGCCCCGCTGGCCGCGGATGCGCTTGAGATGACGCTTGCCGCCGAGGCCAGGGGGGTGAAGACGCAGGTCGGGTTCAACTACCTGTGCAACCCGATGCTGGCCACCGCGCGGGAAATGATCGAGGCAGGAGAGCTGGGCGAAATCCGGGGCTACCGGGGCCTGCACGCCGAGGACTACATGGCCGACGCCCAAGGCCCCTTCACCTTCCGCCACGACCCGGCGGGGGGCGGGGCTCTGGCCGACATCGGATCGCACGCGCTGGCGACGGCAGAGTTCCTGTGCGGGCCGATCGCCCGGGTGATGGGCGATTGCGTGACGATGATCGGCAGCCGTCCGGACGGCAAGGGTGGCTCGCGCGAGGTTCAGGTCGACGACGTGGGCCGCGCCTTCCTGCGCTTCGCAAGCGGGGCGACGGGCAGCATCGAGGGCAACTGGATCGCGACCGGCCGCAAGATGCAGCACGATTTCGAGGTCTATGGCACCAAGGGCGCGCTGGCCTTCAGCCAGGAGCATTTCAACGTGCTCCACTATTTCTCGACCGATGATCGCAAGGGACGGCAGGGCTTCCGCCGGATCGAGGCGGGGCCGGATCATGCGCCCTATGGGCTTTTCTGCGTGGCGGCGGGGCATCAGATCGGGTTCAACGACCTGAAGGCGATCGAGGTGGCGGGATATGTGAACGCCATCGCGGGCAAGGGGGCGGAGCCCTTCAACTTCCGCAAGGGGCTGCGCATCCAGACACTGGTGGAGACGATCCAGACCTCCTCGCGCGAGGGGCGCTGGCTGGCTGTGAAATGACTCTGAAGGTCGGCGTCATCGGCACGGGCGTGATGGGGGCGGAGCATGTCCGCCTCCTGCGCGAGGAGACGGCGGGGGCCACTGTCGCTGCGGTCTGCGATGCCGACGCGGCGCGGGCGCAGTCGGTCGCAGGGGCGGCCGCCGGCTTTACCGACCCATTGGCGCTGATCGCGGACCCGGAGGTCGAGGCAGTCGTCATCGCCACGCCCGACGCCACCCATGCAAGGCTGGCGCTGGCTTGCATCGCCGCCGGAAAGCCGGTCCTTTGCGAAAAGCCGCTCGCCCCGACAGCAGAGGAAGCCTTGCAGGTCGTCTCTGCCGAAGTGGAGGCGGGCCGCCGCCTGGTGCAGGTCGGCTACATGCGGCGCTTCGATCCGGCTTATGTCGAGATGCGCCGTTCCCGGATCGCGGGCGAGATCGGCGAGGCGGTCCTTTTGCACAACACCCATCGCAATGCGGCGGCCCCGGAGTGGTTCACCGGCGCAATGGCGGTGACCAACTCCTTCGTGCACGAGATCGACATCAGCCGGTGGCTTCTGGATAGCGAACCGGTTTCGGCGCGCGTGCTGCAAGGACCGGGAGGCGACCCCCTGGTCATCACCATGGAAACAGACCGGGGGCAGATCGTGTCCACCGAAGTCTATATGAACGCCCGCTACGGCTACCATGTGCACGCTCAACTGGTCGGGCGGGACGGCACGATCGAGATGGCCGCGCCGACTGCGACGGTGACCAACCACTCCCTTCGCCACGGACACAGCTGGGCCGAGAACTGGGTTCCCCGCTTCCGCGATGCCTATCGCATCCAGATGACTGCCTGGGTCCGGTCGATCCGCACCGGCCAGCCGGTGGGCGCTTCGGCCTGGGACGGCTATGTCGCAACGGGCATTGCAGAGCAGGTCGTGACCGCATTGCAGACTGGCGACAGCGCCCGCCTCCTCCTCGGGGTCCGGCCCGGACTCTACTCCTGACGTGTTATCAATGGAAACCTCATGACGATCCGCCTTGCCCTGAACCGCACCTGCGCGCCGCAGCTGACGCTTGCGGAATTCATCGCACTCGCCAGCCGCGTGGGCGTGCAGGCGGTGGAAATCCGCAACGACATCGAAGGGCGCGAGTTCCAGGACGGGACCCCGGCGGCCGAGGTCAAGGCGCGGCTGGACGATGCGGGGCTGAAGCTCGCCTCGGTCAACGCGCTGCAAAGGTTCAACGACTGGACCCCCGACCGCGCAAGCGAGGCCGAGGCGCTGGTCGCCTATGCCGCCGCGCTGGGGGCGCCGGGGCTGGTGCTGTGCCCGGTGCACAACGAGGGCCATGGCTGGAGCGAGGCGGAGGCCGAGCACAAGCTGCGCGAGGGACTGGCGCGGTTGCGCCCGATCCTGAAGGCGCATGGCGTCACCGGCTATGTCGAGCCGCTGGGGATGAAGGGCTCGACCATGACGCGACAGGACAGCGCAGTGGCGGCGGTGACGGAGATCGACGGCTGGGACGCCTATCAGCTGTGCTATGACACGTTCCAGTTCTTCCGCTGCGGCGACACGCAGCTTTTCCCCGAGCGGATCGGGCTGGCGCATATGTCGGGGATCGCGCGCACCGACCTGGCGCCGGGCGAGTTGACCGAACCCGACCGCGGCCTGATCTTCGTCGGCGACAGGGTCGGCAATATCGCGCAACTACGGGCGCTCAAGGCGGCGGGCTACCAGGGCTTCGTCTCGATGGAACCGTTCAGCCCCGAGGTCCAGCGCGACCCCGAACTTGCAACCCATCTGCGGGCCAGCCTGGAATATGTGGCAAACCTGCTCGATGCGGCGAGCTGAGGCGGCGATTTGCAATTTATATTGCAAAGAATAATAATTGACAAATAATGTGGAAACGCGCCAGATCGCTGCGGGCGATGATCGCCAGACCGGCAGCGAATGCCGGAGAGTCCAAGGGAGGAAGAGAAATGAGGAAGTCCATTCTGCTCGCATCCGTCGCGGTTGCGGGTCTGGCGTCGACGATTTCGGCCCAGGATTTGAAGGTTTGTGTTTCGTGGTCGAACTTTCGTGAGGAGCGTTGG
>NZ_DAIQAT010000215.1:0-4469 GCF_036781545.1 Tabrizicola sp.
GCGAGGAGATCGTCTCGATCAGGATCAGGTCGACATGCGGGGCGAGGAGGCGGGCTTTCTCGGCATAGAGCGCGGCGGAAACCTCCACCGGCGGGGTCAGGTCGGGGCGGTAGCTTTCGCCCAGGGGACCCATGGAACCGGCGATCCGCCCGTGTCCGGCGCTGGCCCGGGCCTCATGCGCCTCGGCCAGCGCGCGGAGGTGGAGGGCCTGGTAGAGCGCGTCGAGCCCGTGCGGCTGAAGCCTGTCGTGCAGGATGTTGTAGGTGTTGGTGGTGGCAAGGCTGGCCCCGGCGGCGAAGTAATCCTCGTGGATCGCGCGGACCAGGCCGGGGTGGTCGAGCATCACCCGCGTCGCCCAGAGCGGGCCGGGGTCGGACCCCGCGCGGGCGATCAGTTCCTGGCCCATGCCACCGTCGAGGAGGGTGATCGTGGTCATTTTCAGTCCCGTCGTGGTGCCCTTGGCTGGTGGCTGGGGGTTTCACACCCCCCAGTCCGCCGGTTTCTTGAACCGGTGGCGAAACCGGCTTCCTACCCGTGGAGTATTTGGAAAGGAGCAAACACAGTTTTAGTCGAAGTGTTCAGGTCGCGTCGCGGAAGACCTCGGCGAGGAGGGGCGCAAGCCAGGCCTCGTCTTCCCTGGTGAAGGCGGCGGGGGAGTTCGAGTCGAGGTCGAGGACGCCGAGCAGGGCCCCCTTTCCGTTCCAGACCGGGAGAACGAGTTCGGATTTAGTCGAGGAGGAGCAGGCGATGTGGCCGGGGAAGGCCTCGACATCCGGGACGTTCTGGACCTGTCCGGTGCGGGCGGCGGCGCCGCAGACCCCGCGGGAGAAGGGGATGACCAGGCAGCCGTGACCGCCCTGATAGGGGCCGATCTTCAGCAGTTCCGGTGCCACGACGCGGTAGAAGCCGGTCCAGTCGCAGAAGGGATGCGCGTGGTGGATCTCGCAGGCGACGGTGGCCATCAGCGCGACGGTGTCCGTCTCGCCATGGGTGAGGGCGCGGATCGCTTCGGTGATCGCCGGGCGGTCAATGATCTGGGCGGGGTCAGTAGCCAAGGGCGCAGCCGTCCTTTCTGGGGTCAGAGGCACCGACCAGCACCTCGCCATCGATGCGGATCGCCTGTCCGCCGCCAAGGGGGGCGGCGGGAACCACGACCGGGTGGCCCATCGCGGCAAGCTCGGCCCGGACCTGGTCGGAATAGCCGCGCTCAACCTCCATCCCCTCGGGGCTTGAGAAGGAGCGGGGGGCGTCGATGGCTTCCTGCACATCCATGCCGTAGTCGGTGAGGTTGGTGACGAAACGGACATGGCCGCAGGGTTGGTAGGCCCCGCCCATGACGCCGAAGGGCATCAGGACCTTTCCGTTCTGCCGGATCATGCCGGGGATGATCGTGTGCATCGGCCGCTTGGCCCCGGCGGCCTCGTTCGGGTGGCCTTCCTGCAGGGTGAAACCCGCACCGCGGTTCTGGAAGTTGATGCCGAATTTCGAGGAGGCGAGGCCAGATCCGAAGCCCCAGAAGATCGAATAGATCAGCGAGACGGCCATCCGGTCGCGGTCGACCACGGTGATGTAGATCGTGTCGCGGTGCACGGCCTCGGTCAGGGGCGCGGCCGCGGGCATGGCGCGCTTCGGGTCGATCAGGGCGGCAAGCTTGGCGGCAGTCTCGGGCGACAGCATATGCGCCAGCCGCGTGGTGCGGTCCGGGTCGGCGATGAAACGGTTGCGGGCGTCGTAGGCAAGCTTCGTCGCCTCGGCCTCGATATGGGCGCGCTGGCTGCCGAACGGGTCCATCGCCTTCAGGTCGAAATGCTTGAGGATATTGAGCATCAGGATCGCCGTCGCACCCTGGCCGTTCGGCGGGTGCTCGACCAGTTCAACCCCCTGGTAGGGGCCGGAGACCGGGGTGGTATAGTCACAGGCGGTGGCGGAAAGGTCATCGAGTGTATGCGTGCCGCCAAGCGCGCGGAGCGAGGTGATCATGTCCTCGGCCACCTCGCCCTCGTAGAACCCGGCGCGGCCTTCGCGGGCGATGCGGCGCAGGACTTCGGCCTGGCCGGGGGCGCGGAAGATCTGGCCGACGGTCGGGGCCTTGCCGTCGAGGCTGTAGAAGTCGCGTGCGGCGCCTTTCAGGCAGGGCAGGTCGTCCACCCAGTCGAAGGCGACGCGGGGGGCGACGGGGATGCCTTCCTCGGCATAGCGGATCGCAGGGGCGAGGATTTCTGCCAGCGATTTCAACCCGTAGTCGGCATTCAGGCGGCAGAACGCGTCGACGGCGCCGGGCAGCGTGACCGATTCGATGGCCTGGATCGGCATGGCTGTCAGCCCGCGTGCGCGTAGGTCGGCGGCGTTCAGGCCCTTGGGCGAGCGGCCCGAGCCGTTCAGCGCGACCACCTCTTCGGACCCGGCAGGCTTGACGAGGACGAAGCAATCGCCGCCGATCCCGGTCATCTGCGGCTCGGCGATGCCGAGGACCAGGGCACCGGCGATGGCCGCATCCGCCGCGTTGCCGCCGGACTTCAGCACCTCGACCGCCACCTGCGCGGCAATGGGATGCGATGTGGCGCAGAGGCCGTTCCGGGCATAGACCGCTGAACGGCCGGGCAGGTGAAGGTCGCGCATCTTTCCCCCAAGGACAGGCTGACCTGTCGAAGCTAGAGCAAGTGGGCGGCAAAGAGAAGCGGGTCGCGCTTGCGGCTGAACCGGTGACCAGCTTGCCGGAGAGGCTTGCGGGGCGTCCGGCGCGGCCCGGGGAAGACCCCTGGCATCCGGGAGAGGGTGGACAGGGATCCGGACGCCAGGGAGCAGCACTTCTCGCCGCAGCCGAAGCTCACCTTGCGCCGATGGCCATTGCGGTGCGGACCGGTGGCAGGCTTGCGACCTTTCCGGCGAATTTGCCGAAAGCCGGATCTAGGGCAGGAGGAATTGCAATCGGTTGCAGCCGTCCACCCGGGTATAGCTGAGCCCCTGCGTCAGGCTGCGGATCAGGTGCCAGCCGAAGCCGCCCTCGGGCAGGTCTTCCAGCGCCGGGCCCAGGCTGCCGGGCAGGCGGCCCTCGGGCAGGGCGTGGCCGGGCATCGCCCGGCCCTGATCTACGATCACGCAGCGCAGGCCCTGCGGCGTCTGGCCGATGGAGACCGTCACCGGACCCGGCCGGTTGGCATAGGCATGTTCGGCCACGTTGTTCAGCACCTCGGCCAGGACCAGCTCTGCCATGCCGCGCCCGTCTTCGGAGAGCCCGCACAGCGGTGGCAGCGTCAGCATCCGCTGCAAACTGTCGCGGATGGCGACCGGCGTGGCCGTGAAGGCCAGGTGCAGATCATTTGGCCGGCTGTCCGGGTCAGGCGCTGGCGGCATGTGATACGGCCGCTTCGACCGAAGGGTGAATGGTGAAGATGCTGTCCATCCGGGTCAGGCGGAAGACCTTTTCCACCGTCGGCGTCAGCCCCGACAGCTCCAGCATCCGGTCGGGGCCGAGGAGCTTCTTCACCGCGACGATGGCACCGAGCCCCGACGAATCGAGAAACTGCACGCGGGCGAGGTCCAGCACGACACGGGCGGGGCCGTCCTTCGTGAGGTCGCGCATCTTTTCCTTGAACTGGATGGCGCTGGCCGCGTCGATCCGGTCTTCCAGCACCGTCACCGAAATCACCTTGGGCCTGGTCTGTGTTTGCAGCTGCATGGCGCACCCCTTTGCTTGCGTTTCCCGCAGGCTAGGGGCAAAGGGTGAACAACTGGTAAGCGCCCGACTATCAGCTCAGTTGAGATGGAAGGTCATCGGATAGCGGCCATCCTCGAAATCGCCGAAGAGGTCGCCGAGGTCGGGGTGATCGACCGGCTCGCCCGTTTCGTCGGGCACGAGGTTCTGCTCGGAGACATAGGCCACATAGTAGCTTTGGCCGTTTTCCGCGAGCAGGTGGTAGAAGGGCTGGTCCTTCGAGGGACGGCTGTCTTCGGGAATGTTGTCATACCATTCCTCTGTGTTGGAAAACATCGCGTCGACGTCGAAGACGACACCGCGGAACGGATGCTTCCGGTGACGGAGCACCTGCCCGATATGATACTTGGCGTGCGTCGTCTGCATCGAAAGGTCCCCTGCATTTTCTTTACGCTTTCGCAACGAATCTGTCCACTTTGCCGCAGCTCCGTCAGGGAAACAGTCTGTGGGCCCTGTCCCTACAGTCGGCCGCTCGCGGGTTTCTGATGGCGGGGTCAGCCCTTCCCCATTTCCTCCACCCGGCGAATAAGCTAGTCTGGCCGCAAAAGAAAAGTGCACGAGGGGCAGATGAGCAGGTTTCTCCGTGCGTCGCTGGTGGTCCTGTGCCTTGCATCCTGCGGGGGCGGCGGCAACTACTCGGCGCCGAGGCAGATGGAAGATGCATGCGCGATCCTGCGCGAGCGGCCGCAGTACCTGCGGGCGATGGAGCGGACCGAGCGGCGCTGGGGCATTCCGGTGCATGTCCAGATGGCGA
>NZ_DAIQAT010000216.1:0-4425 GCF_036781545.1 Tabrizicola sp.
GCGAGGATCTGCTGCGCGCCCGGATCATCGAGGCGCTGATGTGCGATTTCTTCGTCTCGCGGGCTGAGTTGCTGCGCGACTTCGACGTCACGCCCGCACATGTCGAGGCGCTGTTCCAGCGCGCGGCGGGCGAGTTCGGCGAGATGGTCAAGGTCAGCGACGAGGGATTCCTGATCCCCGACCGCGCCCGGCCCCTGACCCGGATGATCGCACGTGCCTTCGACGCCTATGACAGCGCGAAGGCCAAGCATTCCTCGGCGATCTAAAGGAAACATCCGATCACGGAAGTCTTACCGGCCCGGCGGAAAGGCGCCAGCCCATCCGAGTCGCCGGAAATCCCCACTCGCGCCGCGCGGCCGGAGAGGGCATGATTCCCCCATGCGCAGCCTCGTCCTCCTCCTCGCGGTCCTGGCTTCCCCGGTCCTGGCCGGGTCCGAACCGTCTCGCCTGACCGCTGCGGCGCGCGATCAGGTCGGCGTGACCGTCACCTACGATCCGGCCTATGCAAAGCTGGGCTTTCCCGGCGGCGACGTGCCGCGCGACCGGGGGGTCTGCACCGACGTGGTGATCCGTGCCCTGCGCGACGGCTGGGACATCGACCTGCAACTGGCGGTGAACCGCGACATGAAGGCCGATTTCGCGGCCTATCCAGCGCTCTGGGGCCTGAAGAAGACCGACCGCAACATCGACCATCGCCGGGTGCCGAACCTTGCCACCCTCTTCGCCCGCGTCGGCGCCGGGGTGCCGCTGGAGGAAGGCCCGGCGCCCTTCCTGCCCGGTGACATCGTCACCTGGAAACTGCCCGGCAACCTCGACCATATCGGCATCGTTTCCGACCGGCTGGCAGCAGATGGTACGCCGCTGATCCTGCACAACATCGGCCGCGGCGCGCAGGAGGAAGACATCCTCTTCGCCTATCCGATGACCGGCCACTACCGGATCGGCAAGGACCAGGCCGATCGGCTGAAGGCGCTGCAATAGGTCCCTCCGGCGGCTGCCTCGACCTCCATATCCCTAAAGCTTGTCTAAAATTGTGCTTGTTCCTTGAGAAATACTCTCGGGGGGCCCGGGGGGCGAAGCGCCCCCGGCGGGCAGCCAGAAGACGCTGCGGCCAAAAGTTAAGAAACCCTGAACGCCCACAGCCAACCCATTGATCCTCAAAGGGTCAGCAAATCGCCCGCGCGCGGGCACCCGGCCTCAGATTCCCTCCTCCAGCCGCCCGACCAGCGCCGCCAGCATCCCCCGGCAGCGCTCGATCTGCTCGACCGCGACGAACTCGTCCGGCTTGTGCCCCTGGGCCATCGACCCCGGCCCGCAGATCACCGTCGGCACCCCGAGCCGCGCGTCGAAAAGCCCGCCCTCCGTCCCGAAGGCGACCTTGATCGTCCCGTTCGCCCCGGTCAGCCCCTTCACGAAGCGCACCACCCCGGCATCCGAGGGCGTGCCGAGGCCCGGGTAGTCCCAGAGCCGCTCCACCCGGATCGCCGCCTCCGGGAACTCCCCCCGCAAGGGCGCGACGATGGCCTCGGCTTCGGCCTCCAGCCGCGCGATCAGGCCCGCGACGTCCTCTCCCGCCAGCGAGCGGATCTCGAAATCCAGCACCGCGTGGTTCGGCACGATGTTGACCTGCACCCCGCCCGCCATCTTCCCCACATGCAGCGTCGAATAGGGCACGTCATAGTCCCCGTCCTTCAACCCGGTCGCCGCCACCTCGGCCTGCAGCCGCCGCACCGCCCCCAGGAAATCCGCCCCCAGATGCAGGGCGTTCAGGGCCAGCGGGGCCAAGGCCGAATGCCCCTCGCGGCCCACACAGGTCGCGCGCAGCGCCACCTTCCCCTTGTGCCCGGTCGCGACCTGCATGCCCGTCGGTTCCCCCACGATGCAGAAGCGGGGCTTCACCGGGGCGGCGGCCAAGAGGTCGATCAGGCTGCGCACCCCCATGCAGCCGATCTCCTCGTCATAGGAAAGGGCCAGGTGAAGCGGCACCTTCAGCGGGCGGCGGGCGGCGGCGAGCATCGCCTCGATGGCGCAGGCGACGAAGCCCTTCATGTCGGCCGCCCCCCGGCCATAGTAGCGGCCATCAGCCTTGGTCAGGGCGAAGGGGGGCTTGGTCCAGACCTGGCCTTCCACCGGCACCACATCGGTGTGGCCCGAAAGCATGACGCCCCCCGCCCCTTCCGGCCCGGTCGAGGCGAAGAGGTTCGCCTTGCCGCCCGAGGTGTCGGGGACCAGCATCACCGTCAGACCCGCACCTTCCAGGAGGCCCTTCACATAGTCCATCAGAGCGATGTTCGGCTTCGAACTGACGGTGTCGAAGGCCATAAGCCGGTCCAGGATGTCGCGCATGTCTCACCTCTTTTCCCCCTGCTAGCGCGAAACCGGCGGGGCGGGAAGCTTTCCTGACTTGTCGCTGGCGGTGGGCTTTGGCAGGGTCGCCGGACCTTCCTGGAAAGCCCCCGATGCTGCGCCGTCTTGCCGTGATCATGAGCCTTGTCCTGACACCCGCCCGGGCGGAGGAGCCGAACCTTGCGCCGGACGCCGAGGCCGCGCCGGGGGCGGCGAGCCAGCTGGTGCTGGCGCAGCGCCTGTTCCGCCGGGGAAGCGAGGCCGGCGATCCGGTCCTGCTTCTGGCGGCGATCCGGCTGGCGCGGGGCGTGACGGTACGTCCGGCGGTGGGGTGGGAGCGGACGGCGGGTGGCGCGGGAGAGACGCCGCAGGTGGATGGCCCATCCGACCCGGGAAGCGCGGCTGCGCTGGCGATGCTGCAAGGCTTGGCGGTCGACGACCCGGATTTGCAGGATCTTACCTATGATCTGGACGCGCAGCTGCCGCAGGGCAGGCTGCCGGTGGCCACGGTCGCGAAGTCCGGGCTTGGCGGCGGGGCCGAGGAGGACTGGCTGCTGCCCCTCTCGGGAGCGGTGGTGGCCGAGATCGCGGTGATCGGCGACGGTGGCTCTGTGCTGGGGCTGAGCGTGACCGACGACAGCGGCGCAGTGGTCTGCGCCCGGCCCGCGACGAAAGATCCGGCGCTTTGCCGGTTCACCCCGGCGCGGAACGGCTTCTTCCGCGTGCGGGTCAGCAACGAGGGTGCAGAGGCGAGCGGCTATCTTCTGGTCGGGAACTGACGAAAATGACTGCATTTGTCACATTTTACCACCTTCTCAAGTGCATGATCGCCTGCAATGATCCTGCCATTCCGGCCCAATCCGGGCTGGCCAACCGTTAGAGGCCCAGATGTCGCTTAAATCCCTTTCCCTGATCCTTGCCACCACCGCCGTCGCCGCGCTGACCCTTCCCGCGCTGGCCCAGGACAAGACCGGAACGAACGTAGGCGCCGCTGCCGAGGGCGCGGCCCCCGGCGCCGCCGCGACCATGGGACTGGCGCAGGAGCTTTATGCGCTGGGGGTCACCCAAGGCGATGCGGTCACGGTGTTGGCCGCCGCGAAGCTGGCCGCCTCGGTCGAGGTGAAGTCGGCCGAGGCTGGCGCGCTGGATCCGGCGAAAGTGAAGTTCGATGACGAGGGCGGGGATCAGACCACCTTCCGCAAGAAGGCCGCCCCCGCAGCTCCGGCTGCGCCGGCCCCGATGATGAACGATGGCACCCCGCGCGCTGTGGCCAAGGCCACCTTCTTCAATGCCGCGAACGAGGATGAGGGTGCCGCCGACGCCCCGGTCACGGCGGATGCGATGTTCGCCAAGGCCACGGAACTGGCGGCGGATGACGAGGCGCTGCTGGGCCTGATCGAGGATGCAAAGGCCGAAACCGGCCGGGGGCGGATCGGCGGGGCAGTGCAATGGCTGTCGCGGCTGCCTTCAGGGCAGACCGATGTCTGGGAAATCCCCTACTACGGCAATTCCTATGCCGAGATCGCCGTCGTCGGCGACGGGGACGCGAATCTGGACGTGGCGGTGACGGACGAGAACGGCAACGTGATCTGCTACGACGTGAGCTGGTCGGACAAGCTGTACTGCGATTGGACCCCGGCCTGGGACGGCTATTTCTACGTCACCGTGCAGAACATGGGCGGGTCGCGGAACAGCTATTACCTGATGACGAACTGACCCCGGAGTTTCGGGGCAAGGGGCCGGTCGCGCAGGCGGCCGGCCCTTTCCTATGACATGGCCAGCATCCGGTCGGCCGAGGCATCGAAGAGGCTGCGGGCGTAGGCGGTGGTCATGCGCGCGGCGGCAAGGTCTTCCCGGGCAAGCTCTTCCACCGCGCGGCCATGCTGCATCACGAGGATGCGGTCACACATGTGGTCGATGACGGAAAGATCATGGCTGACCATCAGGAAGGTGAGGCCACGCTCGGCCCGCAGGCGGCTGAGGAGGTTCAGCACCTCGGCCTGAACAGAGGCATCCAGCGCGCTGGTCGGTTCGTCGAGCAGCAGGATCTTCGGTTGCAGCATCAGGGCACGGGCGATG
>NZ_DAIQAT010000217.1:0-4409 GCF_036781545.1 Tabrizicola sp.
GCATCCCGATCCTCGGCACCACGCCCGACGCCATCGACCTTGCCGAAGACCGCGAACGCTTCCAGCGCCTGTTGCAGGGCCTGAATCTGAAGCAGCCGCACAACGGCACCGCCCGCAGCCGCGACGAAGCCTTCGCCGTCGCGAAAGATGTCGGCTATCCGCTGGTCATCCGCCCCTCCTTCGTCCTCGGCGGCCGCGCGATGGAAATCGTCCGCTCCGACGACCAGCTCGACCGCTACATCTCCACCGCCGTCCAGGTTTCCGGGGACAGCCCCGTCCTGCTCGACAGCTACCTCTCCGGTGCCGTCGAGGTTGACGTGGATGCGTTAAGCGACGGTAAATCCGTCCATGTCGCCGGAATCATGGAACATATCGAGGAGGCCGGGGTCCATTCCGGCGATTCGGCCTGCTGCCTGCCGCCGCACCAGCTGTCGCCCGAAACCGTCGAGGAGCTGAAGCGCCAGACCGTCACCATGGCCCGCGCGCTGAACGTCGTCGGGTTGATGAACGTGCAGTTCGCGATCAAGGACGGCACCATCTACGTCCTGGAAGTGAACCCGCGCGCCAGCCGCACCGTGCCCTTCGTCGCCAAGGCCACCGACTCTGCCATCGCCTCCATCGCCGCCCGGCTGATGGCGGGCGAGCCGCTCTCCACCTTCCCCGCCCGCGCCCCCTATCCGCAGGGCGTCGGCCCCGACAGCCCTCTGCCGCTGGCCGACCCGCTGACCCTGGCCGATCCGAACACCCCCTGGTTCAGCGTCAAGGAAGCCGTCCTCCCCTTCGCCCGCTTCCCCGGCGTCGACCCGATGCTCGGGCCGGAAATGCGCAGCACGGGCGAGGTGATGGGATGGGACCGCACCTTCGCGCTCGCCTTCCTCAAGGCCCAGATGGGCGCCGGCACCATCCTGCCCACCGAGGGCCGCGCCTTCCTGTCGGTCAAGGACATGGACAAGACCCCGGCCCTCGCCGCCGCGGCGAAGGACCTCATCGCGATGGGTTTCCAGATCGTCGCGACCAAGGGCACGGCCCAGTGGCTTGCCCAGAACGACGTGAAGGCCGAGCCCGTCGCCAAGGTCTACGAAGGCCGACCGAACATCGTCGACCGGCTGAAGAACGACGAGATCGCGCTGGTGATGAACACCACAGACGGGACGCAGGCCGTCAGCGACTCGCGCGATATCCGCCGCGTCGCGCTGATGGACAAGATTCCGTATTTCACGACGGCGGCGGCGTCAGTGGCCGCGGTGGCCGCGATGAAGGCGCGGGGCGAGGGGTATGGGGTGCGGACGTTGCAGGGGTGACCCTGCCGCATCCCACTCACGTCTGTCCTGCGCCCTTGTGCATGCCGCGCTCTCCGCTATCCTCCTTGCTGATGCGCGATTGAACGGGCGGAGTGGGTGAATGGCGGGCGATCCCTATGCCGCCCTCGGGGTGAAGAAGACGGCCACAGAGGCCGAGCTGAAGGCCGCCTATCGCAAGATCGCCAAGGCCGATCACCCCGATCTCAACCCCGACCCGGCGGCGGCCGAACGGTTCAAGGCCGCCTCCGCCGCCTATGATCTGCTGAAGGATCCCGAACAGCGCCGCCGCTTCGATGCGGGCGAGATCGACGAACAGGGCCAGGAACGCCCGCAGCGCCGCTACTACCGCGACCATGCCGAGGCCGCCGACAATCCCTATGCCCGCAGCTACGGCTTCGACTCCGACGCCGACCTGGGGGATGTCTTCTCCGACCTGTTCGGCCGCCGCAGCGCCGGGCAGGAAGGGTTCCGGCAAGACGGCCAGTCGCGCGACTTCCACATGCGCGGGCAGGATCACCGCTTCACCCTGCAAGTGGATTTCATGACCGCCGCGAAGGGCGGCAAGACCCGGATCACCCTGCCCGACGGCAGCGACCTCGAAGTGGCGATCCCCAAGGGCGCGCAGGACGGCCAGACCATCCGGCTGAAGGAAAAGGGCGGGCCGGGTTTCGGCAAGGGCGGCCCCGGCGACGCCTACCTCACGCTCGCCGTCGCACCCGACCCGATGTTCCGCCGCGAGGGCGACGACATTTTCCTGACCCTGCCGATCAGCCTTGCCGAGGCGGTGCTGGGCGGCAAGGTCGCCACCCCCACCATTGACGGCCCGGTCAACCTGACGATCCCGAAGGGCGCCACCACCGGCCAGAAGCTGCGCCTGCGCGGGCGCGGCATCAACGGCGGCGACCAGCAGGTCGAGCTGAAGGTGGTCATGCCGCCGAAGGTGGACCCCGAGCTTGAGGCCTTCATGGAAACCTGGCGCAAGTCGCATGACTACGACCCGCGCGCCGACATGAAATACGGGAGCTGAAGATGGCCCGCTACTACAGTTCGACCGAAGTCGTGGCCCTGATCGACGACCTGACCGAACCGCGGTTGACCGCCTTCCTAAGCGCCAGCATCGTCGCGCCGGTGGTGACACCCGACGGCCCCGGCTTCCGCGAGACAGATGTCGCACGGCTCCAGTTGCTGTGCGATCTGGCCGAAAACTATGGCCTTCCCGAAGAGTCGCTGAAGATGGTGATGGGGTTGATCGACCAGCTCAACTCGATGCGGGGCGACATGCGCGCCCTGATGCGCGCCGTTGCCGCCGAACCAGACGAGGTCCGCAGCCGTATCCACCACAGTATCCGGGGCGCGCGGGGGTAAGCTGGTGCGGGGTGGCGAGGGTGCGGCCGGTTGGCCGCTTTCCGCCCGCGAGGTCATCATCGGAAACTCCGGCCGGATCCGTCTGACGAAGGCAAATGCCACAATCGCGAAGGTGCTGACAGGCCGGAAACCCGGTCTCGCTTCAATTCTTAACACCACCCTAACGCCCACACCCAACCCATTGGAATCCCTTGGCTCGCCCCACCTGCCCGCGCGCGGGCACCCAGAGGGTCGCTTTCCGCCCGCAACCCGTCCCCTCCGGCTTGGAAAGCCTACCCCGGCCCGCTACTCTCCCGCCGGAGAAGGAGACGCCCATGCCCCGCACCGAGACCCTCGCCCTGATCCGCCGCTACTACGACGCCTTCAATGCCGCCGACCCCGAAGGGATGCTCGCCTGCCTGACCGAGGATATCGAGCACCGGGTGAACGAGGGCGGCCACCGGCTGGGCAAGGCGAAGTTCCGGGAGTTCTGCGGCCATATGGGGGTCAGCTACCGCGAGCAGCTGCGCGACCTCACGATCTTCGCGATCGATGACGGAACCCGCGGGGCGGCGGAGTTCGTGGTCCATGGGGAATATCTGAAGACCGACCCCGGCCTGCCGGAGGCGAAGGGCCAGACCTACATCCTCCCCGCCGGGGGGTTCTTCGAGGTACGCGACGGCCTCATCTCCCGCATCACCACCTTCTACAACCTGAACGACTGGATCGCACAGGTCAGCCGATGAATATCGAAGACATCGACGTCCGGGCCCTGAAAGGCCCCGATCTGGAGGCCGCCCTGGATGGCGTCGCCCGGCTGCGGATCACGGTGTTCCGGGACTGGCCCTATCTCTACGACGGCTCGCTGGAATATGAGCGGGAATACCTGGCCACCTATCGCGACAACCCCGGCGCGCTTCTGGTGGGCGCCTTCCACGACGGCCAGTTGATCGGCGCCTCGACCTCGACCCCGATGGAGGACCACGCGCCAGAGTTTGCGGCGCCGTTCCGCGACCTGGGGATCGCGCCGGAAAAGATCCTCTACGGGGCGGAATCGGTGCTGCTGCGACCCTACCGCGGCCTCGGCCTCGGCCACCGTTTCATCGACCTGCGCGAGGCTCATGCCCGGGCATTGGGCCGGACCCATGTCGCCTTCTGTTCGGTCATCCGGGCGAACGACCATCCGGCCCGACCTGCGATCTCGCGCACCAACGATACCTTCTGGCGCGGGCGCGGCTATCGGACCCTGCCGGGGGTGGTGGCCCGGTTCAGCTGGAAGGACCTGGGCGACACGATCGAGACGGAGAAGCCGCTCCAGTTCTGGATGCGGGAGCTTTGAACGGGAAGGCCGGCCCGGATACCCCGGACCGGCCCATACTGTGCAGGCCGATCACTCGGCCAGGCTTGTCCCCATCTTCGCAAAGCGCGCCGGGTCCGCCGACTTCAGCCGCTGCGCGAGTAGGAAGCCGATCACGCCAGCCGCCGGGATCAACGAAGGCAGAAGCCAGCTGAGGTTGCCGCCGGTGGTTCCGGTCAGGTCGCCGTAGTTGATGAAGATATAGACGAAAAGCGCCGCCATGATCAGCCCGGCGATCGTGGGCAGGATCTTCGTCGACAAGGGCGATCCGCCGCCCTGTTTCGAGAAGAAGACGATCACCGACAGCGAGGTGATGCCCATCATCCCGATCACCCCCAAGGTGCCGATCTGACTGATCCAGGTGAACATGTTCAGGATCGGGTCCAGCCCCAGCCCGGCAAAGATCG
>NZ_DAIQAT010000218.1:0-4352 GCF_036781545.1 Tabrizicola sp.
TCGGGGCTCAGGCGCCGATATGCTGGACCGATTCAAACACTTCCAGCTGCGGATGGCCCGCCATCACGCCCTGATGCCCGCCCGCTCCGGAATGTGCAGAGCGGAACGCCTCGGACTTGGTCCAGGCCTTGAACGCCTCTTCGCTGTCCCACATCGTATGCGAGGCATAAAGCCGGATGCCATCCGCCTCGGGCCCCTTGAACAGATGAAAGCTGACGAAGCCCGGCACCTGCGGCAGATGGCTCTCCCGCCCGGTCCAGATCTTCTCGAAAGCTTCCTCTTGTCCCGCGTTCACCTTGAAGCGGTTCATGGTAAGATACATCCCGTGTCTCCTGTCGTGACGATGGTGGCTGGAGCACGTCCGGAACGCGGGGAGAAGCGGTCGGGCCGTCGATCTGGCTGCGCAAGACGTTCCGGCAAAGATCACCCGGCGTCAACCCGAAGCTGGCCGCCCCGCATTCGCTGCGGCACCCGGACGGCGCCTGAAGACAAGCGTATCGGCCTTCGCACCCCTCGGCTCAGCCTCGAACCCCTGCGCCGCCAGCCCCGCCGCGACCCGCTCCACGCCCGCCGCCCCATAGACCTGCGGATGGGTCTCGACCACCACCAGCCGCACCCCAGTCAGGGGTTCGGCCAGCACCTCCAACTCGCCGCCCTCGATGTCGCAGCAGATCACCGTCGGCGCGAACCGTTCCAGCAACTTGCCGATGGGCCTCGCTGGCACCCGGATGACCTCGGCATTCTCCGGCCACCCTTCCGGCCCTTTCAGCGCGCTCGCCCAGAAGGCCGGGCGCAGGCCGAACTCCACCTCGCCCTCGCCCTTGGCCACCACCGCGCCACGCACCAGCTTCACGCCCGGAAACCCGTTCGCGGCCAGGTTCTTCCGCGCCAGCTTCACCGTCTCCGGCCCCGCCTCCACGCCTGCAACCGCCAGCTCTCCCAGCACTCCCGCCGTCAGCGCACAGATGAACCCCAGCCCCGCCCCCAGGTCCAAGAGCCGATCCCCCCGCCGCAGATGCAGGAGCAGCGCATCCGCCTCGTGATGCTCATAGCGGCCCGAAGACAGCGCCCGCTCCAGGTTCCCCTTCAGCGCCGCCTCCGGCAGGGTAAGCGTCAGGCCGCGAAGGGTGAAGCTGCGCATCTCGTCCCGCTCGGTTGTCTCAAGCTCCTGCCCCAGCTATATCGCACCGCGAACAGTGAAGGGGAGTGCCAAGGTGAAACTCTGGGTCGGCCTCGGCAATCCCGGCGCGAAATACGCGATGAACCGGCACAACATCGGCTTCATGGCCGTGGACCGCATCGCCGCCGACCACGGCTTTTCCCCCTGGCGCAAGGCCTTCCAAGGGCTGGTCAGCGAAGGCCGCCTCGGGACGGATAAGGTCGCGCTCCTGAAGCCCGAAACCTTCATGAACCTCTCCGGCCAGTCGGTCCAGGCCGCCGTCGCCTTCTGGAAACTGCCGCTTGCCGACCTCACCGTCTTCCATGACGAGCTTGACCTCGCTCCGGCCAAGCTGCGCCTGAAACAGGGCGGCGGCCATGCCGGGCACAACGGGTTGCGCTCCATCCACGCCCATCTTGGCGACGCCTATGCCCGTATCCGCCTCGGCATCGGCCATCCCGGCCACAAGGATGCAGTGGCGGCTTATGTTCTGCACGACTTCGCCAAGGCCGACGCAGACTGGCTCGAAGACCTCCTCCGCGGCATCTCCGAAGGCGCCGAGGCGCTGGCCTCAGGCGACACCCAGAAATTCCTGAACGCGGTCTCCCTGCGCACCGCCCCGCCCCGGTCCTCCACGACGAAGGAAAAACCCGAGGCCCCCGCACCGACCCCCAAGGTCGAAGAAGATACCCGCAGCCCGATGCAGAAGCTTCTGGACAGGTTCCGCTAGACCCTCCTCGTTCGACTTCACCTCCTCGTCGGCCATCCCCGCGAGACGTGACGGCGTCATCGACGGGCAGCTTCCCCACGCGACATGAGCCCCGCCAGCGCCCGCTTGACCAGCGAGGAGACCGCCGGCCGTTCCAGCGCGGCGAAGGGCAAGGGCCGGCACAGCTCCATCGCCGCCAGCCCGACCCTTGCGGTCAGCGCGCCGTTGACCACCCCCTCGCCGAAGCGGCGCGACAGCTTCGACAGCACCCCGCCCCCGGCGACCGAGCCGATCATGTCGTCGGTCAGCGCCAGCGCCCCGGCTGCCACCAGCGAGCCGAAGACCCGGCGGAGGAGTTTGAGGCTGCCGAAGCTTCCCGACCGCCCGCCGTAGATTTCCGCGATCCGCCGGATCATCCGCAGGTTCGCGACCGCCGCCGTCGCCACATCGGCCAGTGCCAGCGGCACCAGCGCCGTCACCGTCGCCACCTGCCGCGCCGCGCCCTCGATGACCAGCCGCGCCTCGGCGTCCAGCGTCGCCAGCAGTTCCCGCTCGGCCAGCGACAGAAGCGCGTCGGCGTCCATCACCTCGCCCTCGCGCTCGGCCAGCCGCGCCCGGCCCCAGGCGGTATCGCCCCGCGCGGCATAGATGCCGGTCAGGCCCGCCACCACCCGCCGCGCCGCCTTCATGTCAGCCTCGGCCCGCGCCGCCAGCGCCTGTTCGCGCAAGCCATCCAGACGCTTCAGCCGCAGGAAGGCGCCCCATTCCCGCATGGCAAGGAAGAGCCCGGCCACCACCGCCAGGACCACCAGCACGAAGGCCACCCAGCCCAGCACAAGGTTCCGCTCCAGCAGCCCGGTCACGAAGTCATAGGCCGCGACCGACAGGGCAAAGCTGAAAAGCGCCCCGAACGCCCAGAAAGCGAACCGCGTCAGGCCAGAACCCTTTGTCTGCGCCAAGGCCGCGACCGCCTGCATCGCTTGACCCTCGGGCAACGCATCCGGCACCGGGGGCGCGAGCGAGGGGTCGGCACCCTCCTCCATCTCTTCCAGGAAGGGCTTCGGCGGGCGGCTCACAGCTGGTCTCCGATCAGGAACTCCACCGCCCGGTCCAGCCGGATATGCGGCGGCCCCTCGCCGGGCCGCAGATTCAGCCGGGCGGGGGCAAAGGTCATGAGACTGTAGTCCGCATCCAGCCAGGCCTCCGCCCCCTCCCGCGCCGGGGAGAGAAGCCGCGCCGGGTCGGACGGCAGCGCGCCGGGATACATCAGCGCAGGCTTGCCTGTGGAAAGCAGCGTGCCCCGCACCGCCGGGACCTCGACCCCGTCCCGCGCCACCACCTCCTCCACCGTCGCCCGCAAGCTGGCCAGCGACATCGCCTCGGTCCGCGCGCCCGAGAAGTCGGCCCGCTGCTTCGCCTCGGCCAGCAGGCTGGCGGTGATCGCGGTCAGCGCCGGGTGCTGCTCATGGTGCAGATGGTCGGCCTTGGTGGCGGCGAAGATGATGCGCTCCACCCGCCGCCCGCCGAACAGCGAGGTCAGCCAGGAATTCCGCCCTGGCCGGAACGCCTCCAGCACCTCGGCCATCGTACGGCGCAGATCCTCCACCGCCCGCGGACCTTGGTGGATCGCGCCGAGAACGTCCATCAACACCACCTGCCGGTCAAGCTTGGCGAAATGATCCTGGAAGAACGGGCGGACGACGCGGGTCTTGTAGGCCTCATAGCGCCGCTCCATCTCGCGCCAGAGACTGTTGCGAGGGGTCAGCGCGGGCTTTGGCAGCGGCGCGAAGGTCAGGACCGGCGATCCGGCGAGGTCCCCCGGCAACAGGAACCGGCCCGGCGTCACGTCGACCCGGCCCAGATCGCGCGCGGCGGTCAGATAGGCGGTGAAGCTTTCGGCCAGTTGCCGGGCCTTGCCCTCGTCCAGCCGCAGCGCACCATCCTCGGCCCGGGCCAGCGCGAGATAGGCTGCCGCCTCCGAGCGCCTCTCCAGCCGGGCAAGAGTGGCCTCCGACCAGGCCTCGTAGCTGTCATCGAGAAGCGCGAGGTCGAGCAGCCACTCGCCGGGGTAATCGACGATGTCGAGATGCAGCGTCCGGGGTCCGCGCCACGACGACAGGAACCCGGCGGGCTGGACCCGGAACGACAGGCGCAGCTCCGAGATCGCGCGGGTCGAGGCGGGCCAGCGGGGCCGGTCGCCGGTCAGCGCGGCAAGATGGGCCTCGTAGTCGAAGCGGGGCAGCGTCACGTCGGGCTGGGGCTGCAGGTAGACCGCCTGGATGCGGCCCTGCGCGGCGGCCCGAAGCTGCGGCATCCGGCCCCGGTTCAGAAGGTTCGCGACCAGCGCGGTGATGAACACGGTCTTGCCGGCGCGGGAGAGGCCGGTCACGCCAAGGCGGAGGGTGGTGTCGAACAGGGTCTCGGAGAGCCCCGCCCCCGCGCTTTCGATTCCCCGGGAAATTCCGTCCGTCAGCCCGGAGAACA
>NZ_DAIQAT010000219.1:0-4285 GCF_036781545.1 Tabrizicola sp.
ATCGGTCGGATTTTTCGCAACGATCCGCGACGGGGGTAAAGAATGGGTAACTTCTCGGCGGGATAACGGGGCGAATGCGGCAGAAGTCGTGGAACCATGCAAAGCGTCCTGGCGATCCTTCCTGTGTCTTTCGTCCCGGCTGGGGGTCCCGCCGATCCGGTCGTGCCGGAGGATGCGTACGGGCGGGCCTTCGGCGATGTGGTCGCGCCGGAAACGGGCGACGATGGGCCGGATCAGACGGATGCCATCTGTGCCGCGGCGTCGGGACTGGTGCCGCCGGCCTGGCTGGCCATCGTGCGAACGGCGGGAGGGGTGGAGGCCTGCGAGGCTCCGCCGGTCGTCGCTTTTGGCCGGGCGGATGCGGCGGGGTTGACCGATGCGGCGGGGCCAGCGGATTTGCCTGCCATGACGGTCGAGCCGGAGGCTGCCGACCGCAGGCCTGCCCCGCCTCAGGCGGTCATGGTGGCGATGGAGGGGCAGTCGGGCACGAGCAGAGGGGAGATTTTCGCCGACCGGGGTGCAGATCATCCGGATGATGCCGCGGAGGGGCCTTTGGCGACCTTACCCTCGCCCAAGGACAGGCCAATGGCCGGAGCGGTTCTTGTCCCGTTCGATGCGAATTCGACCGGCGAGGGGCGAATGGATGTAGCTGAAGCTGCGACCCTGCTGCCGCAGGGTCTGGAGATCGGGCTGTCCTCGAGGTCGTCGGCGGCGATGGCGCGCGGGAACGTGGCGGTCCCTCCGATGGTTTCCCCGGTCGGCCGCGAGGTGGAGGCGACGCTGCCTGCGCCAGTGGGGATGGCCAAAGGGGATGAGACGATTCCTTGGGCTGCACCCGCAATCGCAAGAGATGTCCGTTCCGAACCGGCAGCCGCATCGCTGCTCGCGGCCCTGGACGTGCCACGCGAACCGGAATCCAGCCGAAGAAGCGCGACACCGGAGGCGGGTGGCGCGGATGCCGGGGATGGGCCGCCGGAAGCCGCAGCGCCGTTGAAGGGGCGTGAGGCGGGTTGGCCGACGCCGGGAAAGTCTGGTTCCGTGGCGCCCGCGACCGGGACGACGGTGGCGGCAGGGGAAACTGCTGCTTCGCCCGACAATCGGCGGGCTGAGGCGATCCCGGACGCTCCGTCGCAGCCAAAGGCTCAAGCGAGGTCGGCGCCTCTGGCACCGGCGCCGGATTTGGAAGACGACGCGGACGGGGCCACGCCTGCTGATCGGGAACCGGAGAATGGCGATCTCCCAGCACTTGTTCCCGGCGTTTGGGAGAGGCTGTTCACCGGCGTCATCGCTCCGGTCATGTGGCCGTCGGACGATCCGGTGACGCTCGCGCCCCTGCTGCCCAGCGCAGGCGCAAGGCCTGTGGGCGAGGGCGTTCAGGCCGCAAACAGCGAGGCGGCAAAACCCCGCGGGGATGCAGCGGACCTGCCGACCGATACAGAGCCCCAGACTGCCGTGATATCGCCGCCGAAGCGCCTCCCGCCTCCCGCGACCGGCCTTCTGCAGCAGGCCGCCGACCTGGCCAGTGCGGACGATCACCAGAGCGAAGAGCTGGTCGTTGTGGGGCTCCCCGGCCTTGCTGCGGGCCGTCCCGGCAATCCCGGTGCGCCGGCCACAGTCCCGGGTCCGGGCCCGGCCACCTTGCCCGCCCCGCAGATTGCCCATCAGATCGGTTCCGCCCTGTCGCATGCCGCGGACGGGTCGACCGAACTTGCGCTATCGCCCGACGAACTGGGCAAGGTCCGCCTGAAGCTGAAACCCGACGCCATCCATCCGGACCGGATGGTGGTGATGATCACCTTCGAGCGCCCCGAAACGCTGGAGCTTTTCCGCCGCCATGCGGGCGAATTGGCCGACGCCCTGCGATCCGCCGGTTACGCCGGGGCCGACATCGGCTTCGGTCAGGAGGGCAGCTTCGCCTCGGGTGAGGGTCGGCAGGGTCCGGCACCAAGTCCCGAACCGGACAGCCCGCCGCGCCCCCGGGCGGCCGATACCACCCCAACCCCCGCGCGCGCCCTTGCCGGGGATTCCCTTGACCTGAGACTGTGAGGCCAGAATGGACGTCCCCTCTGCCACTTCCGCATCGTCGTCGGCCGGCACCACCGGGACCGGTGGAAGCGCGACAACGATCAGTTCGGACTTCAACACCTTCCTGAAGATGCTCACCGTGCAGATGCAGAACCAGGACCCGCTGAACCCCATCGATTCGGCGGATTACGCGGTACAGCTCGCCACCTTTTCCGGCGTCGAGCAGCAGGTGCGCACCAACCAGCTGCTGGCCGACATGCAGGGCAAGTTCCAGCAGCTGGGCATGGCGGAAATGGCCAGCTGGATCGGAAAAGAGGCGCGCTCGGCCGCGCCGGTCGCCTATGACGGCACCCCCGTGACCCTGTCGCCGAATCCGGCGGTGGGGGCAAACCGGGCGGTGCTGGTGGTGAAGGATGCGCAAGGCAACCTGGTGTCGCGTGAAGAGATTCCGGTCAGCGCGAAACCCTACCAGTGGCTTGGGGCCGGGATCGACGGCAGCCCTCTGCCCTCTGGCACCTATTCCATCGCGCTGGAAAGCCTGAACGGCGAGACGGTGATCTCTTCGCTGCCGGTGGAGCATTATGCCCGTGTGATCGAGGCGAAGGGCGGTGGCACCTCGGGGACCCGGCTGGTGCTGCAGGGTGGGGTCGAGGTACTGGCGACCGACGTCACCGCCTTGCGCGAAGCGCAGGGCTGAGGCCCAAGACCTCTCGAAAATTCTGGCAGGTTCCTTTGAGGGACTCCGGCTCGCCCGCTGGTCAGACGAGACGGTCGATCAGCATCCCGGCCCCGAAGGCCGCAGCGGCCAGAAGAAGCCACCACAGCGGCGCAAGGGACCGCCGGGGCCGCACGACCACGGTGGTGGGATTGCCGATCCGGATCAGTTGCGCCTCCATCAGGGCGGGAAGCTTCGGGCCGAAGCGGCCAAGAACGCGGGCGGTCTTCAAGAGGTCGCGCAGCAGGGCCTTGGGGCCGATGTTCTCGCGGATGTAGCGCTCGACGACGGGACTGGCGACCTCCCAGATGTTGATATGCGGGTCGAGCGAGCGGGCCACGCCCTCCACCACCACCATCGTGCGTTGCAAGAGGATCAGCTCGGTCCGCGTCTCCATCCCGAAGCGTTCGGTGACCTCGAAAAGATAGGCCAGCAGCCGGGCCATCGAGATGCGGCTGGCGTCCATGCCGAAGATCGGCTCGCCCACGGCGCGCAGCGCGCGGGCGAATTCGTCGATGTCGCGGTCGGCTGGCACATAGCCGGCCTCGAAATGCACCTCGGCGACGCGGCGGTAATCCTTGCGGATGAAGCCCATCAGGATCTCGGCATAGACCCGGCGGGTGTATTCGTCGATCCGGCCCATGATCCCGAAATCATAGGCGATGATGTCGCCGTTGGCCGCGACCTTCAGGTTGCCCTGGTGCATGTCGGCATGGAAGAACCCGTCGCGCAGCGCGTGGTTCAGGAAGAGTTGCAGCACGCGCGCGGCGATGACCCGGCGGTCCAGCCCGGCCGCGTCGATCAGGTCGTTGTCGTTCAGCCCGATCCCCTCGGCCCAGCCCAGCGTCATCACGTTGCGCGAGGAGAGGAACCAGACCGGCTTCGGCACCTGGAAGCCTTCGTCCTTTTCCGTGTTGGCGGCGAATTCGGCGGCGGCGGAGCTTTCGAGCCGCAGGTCCAGCTCGTCCATCACCACGCCCTCGAAATGGGCGATGACATCGACGGGGCGCAGGCGGCGCGAGAAGGGGGCGAGGCGCTCGATCCAGCGGGCGGCGAGGTAGAAGGCGTCGATGTCCTTGCGGAAGGCACGTTCGATGCCGGGCCGCAGGACCTTGACCGCGACCTCCTCGCCCGTGTCGGCGCGGCGCGCGCGGTGAACCTGGGCGATGGAGGCGGCGGCGACGGGTTCGGAGAAATCGGAGAAGAGCGTGGCGACGGGCAGATCCAACTCGGCCTCGATCATCGCCTTTGCCGTCTCGGTCGGGAAGGGCGGCAGCTTGTCCTGCAGGACCTTCAGCTGCTGCGCCAGTTCCTCGCCCACGATGTCTGGGCGGGTGGAGAGAACCTGGCCGAACTTGATATAGGCGGGGCCAAGCGCGGTCAGCGCCCTGGTGGCGGGGGGAAGCGCCGGGTCGCCCCGCAGGCCCAGCCATTTGAACGGCCAGCCCAGCATCCGGGCGGCAAAGCGCAGGCGGGGGGGCGCACGGAAGGCCTCCAGCACCACGTCCATCGCGCCGGTGCGTTCCAGCGTGGCGCCGGTGCGGA
>NZ_DAIQAT010000220.1:0-4274 GCF_036781545.1 Tabrizicola sp.
GCGCTGGGCCTTCTGGTCGACCACATGGCGCAGCAGATGGAGGAATTGCAGGCGCTGCAGGCCCAGACCGAGGCCAACCGCTTCCATTCCGAGGCGAAGATCGCCGAACTGGTCACGGTGATGACCCGGCTGACCGAGAAGATCGACGCCGAGAAAGGCCAGACCGCGGCGCTGCGCCGGATCGCCGAGGGGCAGGAGAAGCTGCTGGCGGTGCTGGAGGCGACCGAGGGCGGCACGGCGGACCCGGAAAGCCGGATGCGGCTGCGGTCGATCGACGTGCAGCTTCTGCGTATCCTGGAGGAGATGTCGGCCGGGCGGCAGGAAACGCTGACCGATCTCAAGACCGACATTTCCCAGCTGACCGCTGCGATTCGCCAGCTGGGCCGCAGCGCCGGGCGGGCCTGAGATGGCCGCAAGCCGCAGCCGCCGCCGGGACAGCAGCATGATCTGGCCGGGCTTCGTCGATGCGGTGACGACGCTTCTGATGGTGCTGATGTTCGTGCTGACCATCTTCACCGTGATGCAATCGGTCCTGCGCGACACGATCACGACGCAGGACACCGAACTCAGCTCGCTGACCAGCCAGGTCGCGCAGCTGGCCGATGCGCTGGGGTTGGAGAAGGCCAAGGCGACGGATCTTGAAGGGCAGGTGGCGCAGTTGAAGGCGGGCCTCGCCTCGGCGCTGGCCGAGGGTGAAAGGCAGGCGGGGGTGATCGGCACGCTGACCGCCGACCTGACCGCGCGCGAGGGAGAGCTTTCGGCGGCAAAGTCCCGGATCACCGATTTCGAGGCGCAGGTCGCGGCCCTGCTGGTGGAACGCGACAAGGCGCGCGGCGATGCGGACCGGCTGACCGCCTCGGTGGCGGACCTGGAGGCGGCGCAGGCGAAGCTGGTCTCCGAGGGGGAAGCGATGACGCTGGCGCTGGCCAAGGCGCGCGAGGAAATCGACGCCGGGGCCGAGGCTGCGCGCCTCGCCGCCGCCCGCCGCGAAGCGCTGGAGGCTTTGCTGGCCGAGGCGAAGGCCAAGGGGGCAAGCGATGCGGCCGCGCTGGAGGCGGCCAAGACGCAAGTTTCCGAAGACGAAGCGGCCCGCCTGGCGGATGCTGCGGCGCTGCAGGCGCTGCGCGACCGGCTGGCCAATTCGGATACCGAGCTCACCGCGATGACCCTGGCGCTGGAAGCCGAACGGAAGAAGGCCGAGGAGACGCTGACCCTGCTGGCGGCCGCCCGGACCGAGGCGGCGAAGGGCGCGACCGAGAAGGAGGCGGCCTTGTCGGTAGCCGAAGCTGCGCTCCTGGCGGAAAAGGACAAGGTACTGGCGGCGGCGCGGCAGGTGGAACTCCTGAACCAGCAGGTCGCGGCGCTGCGCAGCCAGCTGGGCAGCCTGCAGGCGCTGCTGGACGATGCGAAGGCCCGCGACGAGGCCGCGAAGGTGCAGCTCGATTCTCTGGGCAAGGACCTGAACACCGCGCTGGCGCAGGTGGCGGCGGAACAACGCAAGCGTGCCGAGCTGGAGGCTGCCGAGGCCGCGCGGCTGGAGGCCGAGAACCGGGATCTCGCCCGCTTCCGGTCGGAATTCTTCGGGCAGCTCTCCAGCCTGTTGCAGGGGCGCGAAGGCGTGCGGGTGGTGGGCGACCGTTTCGTCTTCTCCTCGGAAGTGCTGTTCAACCCCGGTTCTGCTGACCTGGCCCCGGAAGGCCGGGCGCAGATCGCCGGGGTGGTGCGTATCCTGGACGAGGTTCGCACCGAAATCCCGCCGGGGATCGACTGGATCATCCGGGTCGACGGCCATACCGACAACGTCCCCATCGCCCCCGGGGCCGCCTTCGCCGACAACTGGGAACTGAGCCAGGCCCGCGCGCTGTCGGTCGTCCGCTTTATGCAGAACGAACTGGGTTTCCCGCCCGACCGGATGGCTGCGACCGGCTTCGGCGAATACCGCCCTGTCGCAAGCGGGAACGACGAGGCCTCGCGCGCGCAGAACCGCCGGATCGAGCTGAAGCTGACCGAACGCTGAGGGCGCACCACTCCGTGACTGCACGGGGGGCGGTTTCGTGCTATACTGGGGCAGAGAACCGTTGCTTGCATGTCGATGCCACTGGGATGTCCGGGGCGCGCGAGAGACTGGCCCCGGCGCCCCCGAACGGGAGGAAGCCTGATGCCGAAGACGATCGGAAATCCGCTGTCCTGGACCATGGGTGCGCTGGGTTCGGCGGCCGGATATGCGACGGTGGTCGTCGCCCCGGCCCGCGAACATGCGCCGCCTGTCACCCGGCCCCTGACGATGGGCGACCTGCGGACCGCGCTGCGAAAAGGGTGGGAGGATCTGGCGGCGATGCGGTCGGACGTGATGTTCGCCTGCATGCTGTACCCGCTGATGGGGGCGGTGCTTCTGGCGCTGGCGGCGCAGGGCAACCTGACGCATCTGGTGTTCCCGGTGCTGTCGGGCTTCGCTCTGGTCGGGCCGGTGGCGGGGCTTGGGCTTTACGAGCTGAGCCGGAGACGGGAGGCGGGGCTGCCGGTCAGCTGGGGCTCGATGTTCGACGTGCTGCGCTCGCCCCGGTTCCCGCGGATCATCATGCTCGCGCTCTTCAACGGGGTGATCTTCATGGCCTGGCTGCTGATCGCCGATGCGATCCATGCGGCGACGCTGGGGCCGGAGCGGCCTGCCAGCCTGATGGCCCTGCTGACCGCGGCGATCACGACCCCGGCGGGCTGGGTGATGACGCTGGTCGGGACGGGTGTCGGCTTCCTGCTGGCGGTCGCGGTGCTGGCGGTCAGCGTGGTGTCCTTCCCGCTGCTTCTGGACCGGGACGTGAGCCTGCCGCTGGCGGTGACGACCTCGGTCAAGGTCGCGCGGGAGAATCCGCGGGTGATCGCGGCCTGGGGGCTGGTGGTGGCGCTGGGGCTGGCCATCGGCATCCTGCCGTTCCTTCTGGGGCTGATCGTGGTGCTGCCGGTGCTGGGACACGCGACCTGGCATCTGTACCGGGCGGCGGTGGCGTGAGCCGTCTACGGTGGCAGCTGTCGCTGGCTGAATGATTCCAGCGGATTGCTTGGGGGCGTTCAGGGTTTCTGCGGCTCCTCGTGCGACTTCGTCTTCTCGTCGCGCGAGGAGTGCCGAAAGGCATCGACGAGCGATCAGAGGGGTGCCTCCGGCGGGGATATTTGGGCAAATGTGAAAGGATCAGAGGGCTGCAGGATTGGAGCGGGCGCAAATGAAAACCCCCGCCGGATCAGGGCGGGGGTTTCGTTGACGGTCGCGCGTCTTATTCGGCGGTCAGAAGCGGAGGCTTCTGGCCGGTGAGGCGGGGCTTCGCCGGTTCCTCGATGTCGAGGACGATGGCGTCGTCCTTGACCTTCACCCGCACCAGGCCGCCCTTGACCAGCTTGCCGAACAGCAGCTCCTCGGCCAGGGGCTTCTTGATGTGCTCCTGGATGACGCGGGCCAGCGGGCGGGCGCCCATTTTGTCGTCATAGCCCTTGTCGCCCAGCCAGGCGGCGGCTTCCGGGGTCAGCTCGATATGGACGTTGCGGTCCAGAAGCTGGGCCTCCAGTTGCAGCACGAACTTCTCGACCACCTGCATGATGATCTCTTTCCCCAGCGGGGCAAAGTTGATCACCGCGTCCAGACGGTTGCGGAACTCCGGCGTGAAGGTCCGCTCGATTGCCGCCGTATCCTCGCCTGTGCGGCGTTCCCGGCCGAAGCCGATGGCGGCCTGGCTTTGTTCGCGCGCACCCGCGTTCGAGGTCATGATCAGGATCACGTTGCGGAAATCCACCGTCCGGCCGTTGTGGTCGGTCAGCTTGCCGTGGTCCATCACCTGCAGGAGGATGTTGTAGACATCCGGGTGGGCCTTTTCCATCTCGTCCAGGAGAAGGACGCAATGCGGATGCTGGTCGACCCCGTCGGTCAGCATCCCGCCCTGATCGAAGCCGACATAGCCGGGCGGCGCGCCGATCAGGCGGGAGACGGCGTGCTTCTCCATGTATTCCGACATGTCGAAGCGGATCAGTTCCACGCCCAGCGAGGACGCCAGTTGCTTCGCCACCTCGGTCTTGCCGACGCCCGTGGGACCGGCGAACAGGTAGTTGCCGATGGGCTTTTCCGGTTCGCGCAGGCCCGCGCGGGCCAGCTTGATGGCGGAGCAAAGCGCCTCCACCGCCTTGTCCTGACCGAAGACCACGCGCTTGAGGGTCTTCTCAAGGTCGCGCAGGGTTTCGGCATCGTCCTTCGACACCGATTTCGGCGGGATGCGGGCGATCTTGGCGAC
>NZ_DAIQAT010000221.1:0-4247 GCF_036781545.1 Tabrizicola sp.
CGAAAGTGGCATTTCTTGGCTTGGGTGTCATGGGTTTCCCGATGGCCGGGCATCTGGCCGCCAAGGGGCATGAGGTGACGGTCTACAACCGCACCGCCGCCAAGGCCGAGGCCTGGGTCGCGAAGCACAAGGGCAGCGCCGCCGCCACCCCGGCGCTGGCCGCGAAAGGGGCCGAGTTCGTGATGGCCTGCGTCGGCAACGACGACGACCTGCGCCAGGTCTGCACCGGCCCCGACGGCGCGTTTTCGGCCATGTCCCCCGGCGCGGTCTTCGTCGATCACACCACGGTTTCCGCCAACATCACCCGCAAGCTTGCCACCCAGGCCGCCGCGGCAGGCCTCACCTTCGTCGACGCGCCGGTCTCGGGCGGTCAGGCGGGGGCCGAGAACGGCCAGCTTTCCATCATGTGCGGCGGCGATCCGGGGGATTACGCAAGGGTCGAGCCGGTGATGGCCGCCTATTCCCGCGTCTGCCGCCTGATCGGGCCCTCCGGGGCAGGGCAACTCGCCAAGATGATGAACCAGATCTGCATCGCGGGCCTGATGCAGGGCCTGTCCGAGGCGCTGGCCTTCGGCCAGAAAGCCGGGCTCGACGGCGAGAAGGTGGTCGAGGTCATCGGCCAGGGCGCGGCGGGTTCGTGGCAGATGGCCAACCGCCACAAGACCATGCTCGCCGATCAGTTCGACTTCGGCTTCGCGGTCGACTGGATGCGCAAGGACCTTGGCATCTGCCTCGCCACCGCCGACGAGATCGGCTCCCGCCTGCCGGTGACGGCCCTGGTGGACCAGTTCTACAAGGACGTGCAGCTGATGGGCGGGGGAAGGAACGACACCTCCAGCCTGATCCGGCGGTTGAAGTAGGACGGGATTCAATCGAAGGCTTGCAACACCGTTGCCCGACCCTGCGGCAAAGCATATCGTCTAGCCATGCCAACGGTGTTCCGTCATGACGGTTTTCGCTTCTTCTTCTACTCTAACGAGGGGAACCCTCGTGAACCGATCCATATCCATGTCATGGGAGAGCAGGGCGAAGCGAAGTTCTGGCTCCGGCCGGAAGTCAGCGTCGCCGAAAGTGTCGGACTTGACGCCCGCACCCTGCGTCGCTTGGCGGGCGTGGTGGGAAATCAAAGAGAGTTGATCGAAAGGGCATGGCATGACCATTTCGCCTGAACGCGTCACCTTCGACGACGACAGCATGTGGATCCTCCTGTCGGATGGCCGGACGCTTGGCGTCCCGCTCGCCTGGTTCCCGCGCCTTCTCCACGCCAGCCTTGACCAGCGCCAGGCCGTCAGCCTTTCGCCGATGGGCTTGCATTGGGAGGAACTCGATGAAGACATTTCAATCGCTGGGCTGATTGCCGGGCGTGGCGACATGGCAGGAGTGGGCAAAGTCGCCTGACCCCCGAAGGGCGCAATGTGCTCACGCCCTGACAGCCGGGCAGATTGCCCGCCTAGCAAATGTCGCAGGAAGCGCCTTCGCGGGGCGACCGTAGGTCGGGCTTCAGCCCGACTTGTTCGCGACCCGCCCGCCCTCTAGCTCAACGCCGGAAAACTCGCCTGCGCCACGGCATAGAGGTTGTCCAGGTCCACCCAGCCCTTCAACCGGGCCTTGTTTCCAAACTCTCCGGTAATCACGCCATCCGGCTGAAACTGTCGCTTCACCGCCCCGGATTGCCAGCCATTCCCCTGGCCACCGTCGCAGGTGCTCCATTCGCTGCCCGAGGCGTCCAGCACCACGCCGACATGCTGGAACTGCTCCGGCTTGTCGTATTGCGACAGAAGGTAGATGTCGCCGGGCAGGGGCCGGTTGCCGCCGCCGAAGGGCACCCAGCATTTCTTCGCGGGGGAATACTGCTTGTCCACCGCCTGCGCCAGCTGCTCCCACCAGGTGGTGGGCGAGGTCAGGTACATGTTCCCCGCACCCGGCACATGCACCTTGAAGGCACCCGGCTGGCCGGGCGGGATCACCGGCAGCTTGGTGAAGACCCGCCCCGGAAACTCGCCGCAGCCGGTGGCGCCCTTCGGCCCGCTGCCGCCGCTGGTCAGCCCGGACGGCGGCACCAGCATCCGTGCCGTCTGCACATACTTCCGCCGGACCGGCGAATTCGGACCTGCCGTTGTCGGCCCGGTCGGGGCCTTGGGCGCCGTGGCGACGGCCCCGCCGAGCACCGCGGCCAGCTTGCCCAACTGGTCCAGCAGGCCGAGAAGTGTCCTTTCCGTCTTGGCGGCCACGTCGATCCGGCTGTCGGCATAGCACTGGTTCGCAGCCTGGAAGCGCTTGATCGCGCTGTTGGTCATCGCGCCGCAGATGCCATCGACCGTCAGCGCCGGGGCCGCCCCGCCCCGGCTCGCGGGAAGCGCATTCAGCATCGACTGCACCAGCCGGACATCGGGGCCCTGGTTCTTGCCGCCGAACCCGACCGAGCCCTTCAAGACGGATGACGGAACTGCCATCGCAAGACTCCCTTCCTGAAAATGACTTTAAAGCCGCAGGGTACTCCCGTTGCGGCTTTCCGTCACGTCAGGAAACCGGACCCGTCGGCAAGGGGGCGCAGGTTAAGAAATCCTGAAGGCCAACGCCTAACGCATTGAAAAGGAAAGGGTCCGATCTGCGCCCGCGCGCGGGCAGCTCAGGGAATGATCCGGGTATACTTGACCCCGCTCAGCGTCGCCCCCGCGATCAACCCCTGCTGCCCGAAGACCAGCGCGATCACGTCATTGATCTCGGTCGACTCCTTGCCGATCGAGGCGCCTTCCTCCGGGCTCGCATAGCGGACGTCCCCGCTGACCGCCCAACCCGAGGAGCGGCGGAACTTCTCCAGCGCATCGGGGGTCATGAAGAACAGGGCATGGGCATATTGCTGCGCCCCGATCTGGATCCCGAACGACCCCTTGGCCGCTGCGTAGTAGTCGACCGTCACCCCCTGGATGCGCAGCGCGCCCCGCCCGAAGGCCCCGCCGAAGCCCAGCCCCGCCTCGGTCATCAGGGGCATGTACAGTACCCCCGCCGCCCGCGACGCCAGGTCCCGCGTCCCGGGATACTGGTTGAAGAGATAGTCCTGCGTCGCGCTGACCCGCGCCTCGATCTGGCTGGCCCCGTTCGACCCGATCCCGTTGTTGCACCCCGCCAGCACCAAGGCTCCGGCGCCCAGCATCAGCCCGCGCCGCGTGGTCATCATCTCGCTCATCTTGTCCGCCCTTTCATGCCTCACGGGGTCTCGCGCGCCCCTTGGCCCGCAAGGTAGCCGCTTTCCTCCCGCCTGTCATGCCCGGAAACCGGACCCGGCAAGCCCGCGCCTAGCGTGCCAGCCCCGCATACAGGGCGAAGTCCTCCGCCGCGAAATCCCGCAGCAGCACCTCGGTCTCCTCCGACAGCTCCGTCGCTCCGGAGGGCGAGACGTTCAGCCGGGGCAGGGTGATCTCGCAACCCAACCGATCCTCCAGAAACTGCACGAAGCTCCCGATCTCCTCGTAGCGGAACAGCCGGTCCACCCCCATCCCCTGCCGCGGGCGCAGGAACCTGCCCTGGCTGCCCACATCCGCGAAATCGGGCCGAGGGTCCCGGCACCAGGCTTGCACGAACTCATCGAAGCTCATGCCCCGCGTCGACCTCCCCGCCTCGGTCTCCTCGCGCTGGCGGAAGCGGTACCACGACCCGAGCCAGTCCTTCGGTTCACGCATTAGGGCGACGAGGGTGAAGGTATCCTTGGATGCCGCCTCCAGATAGGGCCCGATGAAGCGGCGGTAGCGGTGGACGGTGGTGTGCTTCAGAAGCGGCGGGCGCTGGATCGACACCGCCGCCAGCGATTCGAGCGCGGCGGCGATCGCGGTCGACCCGGTCTTCGGCGTGGCCAGAAACGCGAGCCTCTGCTCCCAGAACACCAGCATCCTGCCTCCTGGCCCCCGTTTTGCCGTCCCCGCCCGGTTTGGGTCGACTTTCGTCAACACTCCCTTAACCAAACCGCGCGCAAACTGCCATCACGAGAATTGGGTTGAAATGTTCCTGCTTTGTTTGCATAAGTGCAAGAACACTTGGGGAACACGGGCAAGGATTGCCGCCCCCCGGCGGCTGTGAAATAAGGAGAAAGACATGGCGGTGGCAAACCTCCTCGACCTTGGGAGCAAGCGGGATATGGACAAGTCGAAGGCGCTGGAATCGGCGCTCGCGCAGATCGAACGGCAGTTCGGCAAGGGCTCGATCATGCGGCTTGGCGCCGACAGCCCGGCGATGGAGATCGAGGCGACCTC
>NZ_DAIQAT010000222.1:0-4205 GCF_036781545.1 Tabrizicola sp.
CGCTGGACGAGGCGCGGAAGGCGGAGATCCTGCCCTATCTGGAACGGCTGCGCGACGAACTGGGCCTGCCGATCCTCTATGTCAGCCACTCGGTCGCCGAGGTGGCGCGGCTGGCGACGACGGTCGTCCTGCTGGAGGCGGGGCGGGTGGTAGCCGCAGGGCCAGCGGCGGCGGTGCTGGCCGACCCGGGCACCGCGCCGGTGGTGGGCCTGCGTGAGACCGGGGCGGTGATCGCGGCGCGGCTGGCCGGGCAGGACGACGACGGGCTGAGCCGGTTCGAGACCGGGGGCGGGCCCTTGTGGCTGTCCCGGGTCGCGGCCCCGTTGGGGGCGGTGCTGCGGCTGCGGATCCTGGCGCAGGACGTGATGCTTGCGGTGGAGCGACCCAAGGGAATCTCGGCGCTGAACGTGCTGGGGGGGCTGGTGGAAGACATCCGGATCGGGGAGGGGCCGGGGGCGATGGTCCGGGTCAGGGTGGGGGAAGAACTGCTGCTGGCGCGCATCACCCGGCGGTCGGTGGGGGTGCTGGGCTTGGCCCCGGGCAAGCCGGTCTTCGCGGTGCTGAAGGCGGTCTCGGTCGCTGAGGAGAACGTGGGCGGGGCGGGGTGACACCGCGGGGTGCCCGCGCGCGGGCAGTTTTACGCATCGTATTTATCAATTGGTTGCGCGCGAGTGTTAAGGATTCGGTAAGAGTTTGGGTCGCGCCGGGATGTGGTGTAAAACGGGAGGCAGGTGATGCGTGAAATACGCATCCTACGGCTGTCTTCCGTGCCCGGGGACAGGCTGATCGCCTAAAGCCCGCCGACGGCGGAGGAGAGGCGGAAGCTGATCGCCTCGGCGATATGCGGCTTTCGCACCGTGGGGCTTTCGTCGAGATCGGCGATGGTGCGGGCGACGCGCAACACGCGGTGATAGCCGCGGGCAGACAGGCCCATGCGTTCGGCGACACGTCCGATCAGTTCCTTGCCTTCGGCATCGGGGCTTGCGTGTTCCTCGAGCGCGGCGCCCTCCAAATCGGCGTTGACGCGTAGTTCGGGAGCTTCCGCGAAACGGGCGCTCTGCCGGTCGCGGGCGGCGGCGACGCGGGCGGCGATGGTGGCAGAGCTTTCGCCGGAGGCTGGCAGGTCGAGGTCGGCGAAGGCGACGGGGGGCACTTCGACGCGCAGGTCGAAGCGGTCCATCAGCGGGCCGGAGATGCGGCCGAGGTAATCTTCGCCGCAGATCGGCGCGCGGCCGCAGGCGCGGTTCGGGTCCGAGAGATAGCCGCATTTGCAGGGATTGGCGGCGGCGATCAGCAGGAACCGGCAGGGGTAGCGGATATGGGCATTCGCCCGGGCGACCATGACGGTGCCGGTCTCGATCGGCTGGCGCAGGGTGTCGAGCACGGTGCAGGGAAATTCGGGAAATTCGTCGAGGAAGAGGACCCCGTTATGGGCCAGGCTGATCTCGCCGGGCTTGGCGCCGCGTCCGCCGCCGACGATGGCGGCCATGCTGGCGGTGTGGTGCGGTTCGCGGAACGGCCGGTCGCGGGAAATGCCGCCTTCGGTCAGAAGCCCGGCAAGGGAATGGATCATCGAGGTTTCCAGCGCCTCGGGGGCCGAGAGCGGCGGCAGGATGCCGGGCAGGCGGGCGGCGAGCATGGATTTGCCCGAGCCCGGCGTGCCGACCATGAACAGGTGATGGCGCCCGGCGGCGGCGATCTCCAGCGCGCGCTTGGCGCGTTCCTGGCCCTTCACCTCGCGGAAGTCGCGGGGCGAGGTTTCGCGCAGGACCTCTCCCGCCTCGGCAGGGGCAAGCGGGGTGCGGCCGGTGTAGTGGTGCAGGACCTCGTCCAGCGAGGCGGCAGCGAGGACCTGGGTCGCGCCGACCCAGGCGGCTTCGGCGCCGCAGGCTTTCGGGCAGAGGAGCGCGCGGTCTTCCACGGCGGCGGCCATGGCGGCGGGAAGGGCACCCGCGACGGGGACGAGGCGGCCATCCAGCGACAGCTCGCCCAAGGCTACGGTGCCCTCGACATCCTCGCGCGGGATGATTTCCAGCGCGGCGAGGAGGGCGACGGCGATGGGCAGGTCGAAATGTGAGCCTTCCTTGGGCAGGTCGGCGGGCGAGAGGTTGACGGTGATCCGCTTCGCCGGCAGCGCGATGGACAGCGCCTGAAGCGCGGCGCGGACGCGTTCCTTGGCTTCCGTCACCGCCTTGTCCGGCAGCCCGACCAGGGTGAAGGAGGGCGAGCCGGGCGAGACGGCGCATTGCACCTCGACCAGGCGGGCCTCGACCCCCTCGAAGGCGACGGTATAGGCGCGGGCGGTCATTTCGGCGTTTCGCGGGTTGGGGCAGTTGCTGAAAGGAGCGCGTTCCGCGCAAGCCTTTTGTCTCGCCTCTGCGCGCGAAGGGCGCGCAACCGGCTCGGGCGAAGGGCCTCCGGCGGGGATATTTGCGGACAGAAAATGCTGTCTTTCTCGGCCTGTCCCATGCGCCCCACCCGATTCACCTTGGTTAACGGGTAGGGCGAAATGGTTTACGAGTGGTAAAGCGCCATGAACTTTGGCCAGGCCTCGGCGTCGGCCAGCGTCTTGTCGCGGCAGAAGGCGTTGCAGAAGCCGAAGCGACGTCCGTAAAGCTGGAGCGCATGGGTGACGGGCTTGCCGGAATAGGGACAGGCGGTGTTCACGGTGTCGGCGCAGTCCGCCACGCTTGCGGGCAGCGGGACCGGGCCGGGCCAGTCGCGGCGGGGCCAGCTGCGGCGGTAGAATTCCTGGTCGGCGCCGTCGATCAGGCCCATCGCGCGCCAGCGGCGGAAGCTGGGATGGGCGAGATGGGCGTTGACATAGAGCATCGCCTGCGCGCCGACCGGCAGGTTGTAGGTGGCGATGCGGGCGGCGACGGGGGCGAAGAAGGCATCCGCCGCCGAATAGGCGCCGCAGAGCCAGGGGGTAGTGGATGTCGTCGTCTCGCGGGCCCAGGACCAGAGGGTTTCGAGGCGCTGGAGGTCGGCCAGGACATCCTCGGGCGGCTGGCAATCGCTGTAGCTGACGCGCAGGTTCATCGGGCAGAAGCTGCGCAGGGCAGCGAAACCGGCGTGCATTTCCGCCGCCAGCACCCGGGCCGTGGCGCGGGCATGGGCGTCTTGCGGCCAGAGCCCGGCCTCGGGGTGGCGGGTGGCCAGTTCCTCGGCGATGGCGATGGTTTCGGGAACGACCGAGCCGTCGGGCGTGCGCATCGTGGGGGCGGTGCGGGCGGGAAAATAATCCTTCAGCACGGTCGCAAGCTCGTCGGTGTAGAGCCGGGCGGCATGGGTCTTCACCGGCAGGCCGAAGGCATCGAAGAGGAGCCAGCCGCGCAGGGACCAGCTGGAATAGGCACGATCGCCGATCACGAGGTCATAGGTCATGGGTTTTGTCCTTTTCCCGCATTTGAGCCTGCATGCCGGGCGAAGGGAAACGATGAATTGTGCGCCGATGCATCACGGGCGGTGATTGATCGAAAAGACCTTCGGCGGGGCAAGGGTGAGGGAGGTCACGGAGAGGTTGTCGATCCGATGAGCGAAGGCCGCTTCGGGGGAAAGCTGCTCGGCCCGCTGGAGCGCCGCGACGATGGGGCCGAAATGGGCGACGACGATGATGTCCGGGGCAAGCCCCTGCAGCCGGTCCAGCGCGGCCCAGGTGCGGGTGGTCAGAGCCGTCCAGCTTTCGCCGCCGGGGGGGGCGATGTCGCCGGGGGTTTCCCAGAAGGCGCGGATATGCTCCGGGCTTTCGGCCTCGATCTCGGCGAAGGGGCGGGTTTCCCACTGGCCGAAATGCATCTCGCGGAAGGAGGGGTCATGCGGCAGGCGCTGCCGGGCGCCGAGGGCGTCGGCGGTGGCCACGGCGCGGGCGAGGTCGGAGGAGATGACGGGGGCCTCGGGCGGCAGGTGGGCGGAAAGGCGGGCGAGGGCGGCGGTGTCGGACAGGTCGGCGGGCAGGTCGGTCCAGCCGATCATGGTTTTCGCATGGGTGGGGCCGTGGCGGACGAGCCAGAACCGGGTCACGGCAGGTTGCCCTTCAGCACCATCGGCAGGCCCGCGATCACCGTAACTACGAGGTCCGCCCCTGCGGCGAGGCGCTGGTTCAGCCGTCCCTGTTCGTCGCGAAAGCGCCGGGCCAGTGCATTTTCCGGAACAATTCCCCAGCCTGTCTCGTTGGTTACGATGACGACGGGGGCCGGGCTGGC
>NZ_DAIQAT010000223.1:0-4174 GCF_036781545.1 Tabrizicola sp.
GGCACGCAGAGGGTGCCGCCGAAGGCGCTTTCGCCCAGCGTCTTCGGCTGGTCGTAGCCGATGTAGCAGCCCGCCACGATGTTGGAGGAATAGCCGATGAACCAGACGTCCTTGGCGTCGTTCGTCGTGCCGGTCTTGCCCGCGATGGGGACCGGCAGACGCAAGCGGCTGGCCGAGCCGCGCTTGACCACGCCCTCCATCATGCTGGTCAGCTGGTAGGCGGTGATCGCGTTCATGACGCGCTCGCGGTTGGAATCGATGCGCACCCCCTCGCCCGGCCGAAGCTCGGGCTGGGCGCAATCCTCGCAGACACGCTGGTCATGCCGGTAGATGGTCTTGCCGAACCGGTCCTGCACCCGGTCGACCAGCGTCGGCTCCACCCGTTCGCCGCCGTTGGCGAACATGGCGTAGGCGGCGACCATCTTGAATAGCGTGGTCTCCTGCGCGCCAAGCGCATTGGCCAGGAACGGGCCCATCCGGTCATAGACCCCGAAGCGTTCGGCATAGCCCGCGACGGTCTGCATGCCGATTTCCTGCGCGATCCGCACGGTCATCAGATTCCGCGACTGTTCGATCCCCGTGCGAAGCGGCGTCGGCCCGTAGAACCGGTTCGAGGCATTCTTCGGCGTCCACAGGCCCTGGGGCGTTTCGATCTCGATCGGCGCGTCGACCACGATGGTCGCCGGGGTAAACCCGCTGTCCAGCGCCGCGGCATAGACGAAGGGCTTGAAGCTCGACCCCGGCTGGCGCGTCGCCTGGGTGGTCCGGTTGAAGACCGAATCCTGGTAGCTGAACCCGCCCTGCATGGCCAGAACCCGGCCGGTGTTCACGTCCATCGCCATGAAGGCGCCCTGCACTTCCGGGATCTGGCGCAGCGACCAGCGGTTGAAGGTGCCGTCCTTGTTGGTGACGGCGCGGACCAGAACCACGTCGCCGACCGAGACGAGGTCGCCCGCCACCTTGGCCTTCTTGCCGAGCTTCCCGTCCGCCTGACGCTTCCTTGCCCAGGTGACGTCTTCCGCCGGGATGAAGTGGCCATCCTCGTCATCGGCGACGCCCTCGATGCCGATGCGGGCCGCGGTGTCGCCCACCTCCAGCACCACCGCCGGGAACCAGCTGGGCACGTCGCGCGGCAGCTCCAGCTTGGCAAGCGCGTCGCGCCAGGCCGCCTCCGAGCCGAGAACCTCGGCCGGCAGGGTCTTGCCGGTGCCGCGCCAGACCCCTGCATTGCGGTCGTATTGCTCCAGCCCCTTGCGCAGCGCCTCGGCGGCCGCCTTCTGCATGTCGGGGTCCACCGTTGCGCGGATGGTCAGCCCGCCCGAGAAGAACTCCTGCTCGCCAAAGACGCCCGACAGCTGGCGACGGATCTCGTCGGTGAAATAATCGCGCGGGGGCAGCGCATCGCGGAAGGCCTCGAAATCGCCGTTCTGCACCGTGCGCAGCGGCATGTCCTTCTCGGACAGATAGGTCGCCTCGTCGATATAGCCGTTCTGCCACATCTCGCGCAGGACGTAGTTCCGCCGCTCCGTCACCCGCTCCTTGTTGGTCACAGGGTCATATTTCCCCGGCGCCTGCGGCATCGCGGCCAGCATCGCGGCCTCGTGCGGCGCGAGGGCGGTCAGGGGCTTGTTGAAATAGGTCTGGGCCGCCGCCGCCACGCCGTAGCTGTTCTTCCCGAGGAAGATCTCGTTCAGATACAGCTCCAGGATCTTGTCCTTGGACAGCGTCTGCTCCAGCCGGGTGGCCAGGATGATCTCCTTGATCTTCCGTTCGACCGAGCGCGAGCCGTCCAGAAGGAAGTTCTTCATCACCTGCTGGGTGATGGTCGAGGCCCCCCGCATGCTTTCGCCGCGGCTCTGCACCGCCTCGACCAGGGCCGCGACCATGCCGCGGGTGTCATAGCCGTGGTGGTGGTAGAAGTTCTTGTCCTCGGCGCTGATGAAGGCCTGTTTCACCAGGTCGGGAATATCCTCCGACGCCACGAAAAGCCGCCGCTCCTGCGCGAATTCGTCGATGATCCGCCCCTCGCCGGAATAGATCCGGCTGATCGTCGCGGGGGTGTATTGCGCGAGGTTCTGGTGGCTCGGCAGGTCGCGGGAATACATGTAGAAGATGCCGCCCAGCGTCAGGGCGGCGAAGATCAGCCCCAGCGTCACCGCCGAGAAGAGGCCCCCCAGAACGTTTCCGACAAACCTCAGCACGAGGTCCCCCTTCCGTTTGCGCCCCCGCAGTATACCAGACGCGGCCCCGCGTCAAAACCTTGGCCCGGCTTTGACCCTTCACGAATTCCTGTTCAGGCGGGGTTCCGCGGTCAGGGCGCCGCCGCTGCGCGGAGCGCCGCGTCTTCCCCGGCCCAGGTTCCCAGCGCCTGCACCAGCGCCCCGGCCAGCTTAGACCGCCAGGCCGGATCGGCCAGCCGCCGATAGTCCCGGTCCGACGACAGGAACCCCACTTCCAGAAGCACGGACGGAATGTCAGGGGACTTCAGCACCGAAAATCCCCCTGACTGGTGCGGATGACGGTGCATCCGGATCTCTGCGCCCTTGATCGCGGTCACGATTGTCTCGGCCAGCCGCTCGGCGCGGGGCCGGGTCTCGGTGCGGGCCATGTCCATCAGCACCTCGGCCACCACATCGTCCTGATCGCTCAGGTCGACCCCGGCGAGAAGGTCGTCGCGGTCATGCCGTTCCGCCAGCGCCGCCGAGGCCGCGTCCGAGGCTTCCTCGGCCAGCGTATAGACCGTCGCCCCCTGCGCGTCGCCCTCGGCCAGCGCATCGGCGTGGAGCGACAGGAACACATCCGCCCCGGCCTCGCGCGCGATCGAGGTGCGGGTCTCCAGCGGCACGAAGACATCCTCGTCCCGCGTCATCATCACCCGGAACCGCCCGTCGCGCACAAGCGCCTCTTTCAGCTCGCGCGCAAAGGTCAGCATCAGCGCGGCCTCGCTGTGATCCTCGCGCTCGGCCCCGGGGTCGATGCCCCCATGGCCGGGGTCCAGCACCACCACCAGCGGCCCACCACCTGCGGGCAGCGGCGGCACCAGCCGGGCCGCCTCGGGCAGGGCCCAGTCCGGCAGGTCCGGTCGCGCGGCTTCAAGCGCGAAGCTTGCGGCATCGCTGGGCGCCAGCGCCAGCTCGATCCGCGGCTCATCGCCCGTCACCATCTCGGCCCTTACCACCTTCAACGGCCCTGCCAGTTCCAGCACCAGCCGCGACCAGCCCGGCCGGAAGGCCCCCGCCCGCAGCGACACGCCGGGCCGCACCACCGCCAGCGCCTCGACGCCGCGCCAGTCGATCTCGCGCGCGTCGATCACCAGCCGCGGCGGGTCGTCCATCAGCCGCAGCCGCCAGGGCACCGGCTGGCTCAGCGCCACCTTCAGCTCCAGCCCGCCGTCCGCCGTCGCCACGATCCCCGACCGCAGCGGGTTCACCTTCGCCAGCGCCGACAGCTTTTCTGCCGCGACCGGAAGGGCAAGAAGCAGAAGCACGAGAAGGGGACGAAGCAGGATCATCGCCGCCTTATCCCCGCTTGTCCGCAGATTGTAAATTCCCGCGAGGGACCCCGGAGGGCTTGCGGATGACTTCGGCACGTCTCGCCGGGGCGCGGAGAGAATACGGCGCGCGCGGCGAGGGTCTTCCGGGGCGCCTCTCCCTCGCATCACGAAACGGAGAGCGCCTTGTCTTGCCCGGACCCCGCCCCTATCCTGCCCGCCGCCGCAGGCCTGCGGCCATCCAGGAGACCGCATGACCCGCCTTGCCCTCGGCCTGATCGCCGGCCTTGCCAGCCTTCCCGCCTTTGCCGAAGACCTGCCCCAGACCGCGCCCGCAACCCCGGCGACAGGCGCCGCCGCAAGCACGATGACCGAGGCCGAGCGTTCCGCCCTCCGCGACGAGGTGCGGGCCTATCTTCTGGACCACCCGGAAGTGCTGATCGAGGCGATGGACGTGCTCCGCCAGCGCGAAGACGATGCAGCCCTGGCGCGCGACAGCCAGTTCATCACCATGAACAGCGACGTGATCTTCGCCAATGCCAACGACTGGGTCGGCGGCAATCCGCAGGGCGACATCACCCTTGTCGAATTCATGGACTATCGCTGCGGCTATTGCCGCAAGGCCTATTCCGAGGTCGACCAGCTGATCACCACCGATGGCAACATCCGCTTCGTGGTCAAGGA
>NZ_DAIQAT010000224.1:0-4172 GCF_036781545.1 Tabrizicola sp.
GCGCTGGCCGATCAGGTCGCGACGGGCGAGGCGATCATGCGGGTCTCGAAATCGGTCTTCAAGAATACGGCTGGGTCCGAGTGGAAGAAGTTCAACGACGACACCCGCGGCTGGCTGCACGCCAACGGCTACCGCTACGACGGCCCTGGCGCCGGGCCGGATGGCGAGATTCCCGACAGCATCGAGATCGTGCCGGTCTACGACACGCAGAACCGGATGCATGTGCGGATTCCCTGGGCCGGGGACCTGACGCCGGCGCCGAAGGTCGAGGACGAGCCGAGCTACGGCAACTCGAACGCGCTGCGCTTCAAGGTGGTGCTGGCGCGGTATTTCATGCGCAAATGTCGGTAGGTAGGCCGTCTCAGGCCTGCTCGGCCATCTGGCGGGCAAGCCTCAGCCCCTTCGCCAGATTCTGGCGACCCTTCGGCCAGTTGATCGGCAGGACATCCATGATCCAGCTCTCCAGGTCGCTGTCATCCGCGCGCCCGGCCCCCTCCCATTTCGATGAGGTCAGCGTGAAGAAGTATCGGTAGGCGGTTCCCGCTTCGGCGGTGCGTCCCAGAAGGGCCCATGCGGCGGCGGCAAGGGCGGCGCGATCGGGAAAGCCCTCATAGCATTTCTCGACCGTCTCGATCGTCGCCGCATAATCGGCGTCGATGAACTGGATCGCGGAAAGATAGTCGGTGAAATACTCGGGATAGACCGGATTCATCTGCACCGCCTTCGCGGCCAGGCCCTTCGCATCCTCGATATGCCCCACGAAGGCAAGCCCGCAGGCCGCGGCGATCAGGGCTTCGGAATCGTTCGGGTTCAGATCGACGGCCATCCGGAAATGCGTGTTGGCCCGTTCCGGCGACCGGGCGATGGCCCAGTTCCAGGCCATGCTGATATGGCAGCGCGGGTCGTAGGGGTCCAGCGCGATGGCTTCGCGGGCGTGCCGGAAGGCCGCCGCGCAATCCGCCTTGCGGCTGGGATAGCCCGGGCGGATCAGACCGCGGCTGCACAGGACCTGCGCCAGGCTTGCATGGCTGCCCGCAAGGCCGGGGTCCAGCTCGATCGCGCGCAGGAACATCGCCTCGGCCTCGGCGTCGGCGTCGGCCGACCAGAGCCGCGACAACTGGTGCCCCTTCAGCCACAGGTCATAGGCCACAGGGTTCCCAGGCGTGCTGCGGGCGTGCCGCAGCAGGGTGATATGGTTCACCTGCGACGCAAGGTTCGCCGCCACCGCCCCCGCGACCGAGGAACTGATCTCCTGCAACTCGTGCTCCGCCACCGGGAACAGATGCGACCAGACCTCGCTGCCGTCGCGGCAGTCGATCAGCGTGACGAACAGCTTTCCCGCGCCGGTGCGCCAGTCCAGCACACAGTCCACCGCGAAATCGGCGTCGATGGCGGCACCCACGGCGGTGAAATCGACGGCTGTGGCCGAGTCGAAGCCGCTCGACGGCCAGGGGATCACGATCCAGCAGCGGAACTTCGACAGGCAGGATTTGGCAAGGAACGCAAAGCCTTCGCCCAGATAATCCTTGCTGGCGTCGGTATGCCGGGTCAGCGGCGGCCGGATGGTGATCCGCGGCGGGCCGCTGCGGGTCAGGGGCGCGCGACTTGCCTGCGCCGGGCCAGCCCCGCGCGGCAATGAGACCTCGCCGCTCTTGATCGCGACCAGCAGTTCGTTCGAGGCCTCGCTCGGCTCGCTGTCCAGCTCCTCCGCCAAGGCCTGTTCCAGCAGGCCGAACTGCCGCAAGGCGGCCGACTGGTCGCCCCGCAGTGCGTGGAAGCGCATGATGAACTGATGCGCCAGCTCATGGCTAGGCTCGATCCGCACCAGCTCCTCGGCGATGCGGGTGTCGGTGAAGGCATTGGCGGCGATCAGCTTTTCCAGCTGGTCGGTCAGCGCCGTGGTCAGGACCGAGCGCAGTTGCGAGCGTTCGATCTGCAACCAGGCCTCGAAGACGGGGGCGCTGGGCTGGGCGGGGCCAAACAACTCGCCCTGCCACAGCGCCGCAGCCGACAGCAGCGCGTTCTGGTCATGCCCGCTGGTGGTGATCAACTCACGGAACCGGCGGACGTCCAGATCGAAGGCCGCGCCCTTCAGCGTGACCGAGAAGCGGTCGGCCTCGACCAGGTCCTCGCCCTCCGGACCCAGCACCTCGCGCAGTTCGCGCAGCGCCTGCCGCAGGCTGGACCGCGCCAGCGCCTCCGGAGCAGGGTCCCACAGAAGCGAGGCCAGCTGTTCCCGGTTCATCCGGCAGCCGGGCGAAAGCAGCAGCAAGCCCAGCAGGCAGCGGGTCTTTCGGGTCTTGAAAGCGACCTCCTCGCCCGTCGCGATACGGGCGACCCGGCAAGAGCCCAGGAGATCCACTTGAAACCGGAACATGCAGGAGGTCCCCCAAAACCTCACAGGTAAAGTTGCACAAGGCGTTGGGGCCTTCAACAGGCGAGCGACATGCCGTCCGGCATATTCCTGCGGTTGTGGCCCGTGGGCGGCGGGATCAGCGGGTGAAGAAGGGTTTCGCCGTCATCGTGGGCGGCACCGGAACGCCCAGCCGGGTCAGGATCGATGGTGCCAGCGCCAGTTGATCCAGAACCTCATCTTCGCCCGGCAAGCTGCTGTTTCCGAAGTAGTAAAACGCAAAGTCGCGCTGGTCTTCACCGGTGCCGCCATGATGCCCGCGGGCGTCCTGCCCGTGATCGGCGGTGACGATCACCTCATAGCCCGCCTGCCGCCAGCGGTGCAGAAACGGTGCCAGGATCGCGTCTAGGTGGAAGCAGGCGTGATCCATCTCCTCGCAGTCGTGGAAGAAGCGGTGGCCCATGCTGTCCAGCGTGCAGGTATGCAGGATGCCGTAGTCTATCCCCTTGACTTCGCACAATCTTGTCAGGGTGCCGAAGAGGTCGTAGTCCGAGGGCGTCATCTGGTTGGCATGGCCGTAGCCGTGCATGGTGTGGAACCGGCCATGGGTGATCGGACCCTCCGGCTCGTCATATTCGATGTCGCGCACCACGTCGAAGGGCGCGCGATTGAAGAACTCTGACCAGTAGCTGTGCGTCACCGCCCCGGTGGTCTTGCCCGCGCGGGTCAGCTCGCTGAAAACATCCGGGAAATCAAGGCGATGGATGCCGGCATTGTCCCAGATCCCATGCACCTGCGGTGGCAGGCCGGTATGGATCGAGGCATAGCAGGAAGCGGAGGTCGAGGGCAGCACGGCGCGCATCCGCCGCACCTGCGCGTCCCCGTGTTCCACCCAGCCTTCCAGGTTGCCGAAGAGCCGCCGCCAGTTCCGCCAGGGCACGCCGTCGAGGATGATGAGAAGAAGCTTGGTCATGTCTGGAAACCGTCTGGAATGGGTATGGAAAGCGTATGGCCGAACGTATGGCTCAAGGGGGGCGGCGGCCTTTGCGACTAGGCACGGAAATCAGTTCCCCGCGCTTTCCATCTTGCGGTGCGCGATCACCTTCTCCAGCCAGCCCAGTTCCATCTCGGGCACCGAGCTGAGCAGCAGGTCGGTGTAGTCGTCGAAGGGCGGGGTCAGCACGTCGGACTTCTGGCCGTAACGGACGACCGCACCCTTGAACATGACCGCGATCTTGTCGGCGATGGCCTTCACCGTGGCAAGGTCGTGGGTGATGAAGAGATAGGCCACATGCGCCTCGGCCTGCAGCGCGAGCAGGAGCTTCAGGATACCGTCCGCGACCAGCGGGTCCAGTGCCGATGTCACCTCGTCGCAGATGATCAGCTTCGGGTTCGCGGCCAGCGCGCGGGCGATGCAGACCCGCTGCTTCTGGCCGCCCGACAATTCCGCCGGATAGCGCGCCGCGAAGCCCTTGCCCATCTCGATCTGGTCCAGAAGCTCCTGCACCCGCTTGTCGCGTTCGGCGCCGCGAAGGCCGAAGTAAAACTCCAGCGGCCGCCCGATGATCGTCCCCACGGTCTGCCGCGGGTTCATCGCGGTATCGGCCATCTGATAGATCATCTGGATTTCGCGCAGGTCGTCCTTGGTGCGCCCGGCAAGGTCTGCCGACAACTGCCGCCCGGCAAAGGTGATCCGGCCCTGCGAAGGCGGCAAGAGCCCCGTGATCGCGCGGGCGAGGGTGGATTTGCCCGAGCCCGATTCCCCCACCACCGCCAGCGTCTGACCGGCGGGCAAGTCGACCGAGACGTTCTTCAGCAC
>NZ_DAIQAT010000225.1:0-4147 GCF_036781545.1 Tabrizicola sp.
CGACATGACCCGCGTCCGCCCCGAGGTGGCCGAGGCGATGCGCAAGATCAACGAGATGGGCCCGGTCTTCGCCGCCCGCGCGAAGGGGGTGGACGACGAGGCGTCCTTCCCGGTGGAGAATTACAAGGACCTCGCCGACGCCGGGTTCCTGGGCCTCTCGATCCCGCAGGAGTTCGGGGGCTGGGGCTTCAGCATGGGCGAATACGCCATGGTGGGGGCCGAGATCGCCAAATACTGCGGGGCCACCGCGCTGACCTTCAACATGCACAATTCCTCGATGGCCTGGTCGCGGTTCATGTATGACATGCCGAACCTTTCGGCCGAGGAGAAGGCGGCCTTCGCCCCCCTGCGCGCCAGGCAGTTCACCCGCGCGATGAAGGAGCGTGCGATCTTCTCGCAGCCGATCTCCGAGGGCGGGCAGAACTGGACATCCAAGCCGAACCAGACCCAGGCCCGCGCGGTCGAAGGCGGCTGGAAGATCAGCGGGTTCAAGAAATTCGCCTCGCTGGCAGGCTATTGCGACTACTACACCATCGTCTGCACCGAGGTCTTCGAGGGGCAGGAGCCCCGGCACGAGGACACGATGCTGTTTGTGGTCCACAAGGACGCGGCGGGCCTGACCGTGAAGGGTGACTGGGACCCGCTGGGGATGCGGGGGACGAACAGCCGCGACTTGATCCTGAAAGACGTTTTCGTCACCGAGGACGATCTGCTGATGCCGAAGGGCATCTTCGGCAAGACCCTGCCCAACTGGCCGCATATGATGGCGACGCTTTCGCCCACCTACATGGGGGTGGCGCAGGGGGCCTTTGACTTCACGCTCGCCTATCTGCAAGGCCGCGTCCCCGGCCAGCCGCCGATCGACCGGCGGATGTATGCGACCAAGCGGGTAGCGGTCAGCAAGATGTATGCGCGCCTTGCGAACATGCGCGCGCTCTGGTGGCAGGCCTTCTCCGAGGCCAAGGGGATGCCGTCCAAGGCCGAGGTGCTGCGGATGTATGCGGCGCAGTACAACGTGATGGAAGGCGTGCAGGAGATCACCGCGCTTGCCATCCGCACCTGCGGCGGGCAGTCGATGCTGAAATCCCTGCCGCTGGAGCGGATGTATCGCGACAGCCGCTGCGGGGCGCTGATGCTGCCCTATACGTCCGAGATCATGGAGGACTACATCGGGGTCCTCGCGCTTTACGAGATGGACGAACTGGACTCGGCGCCGGGCGACGAGGGCGGGGCGCGCAACTCGCTCTGGCGCGGGGACAGCGGCGCACTGCGGATGCTGCGCTGATGCCGCGAGAGGTGGTGCAGGTCCGGGGCCTTGTGCCGCTTGCGCCCGAGGCGGTCTGGGCGGTCGTGCGCGACTTCTGCGGGGCCTGGCACCCCTGGGTGGAGACGATCCGCGAGGAGAGGGGCGCGCAGGGAGCTTTGGTCCGGGCCTTCACCGTCACGGGGGAGGCGACGCTCTACCGCGAGCAGCTGACCTATGTCTCCGACAGCGACCGGGTGCTGGGCTATACGCATCTGGAGGGGATCAGGGACTGCGAGGCCTATGATGCGCGGCTGACGGTGACGGCGGCCGAGGCCGGGGGATCGGTGGTCATCTGGACCGCCACCGTCCGCGCGCCCGCGTCGCGGCTGGCGGCGATCTGCGAGGGGACGCAGGCGGTGTTCGAGGCGGGGATCGCGGCGCTGGGTTCGGCGAAATCCTACCGCGCGAAACCGGAACCCTTTCGGATAGCGCGCCTTTCCCCTCTGCAAACCCAGATGATCGACGATTTGCCCCGCCTGTGCTTCGATGTAGTTGACAAGGGTAGTGACCGAGTCTGCCTGTTCCTGCACGGGATTGGTGGTGGGCGCATGAATTGGAAGCAGCAGGTGCAGGCCGCCGGCACTATCTCGACCAGTGCCGCGCTTGACCTGCGCGGCTATGGCGACAGCACGCTTGGACCGCGCCAGTCCACGGTGGACGACTACTGCGCCGATATCCTGCGGGTGGCCGACAAGCTGGGCGCACGGCGGCTGGTGCTGGTCGGGCTCTCCTACGGGTCCTGGATCGCCACGTCCTTCGCCATGCGCTACCCGGAGATGCTGGCGGGCCTTGTCCTGTCCGGCGGCTGCACCGGCATGTCCGAGGCCGGGCCCGACGAACGCGAGGCTTTCCGCGTCAGCCGTGAGGTGCCGCTGAACGCGGGCCAGATTCCCGCCGACTTTGCCCCCGCCGTGGTCAAGGTGCTGGCCGGTCCCGACGCCAACGAAGCCACCCGCCAGATGCTCTATGACAGCATGGCCGCGATCCCTGCCGCCACCTATCGCGACGCGCTGAACTGCTTCACCAACCCGCTGGAGCGCTTCGATTTCGCCAAGCTCACCATGCCTGTCCTGCTGATGACCGGCGAGCACGACCGCCTCGCCCCGCCCGCCGAAATCCGCGCCGTCGCGGGCCGCATCTGGGATGCCGCCCCCCGCCCCGACGTGCGCTTCGAGGCGATCCCCGGCGCGGGCCATGTCTGCAACGTGGAACGGCCCGACCTCTACAACCGCCATCTGCTTTCCTTCCTGAGCCGCCTGCCATGACCGCGCTGCCCCGTCGCCAGCAGAACCGCCTGAACCGCGAGCGCCAGATCCTCGACGCCGCGCTGACGGTGTTCGCCGCGCAGGGCTATTCCGGCACCACGATGGATGCGGTGGCGGCGGAGGCCGGGGTGACCAAGCCCACGCTCTATTCCTACTTCCCCTCGAAGGAATCGCTCTTCCAGGCGATGATGCTGGGCAAGCGCGACCTGATGCTGGATGTCTTCGAACATCCGTCGCAACAGGGCATGGTCGCCGATCTTCTGACCTTCGCCTGGGCCTATGCCGACACGGTGATGCGGCCCGACCTGCTGTCGCTCGCCCGGCTGATCATCGGCGAAGTGCAGCGCTTTCCAGAGATCGGGCGGGCCTACCAGGCCTCGGGTCCCGATCACCTTCTGCGCGGGATCATGCGCTATCTCGACAGCCAGCGCCGGGCCGGACGGCTTGAGTTCGACGATGCGGAACTGGCCGCGCAGGATCTGTGGGGCCTGATCCTTTCGGCCCCGCGCACCCAGGCCCTCTACATGCCCGACGCCCCCCCCGACCGGGCCATGCTCGCGCGCTACATAGCCAACGGATTGCGTGTCTTCCTGAAAGCCTATTCCAAGACGCCGAAAACCGATCTCGAACAACTAGAGGTGCTGCAAGGCACCCTTCCTCAACAGGTGACCAATGACGCTTGACGACTTTCTTGCCGACCCGGCAAGCCGCTTTGCCACCGTGGCGATGACGGATACGAACGGCCTTCTGCGCGGGCAGATGGTTTCGGCCCAAAGCCTCAAGGGAATTGCCAAGGCCGGGATGGGCATGGCCCCTGCCCAGCTGGCCCTCGACCCCACCGACGTGCATTTGAACCTTCCGGGGGTGAATGACGACGCGGGCGATTTCCATGACGATCCGCTGATCCTCGACCCCACGACGGCGCGCCGCCTGCCTTGGTCGAAGCCGGGACATGACCTTCTGGTCCTGTCGAACTTCTCGGGCCAGTCGGGCGAACTTTGCCCGCGTTCGATCCTGACAAACGTCCTTGCCCGCGCGGCCGAAGCGGGGTTCTTCCCGAAATACGGGATGGAGCTGGAATACACCCTCTTCGACGAAACCCCCGAAAGCGCACGGGCCAAGGGCTATCGCAACCTGACCCCGGCCACCCCGCATGCAAGCCATGACCTGATCCTGTACCAGGCCGTCCAGACCGAATGGTACGAGGCGCTGGCCGCGATCTGCGAGCCGCTGAAGATCGACCTGGCCAAGATGCACGAGGAAATCGGCGCGGGCTTCATGGAATGCTGCATCGCCGCGGGCACCGGGCTGGAACCGGCCGACCAGCTGGTGCTTCTGAAGAACTTCCTGCGCGCGCTTGCCTTGCGGCAGGGAAAGTCGGTCACCTTCATGCCGCGCTGGAACGAGAACGCCGACAGCCAGTCGATCCATCTGCACATCAGCCTGAAGGACAAGGCGGGCCAGCCCGTGTTCTGGGACGAAGGCCAGAAGAACGGCGTCAGCCAGACCTTCCGTCATTTCCTGGGCGGGTTGCAGGCCTATATCGGCGACATGACCCTGATCTTCCAGCCGACGG
>NZ_DAIQAT010000226.1:0-4144 GCF_036781545.1 Tabrizicola sp.
GGAACACCATCTGCACCTGGCTGACGGTGTCGGTGTTGCGCTTCTGGATCGGGGTCGATTGCACGTTTTCGTCAAACAGCATGATCGAGCCGGAGGTCGCGGTCTCCAGCCCCATCAGCACCTTGGCGAAGGTCGACTTGCCGCAGCCCGATTCGCCGACGATGGCCAACGTCTCGCCTTCGCGGGCCTCGAAGGACAGGGTCTCGTTCGCCTTGACCACCTTCTTGGTGCCGCCGCCGAAGGTGCCGCCGGAGACGGAGTAGTATTTCCGCAGGTCCTCCATCTTCAGGACGACGCGGCCGACCTGAGCCTTTTCCTTCACCTCGCGCGCAGCGGGAGGGGCGGTCCAGTCGATCTCGTTCCAGCGGAAGCAGCGGGTCTCGTGCCGGTCGCTGTCCGGGACCGGGAACATCGGCACTTCGGCGGCGTCGCAGCGGCCCTGCTGGAAATAGTCGCAGCGGGGTCCGAAGTTGCAGCCCGGTGGGCGTTCGTGGGGCAGGGGGAAGTTGCCCGGGATCGAGATCAGCGGCCGGGCGTTCTTGTCGGCGCCCGGCAGCGGGATCGAGCGGAAGAGCGCCTGGGTATAGGGGTGGCGCATCTCGTCGAAGACCTGTTCGACATTGCCGGTCTCGACCGCCTCGCCGGAATACATCACGCAGATGCGGTCGCAGACATCCATCACCAGACCAAGGTTGTGGCTGATGAACAGCATCGAGGTGCCGTATTTCTCGCCCAGATCCTTCACCAGATCGACGATCCCGGCCTCGACCGTCACGTCCAGCGCCGTGGTCGGCTCGTCCAGGATCAGGAGCGCGGGCTTCGCCATCAGCGCCATGGCGATGACGATGCGCTGCTGCTGGCCGCCCGACAGCTGGTGAGGATAGGAATTGATGATCCGGTCGGGGTCGGGCAGGCGCACGTCGGCGACGATCTGGCGGGCAAGTGCCCAGGCGTCAGCCTTCGACATGCCGGAGTGCAGCATCGGCACCTCGGCCAGCTGCGCGCCGACCTTCATCGCCGGGTTCAGGCTGGCCATCGGCTCCTGATAGATCATGGCGATCTCGGAGCCGCGGATATGGCGCAACTCCTCGTCGCTCATCCGCGCCAGGTCGCGGCCCTTGAACTTCATCGAGCCCGCGACGATGCGGCCGGTCTTGCCCAGCTCGCGCATCACCGCCAGCGCGACGGTGGATTTGCCGCAGCCGGATTCGCCGACCAGCCCCATCGCCTCGCCCGCCATGACCGAGCAGGAGAAATCCATCACCGCCGGAATCTCGCGCAGGCGGGTGAAGAAGCTTATCGAGAGGTGCTCGATCTCCAGGATCGGTTGCGAGGGTTCCCAGGGGGTGTCGCTGGCGGAAGCTGGCATGGCATCAATCCTTCAGGCTTTCTTCGCGCAATCCGTCGGCAAGGAGGTTCAGGCCGAGGACGAGGCTCATCAGTGCCACGGCGGGCACCACCGCAGGGTGGGGGAACATCGACAGGAGCTTGCGGCCCGCGTTGATGGTGGACCCCCAGTCCGGACTTTCGGGCGAGACGCCGAGGCCGAAGAAGCCCAGCGTGCCGAGCAGGATGGTGGTATAGCCGATCCTGAGGCAGAAGTCGACGATCAGCGGCCCGCGGGCATTGGGCAGGATTTCCCACAGCATGATATACCAGGGGCTTTCGCCGCGGGTCTGCCCCGCCGCCACGTAGTCGCGCGCCTTGATGTCCATCACCAGACCCCGGACGATGCGGAACACACCGGGCGAGTTCACGAAGACCACCGACACGAAGACGTTCAGCATGTTCGGGTCCATCGAGAAGATCGGCCGGCCGATCAGGTAGCGGATGGGATCGGCGTTGAAGGCAAGGCCGGTGTAGGCCCAGAGACCCAGAAGCAGCGTCACGCCGACATAGAGGTTGCGCCGCGGCGGGTTGGTCTTGAAGCGCGAGTTGAAGAGGACCGCGAAGAAGATCACCGGGAAGAGGAAGAGCACCGCAGCGAAATACATCGGGATGCCGGTCTGCACCATCTCGGGCGTGACCAGCAGGTAGAACAGCAGGATCACCGGGAAGGCGAGGACGAGGTTGGCGAGGAAGGACAGCAGCGTGTCCAGCTTGCCGCCGAAATACCCGGCGGGCAGGCCCAGCGTCACGCCGACCATGAAGGCAAAGACCGTGGCGGCGGGGGCGATCTGCAGGACGCGCTGCGCGCCCATCACCATCCGGCTGAAGACGTCGCGGGCCAGGTGGTCGCCGCCGAAGAGATACCAGGCAAAGGCGCCCTCGGTCGGGTTCTTGACCACTGAGCCGGGCATGACGTTCTTCATCCCCGACAGTTGTCCCAGCGGGTCCTGGGTGATGATCGCCGATGCGAAGATCGCGGTGAAGACCCAGAAGAGCACGATGCCGAGCCCGACCATGCCGACGGGGCTGTCCATCAGCTTGCCGTAGAGGCCGAGCCTGCGCTTGAAGCGGATCGACAGGGTGAAGGTCACGATCAGCGCGGCCCAGACCGGCCAGAACCGCAGGGTTGCCCATCCGATGATGCCCTTCGACTGCACGGGCAGGATGAAGCCCGCCAGCGCGATCAGGAGGATCGCGAGCAGGATCAACCCGATCGCCACCTGGGCCACCAGGTCGAGCGTTCTGCCCAGGCCCCGGGGCCGCGCCATGAGCACGGGGCCGGAGGCGGTCTGCGCCGCGGTCCCGGTTGCCCAGGCGGCCAGCGAGACAAGGATGCGCCCGGCCACCGCCACGGCCAGCACGACGGCGGCAATGGTGATGACCGGGACGAGGAATGGGCCAGTTGCGCCGGTCCAGCTGAGGTTTTCCATGCTTCTTTCCTCCTCAGGCCAGACGGATGCGCGGGTTCAGGAAGACATAGCCGATGTCCGAGATCAGCTGCGTCACCAGCACCACGAAGACGGCCACCACCGAACAGGCCAGCAGCATGTTGATGTCGTTGTTGCCGGCGGCCTGCACCAGGGTCCAGCCGAAGCCCTTGTAGTTGAACAGCGTCTCCACGATGACCACGCCGTTCAAAAGCCAGGGGAACTGCAGCATGATCACCGTAAAGGGGGCGATCAGCGCGTTCCGCAGCGCGTGTTTCATCACCACGGTGCGAAAGGGGACGCCCTTCAGCCTTGCGGTGCGGATATATTGCTGGGTCATCACCTCGGTCATCGAGGCGCGGGTCATACGGGCGATATAGCCGATGCCGTAAAGCGCGATGGTCATCACCGGCAGGCCGAAGTTCCAGAAGGTGAGCCCGTTCATGGCGGATGTGGCGGTGCCCTGGAACAGGGTCTTGCCCTCGATCCAGCCCATCTCGTTCAGCCAGGGCGAGATGCCCGCCGTAGCGCTGGCGAAAAGCGCGATGAAAATGACGCCCGAGACATATTCCGGCGTCGCGGTGGTGGCGATGGCGAAGGTGGACAGCACCCGGTCGGTCCGCGACCCCTCGCGCATGCCAGACAGCACGCCGAGGATCAGCGAGGTCGGCACCATCACGATCATCACCCAGAGCATCAGCCAGCCGGTATGGCCCAGGCTGCGCGCCAGCACCTCGCTGACCGGCTGCTTGAAGACGGTGGACCAGCCCCAGTTGCCCTGCAGGACGCCGCAGTAGGAGGGCGGAGTCTGGCCCGCCGGGATGCGGTTCAGGCAGCGCCCCGTCGCCTTGCCGTCGGCGGTGGTTCCGGTCCAGCCGGGCAGCACGCCCAGCCACTCGCCGTAGCGCACCAGCGTGGATTGCGCAAAACCGTTAGAGGCCAGCCAGCTGTCGACCTGCGCGTCGGTCATCCGGGCCGAAGCCTCGGATTTTGCGAGCTTTTCCAGGTTTGGCGGCAGGTTGGTCAGGTAGAAGACCACGAAGGTCAGCACCAAGGCCGTGAGGATCATCACGCCGATGCGGCGCAGTACGAAAATAAGCATGGCTCATCCTTCCCGATGGGCAGGGCAGGTGGGACAGCAGGCCCCACGCGACGGCTGTGCGGAAGGAAGCCCCGCCCGTCAGGCGGACGGGGCTTGGAACCTCAGGCAGTCCAGTGCCACTTGTACTGGTGGTGCTCGAAGGTCGCGTGCATTTCGCAGCCGCCCACTTTCGGATCGGTGTGGCGGAAGAGCGAGCGCCAGTAGGGCTGGATCAGCACGCCCTGCT
>NZ_DAIQAT010000227.1:0-4125 GCF_036781545.1 Tabrizicola sp.
TGCACCCCGTCGCCGGTGGTGCCGCTGATCGGCGTCGCCACGTCCAGCCGGATCGGCCCCAGCCCGGTATCGTAGCGCAGCCCCAGCCCCGCGCCGGCGTGGCTGTCTGCGCTGGCGCCGGTGAACCCGTCCAGCCCGATGCTGCCCCAGTCGACGAAGCCCACCACGCCGATCTTGTCGCTGACCTTGGCGCGCAGCTCCAGCGACCCGGCCAGGAAATACCTGCCGCCGATCAGGAATTCAGGCCCCAGCCCACGCGTCACCGCGATCCCGAGCGAACGATAGGGCTGCCCGCGCACCGTGCCCCCGCCACCCGAGAAGAACAGGTCGCCCCGCGGGGTTTCCAGAAGCTCCGATCCCAGCACCGCGCCCGCCTGCACCCGTGCCGCCACGACGATCCTTCCCGGCTCGCCGAGGCTGCGGAAGGCGCGACCGTCGACGGTTGCCCGCAGGCCCGATCCCGTGGTGCCGAACCCGGCGAAGGGTTTGGCGGTGGCATCCAGATAGAACCCTTTCGTCGGGTTGTTCGCCACGTCGCGCTTGTCCCAGGTCAGGCCCAGAGGCAGCGACAGGTTGCGAAAGAAGAACGACCCGCCGGGGTCGCGACCATCGAGATAGTCATAGGTCAGCCCGGCCCGCGCGGTCAGGGTTTCCGAGAAGATGTGCGAGAACTTCAGCCCGAACGTCACGGCATCCAGTTTGTAGTCGATCTCATCCTCGTGCGAATAGCCCAGCACCAGCCCCGCCGTCGTGTCGGGCGTCAGCGTGGCGGGGCGGTCGAGTGTCACCTCCAGCCCGTAGTCCACGCCGCTTTCGCCTGACCCGATGTTCGTCGCATGGGCCTTCACCCCCAGCCTTTCGCCGCCGCCCAAGAGGTTCCGGTGCAGCCAGGACGCCGACAGCGACACGCCGTCCAGACTTGCCACCTCGGCCCCGAAGGAATAGCGGCGCGGTTTCTGCTCCACCACCGTGGCGGTAATGCCCAGAAGGTCCGGCGCGGTGATCCGATCGTCCTCGGTCAGCGCGACCGAGGCGAAGATCCCCGTCCGCCGCAGCCGCGTCTCTGCCCGGCGCAACTCGGTCTCGCTGAAGGTCTCGCCCTCGGGCAGGCCCGCGATCTTGCGGATACGCCGTTCGCGCATCCGCTCCTCGCCGACGATCTCCAGATGCCCGAAGCGCAGCCGCGGGCCGGGCGACAGCGCGATATCCGCATCCAGCCGCTGCGCCGCATGGTCGGCCACCACATTCTCGGACGCCACGAAGGCCTTGGCATGGCCGTCTTCCCGCCAGGCGCTGATCGCCACGTCCACCGCCGAGGATACGGTCCCGCTTTCCGCTACGGTGCCGGTGCGGAACTCCTTCGGCAACTCGGTCCCTCGCGCCAGCGGCTGTACCCGTGCGACACCGAAACGGAAGGGGGCGCCGGGATCGACTGCGATCTGGATCACCGAAATGGCGTGCGGCGGCTCCAGCACCGGAATCGCTGCCGCCTCTCGCCCGTCGATCCGGATGCGGATATCGACCGAGTAATGCCCCTTGGCATACATCGCGCCCAGAATCCGCGCATAATCCGCCCGCGCGGCGGCCAGAAGGTCCTGCGGGTCGGTCTGCCCCTCGGCCTGAAGCGTGCGGACCTGCGAGGCCGCTTCCACCGCTTGCTTCAGCTCCTTCGAGCCGCCCGCCACGCTGATGTCCAGCCGCTCCAAAGCCTGCGCGCCGCTTGCGCCCAGTCCCAGAAAGACCGCAACGACAGCCCCTCGGGCCCGCAGCAGAGTGCGACCGGCATTCACTTGGACAACCTCATCGGCAGCATACCCCCCGACTATTGCAGCTTGTGCTGGCCCCTTCAATCGGGGGAAACCACATTGGCGGAGTTGGGTTCCGAGAACCGGCTTGCCAAGTCCCTTGCAGACTCGGCCCGACCGGCCTATATGCACCTCAACAGCTGCGTCAGGGTCCAAACCTGAAGCTACCGAAAGTCACGGGCGGGCCGCTGGGTCCGCTTTTTTGTTTCTGGACAGCATGACCGATCTCGTCGCCAAAACCGCCATCGACCGCCGCCTGGCCGACATCGTGCAGCCGGTGATCGAAGGCCTGGGCTTCGAACTCATCCGCCTGCGGCTGATGGGCGGCAAGACGCGCGTCTTGCAGATCATGGCCGATCGTCCCGATGGCGGGATCGGCGTCGATGAATGCGGTGACATCTCCACCGCGGTATCCGCCGTGCTGGACGTGGAAGACCCGCTGGAAGACAACTACGTCCTCGAAGTCTCCTCCCCCGGCATCGACCGGCCGCTGACCCGGCTGAAGGATTTCGAGATGTGGAAGGGCTGGGAAGCCCGGGTCGAGACGACCGAGCTGATCGACGGCCGCCGCCGCTTCAAGGGCGATCTGGCGGGGGTCGAGGGCGACGAGGTGCTGATCACCCTGGAAGAGGGCGGCGAGGACGTGACAATCGGGCTCAAGTTCGACTGGCTCTCCGACGCCAAGCTGATCCTGACCGAAGAGCTGATCGCCGAGATGCTGCGTCAGAAGAAGGTGGCCGAACCAACCGACGGCCAGTTTGACGAGATCGAGGAAATCGACGGGGACGAGGACGAAGACCCCGCACCGGAAACCAGACACTAAGGCGTGATGAGGAAAAGTGGGTACCGGTTTTCCTCAAGACTCACGCGACCACTGAAACACTAGGGAGACACCCATGGCCATCACCTCCGCCAACCAGCTGGAGCTTCTGCAGACCGCCGAAGCCGTGGCGCGCGAAAAGATGATCGACCCTGACCTGGTGATCCAGGCGATGGAGGACAGCCTCGCCCGCGCCGCCAAGTCGCGCTACGGCGCCGAGATGGACATCCGGGTGAAGATCGACCGCAAGACCGGTCGCGCCAGCTTCACCCGCGTCCGCACCGTGGTTGAAGATGAACTGGTGGAAAACCACCATGCCCAGCTGACGGTGAAGCAGGCCAAGTCCTACCTGGCCGACCCCCAGATCGGCGACGAGATCGTGGACGAGGTGCCGCCGGTCGACCTTGGCCGCATCGCCGCGCAATCGGCCAAGCAGGTCATCCTGCAAAAGGTCCGCGAGGCCGAGCGTGACCGCCAGTTCGAGGAATTCAAGGACCGCAAGGGCACCATCATCAACGGCGCCGTCAAGCGCGAGGAATACGGCAACGTCATCGTCGACATCGGCCGGGGCGAGGGCATCCTGCGCCGGAACGAGAAGATCGGCCGCGAGGCCTACCGCATCGGCGACCGCATCCGCTGCTTCATCAAGGACGTGCGCCGCGAGCCGCGCGGGCCGCAGGTTTTCCTCAGCCGCACCGACCCGCAGTTCATGGCCGAGCTGTTCAAGATGGAAGTCCCGGAAATCTATGACGGGATCATCGAGATCAAGGCCGTGGCCCGCGATCCGGGCAGCCGCGCCAAGATTGCGGTGATCAGCTACGACAACTCCATCGACCCGGTCGGCGCCTGCGTCGGCATGCGCGGCAGCCGCGTTCAGGCCGTGGTGAACGAACTGCAGGGCGAGAAGATCGACATCATTCCCTGGAATCAGGACACCGCGACTTTCCTGGTCAACGCCCTGCAACCGGCGGAAGTCTCGAAAGTGGTCTTCGACGAGGAGGCCGGGAAGATCGAGGTCGTGGTGCCGGACGAGCAACTCAGCCTCGCCATCGGCCGTCGCGGCCAGAACGTGCGGCTGGCCAGCCAGCTGACGGCGCTGGACATCGACATCCTGACCGAAGCGGAAGAATCGCAGCGCCGCCAGGCCGAATTCGCCGAACGCACCAAGCTGTTCATGGATTCGCTCGATGTCGACGAGATGATGGCCCAGCTTCTGGTCGCCGAAGGCTTCACCAACCTGGAAGAGGTGGCTTACGTCGAACTGGACGAACTTCTGTCCATCGACGGCTTCGACGAGGACACCGCCGCCGAGCTTCAGGCCCGTGCCCGCGACTATCTGGAAGCGGCCAATGCCAAGGCGATGGAAAACGCCCGCGCCATGGGGGTCGAGGACAGCCTGGTCAACTTCGAGGGCCTGACCCCGCAGATGCTCGAGGCGCTGGCCCAGGACGGCATCAAGACGCTGGAAGACTTCGCCACCTGCGCCGACTGGGAACTGGC
>NZ_DAIQAT010000228.1:0-4097 GCF_036781545.1 Tabrizicola sp.
CTTCGCCTGGCCGGGCGGCGACCCGTTCGGCGGCCAGACCTTCGAGCGCCCCTGGTTCGGCGACAGCATGGCGCTGGCGAAGCTCAAGGCCGACGTGGCCTTCGAGATGTTCGACATCCTTGGCCAGCCCTTCTACTGCATCCACGACGCCGATGTGCGGCCCGAAGGCGCGACCTTTGCTGAAAGCCTGAAGAACCTGAACCAGATCGCCGACTACCTCGGCGAGAAGCAGGCCAGCCACAAGGCCAAGCTCCTCTGGGGCACCGCCAACATGTTCAGCCACCGGCGCTGGATGTCGGGCGCGGCCACCAACCCGGACCCGGATGTCTACGCCTATGCCGCCGCCACGGTGAAGGCGAACATGGATGTGACGCATCGCCTGGGCGGGCAGAACTATGTGCTCTGGGGCGGGCGCGAGGGCTATGAGACGCTTCTGAACACCGACCTCAAGGCCGAGCGCGCCCATGCCGGGCGCTTCCTGCAACAGGTGGTCGAGTACAAGCACAAGATCGGCTTCAAGGGCGCGATCCTGATCGAGCCCAAGCCGCAGGAGCCGTCGAAGCACCAGTACGATTACGACGTCGCCACGGTCTACGGCTTCCTGAAGGAGTTCGGGCTGGAGGGTGAAGTCCAGACCAACATCGAACAGGGCCACGCGATCCTGGCCGGACATTCCTTCGAGCACGAGATCGGGCTGGCGGCAGCCCTGGGCATCTTCGGCTCGATCGACATGAACCGGAACGACTATCAGTCCGGCTGGGACACCGACCAGTTCCCGAACAACCATGCCGAGAAGGCGGTGGCCTTCTACGAGATCCTGAAGGCGGGTGGTTTCACCACCGGCGGGGTCAACTTCGACGCCAAGATCCGCCGCCAGTCGCTGGATCCGGAAGACCTGATCCTGGCCCATGTCGGCGGCATGGACACCTGCGCCCGGGCGCTGAAAGCCGCCGCCGCGCTGCTGGAAAGCGGTGAGATGGAGGCCGCCGTCAAGACGCGCTATGCTGGGTGGAATGACCCGAAGGCGCAGGCGATGCTGAAGGGCTCGCTGGAACAGGCCGCCGCGCGGGTCGTGGACGAGAAGCTGGAACCGCAGCCGAAGTCCGGGCGGCAGGAGCGGCTGGAAAACCTCTGGAACCGCTACGTCTGACGCCTCCTCGCGCGCCTTCGGCTTTTCGTCGGTTGGCGAGAAGCGCCAAAGGCGACGACGAGCGGTTCAGTCGCCCCCGGCCAACAGCGCGGCAAGACCCTGCGGGTAGTCGGGATAGAGGAGCTTCACCCCCAGCTCCTCCTTGATCCTGTCGTTCCTGACCCGCTTCGATTCCATGTAGAACCCCCGCGCCATCGGGGTCATCGTCGGCTCCACCTCGGCGAAGGGCACGGCGGGCGGCTCGGGCAGACCCAGAAGGCGGGCGGCATAGCCGATCACCTCGTCCGGCGGGCAGGGGTTGTCGTCGCAGACGTTGTAGGCCGCGCCGGGGTTCGGCTTGCGGATCGAGGCTTCCAGCACCTGCGCGATATCCTCGACATGGATGCGGCTGAACACCTGCCCCGGCTTGATGATCCGCCGCGCGGTGCCATCGCGGGCCTTTTCGAACGGCCCCCGCCCCGGACCGTAGATACCCGCCAGCCGGAAGATGTGCAGCGGCAGGCCGGTGGCCCGCCACTGGCCCTCGGCCAGCACCCGCTGCCGGCCCCGGTCGGATTGCGGGGTGAGCGGGGTCGCCTCGTCCACCCAGCCGCCGTCATGATCGCCATAGACGCCGGTCGTCGAGAGATACCCCACCCATTGCGCCTTCGACCGCGCGATTTCCGGCACCGCGCGCAGGAACGGATCGCCCTCGGCATCCGGCGCGGCAGAGCAGAGGATATGCGTCGCCTCGGCCAGCGCGGGGCCAAGATCGGCCGGCCAGAGCAAGGGCTCCACCCCTTCGGCGCGGAAGGCTTCGGCCTTCTCCGGTTTGCGGGTGGTGCCGATGACCCGCCAGCCCTGCGGGACCAGGTGGCGGGCAAGGGCGCGGGCGGAATAGCCGTGGCCGAGGGAGAGGAGCGTTGACATGGCCGGACTATCGGGGCGCGGGCCGGGGGGTGCAAGGGCTTGCGGCAAGGGGTCGCGCATTCCATGCTGGCGGCAGATTTTCGTGGTCGCCTGTCTTTCGCCAGAACCGGGTTCCACTTTTGTCGGACAGACTTCAGAGAGGTGCCGCATGGACCAGGGTTTGAAAGGGGCGCTCGGGCTGACCGGGCCGGAAGCCTGCCTCGCCTACTACCGCGACTGGGCGGCGAGCTACGACCAGGGCTTCGCCAGCGAGATGCAATACCTGCTGCCCGCCCATGTCGCCGCCGCCTTCATGGGCGCGCGGGGGCAGGGCCCGGTGCTGGACGTCGGCGCAGGTACCGGTCTTCTGGCGGACTCGCTGCGGCAGATGGGCTTCCAGCACCCCATCGACGCCGTGGACTTCTCGGTCGAGATGCTGGAACGCGCCGCCGAGAAGCGCATCTACGCGGGCCTCTTCCAGGCCGATATCACCAGACCCCTGACCCTGCCGCGCCGCTATGGCGGGATCGTCAGCTCCGGCACCTTCACCGCCGGGCACGTCGGGCCGGGGGCGCTGCCGAACCTTCTCGCCGTCGCCGCGCCGCAGGCGCAGTTCGCGCTGTCGATCAACCGGCGGGTCTGGACCGCGGCGGGTTTCGACGTGGCGCTGGAGGCGCTGGCCGGGGACGGCAAGATCAGCGACCTGCACCTGATCGAGGTCGAGGTCTACGGCGCGGCCGCCGCCGGGATCGACGCCGAACATGCCGCCGACCGCGCGATGATCGCGCTGTTCCGCGCCGCCTGATCCGCCGCTGTCACACCAGCTTCACTTGCGGAACCGCCCGGCTTTCGGCTTATATGCCGGATCATCTTGCAGGACCCGCGATGGACGATCTTCAGACCTCGATCCTCACTCCCGATGCCCCGGCGCCGGAAAGCTTCACCAGCGCCGCCGCCGCCGTCGACCGGCTCGAGGCGCTGTATACCCAGGCGACCCGGTTCCTGTCCGACCAGTTCCTGCGCACCGTGGCCCAGGGCAATCCCGGCCGCCGCATCCGCGCCTTCTACCCGGAAATCCGCATCACCATCACCAGCTTCGACAAGATCGACACCCGCCTGGCCTTCGGCTATGTCGCCGCGCCCGGGACCTATGCCACCACCGTCACGCGGCCCGATCTCTTCCGCAACTACCTGATCCAGCAGATCGGGCTTCTGATCCGCAACCACGGCGTCTCTGTCGACGTGGGCCTGTCGGACACGCCGATGCCGGTGCATTTTGCCGTCTCCGGCAGCGCCGTCGCCATCCCGCAGGAAGGGGTGATGGACTTCTCGCTCCGCGACGTGTTCGACGTGCCGGACCTCGTCACCACCAACGACGACATCGTGAACGGCGTGATGACCCGCTACGACGATGGCTCGGCCCCGCTTGCCCCCTTCACCGCGCAAAGGGTGGACTATTCGCTGGCGCGCCTCGCCCATTATACCGCGACCGATCCGACGCATTTCCAGAACCACGTCCTCTTCACCAACTACCAGTTCTACGTCGATGAGTTCGAGGCCTATGCCCGCGCCGCTCTGGGCGATCCGGCCTCGGGCTACACCGCCTTCGTCGCGACCGGCAACCAGCTGATCAGCACGCCGGACGGGGTGATCCAGCCCAGCGAGAAGATGCCGCAGATGCCGACCTATCACCTGAAAAGGGCGGACGGGAACGGGATCACGCTGGTCAACATCGGCGTCGGCCCCTCCAATGCCAAGACCGCGACCGACCATATCGCCGTCCTGCGCCCCCATGCCTGGCTGATGGTCGGCCATTGCGCGGGCCTTCGGAACAGCCAGTCCTTGGGCGATTTCGTCCTCGCCCATGCCTATCTGCGCGAGGATCACGTGCTGGACGATGACCTGCCGGTCTGGGTTCCGATCCCCGCGCTGGCCGAGATCCAGATCGCGCTGGAAGATGCGGTGGAAGAGATCACCCAGCTGGAAGGCTACGAGCTGAAGCGGATCATGCGCACCGGCACCGTCGCCACCATCGACAACCGCAACTGGGAACTGCGCG
>NZ_DAIQAT010000229.1:0-4078 GCF_036781545.1 Tabrizicola sp.
AGCGTCTCGGCCAGGCGGGCGAGGTTCCAGCCAAGGATCAGCGGCTGGTTGGCATAGGCGTAGCGGCCCTGATGGTCGATCGAGGAGAAGACGGTGCCGGGGGCATAGGCTTCCATGAAGGCGCAGGGGCCGTAGTCGATGGTCTCTCCGCTGATCGCCATGTTGTCGGTGTTCATCACGCCGTGGATGAAGCCGAGGCCCATCCATTCCGCGATCAGCCGGGCCTGGGCGGCGATGACGGCGTCGAGGAGGGCGAGGTAGGGGTTCCCGGCCCGCGCAAGGTCGGGATAATGGCGGGCGATGGCATGGTCGGCGAGCGCCTTGACCTTGTCCTGCTCGCCCCGCGCGGCGAAGAACTGGAAGGTGCCGACGCGGATATGGCTGGCCGCGACGCGGGCTAGGACGGCGCCGGGCAGCTTCGTCTCGCGCCAGACCTCTTGCCCCGTCGCCACGACGGCGAGCGCGCGGGTGGTGGGCACGCCCATGGCCGCCATGAATTCCGAGATCAGATATTCGCGCAGCATCGGGCCGACCGCAGCCTTGCCGTCGCCGCCGCGCGAGAACGGCGTGCGGCCCGAGCCCTTCAGCTGGATGTCGAAGCGGCGGCCGTCCGGGGCCAGCACCTCGCCCAGAAGATGCGCGCGGCCGTCGCCGAGCTGCGGCGAGAACCCGCCGAACTGGTGGCCGGCATAGGCCTGGGCGATGGGGTCGGCACCGGGCGGAAGGCTCGCGCCCGAGAACCAGGCCTCGGCCTCGGCTTCGGTAAGAGCGAGCCCGAGGTCCTTCGCCAGCGGGCGGTTCAGGACCAGAAGCCGGGGCGCAGGCGCCGGATCGGGGGCGACGCGGAGGTAGGTGCCGGGCAGGTCGCGCGCGTAGCTATGATCGAGTGTGAGGGTCATGCAGAAGATATGCGCCTGCCATGGCCCGGCGGCAACCGGCGGAGAGTGATTTTACCTCCGGCGGTCATTCCGATCGGATCGCCGAGGCTCCGAGCCGGATGTTCAGCGCCTTTGTCACGCCGAGAAGGGTGGAGAGCGTGGGATTGCCGGTCGGGGAGAGGGCCTTGTAGAGCGCTTCCCGGCTGAGACCAGCATCGCGGGCGACCTGTGACATGCCCCGGGCGCGGACGATCACGCCAAGCGCATGGGCTATGTATCCGGCATCCCCTGTTTCCAGCGCATCCCGAAGGAAGACGGCCTGGGCCTCCGGGTCCTCCAGATACCTGGTCGCGTCGAAAGGGGTGGTTTCAATGGCCATGGCCGATCTCCTGCGCCATCTTCCTGGCTCTCGCGATGTCCCGGTCCTGTGTTCGCTTCGTGCCGCCGCAGAGCAGGATGTAGATCACCCCGCCACGGCGGCAGAAATAGAGGCGGTAGCCGGGGCCGTAGTCGATCCGAAGCTCGCCGATCCCGTCGAACAGCTTAACGTCACCGACGAGGCCGTAGCCAAGACGCTCAATCCGGGCTGCTACCAGCGCGACGGCTTTTGGGTCCCGCAAGTCGTCGAGCCATTCGGAAAATATGGAGGTGAGGCGAACCTCGTTCGGCATATGTAGTTTATAGTTATCGCATCGCCAGATGTCAACTATAGACTACATCTCTGCCGGTTTCTGGAAGAAAGATGGTCGGGGCGGAGGGATTCGAACTCTCGACCTACGGTACCCAAAACCGTCGCGCTACCAGGCTGCGCTACGCCCCGACTGCGGCTGCTTTACCCGCTGCGGCGGAGAATGAAAAGCCTTCCCGCGCGGGATCGGCAAGGCCTGTTCTGCGGGCGGATGTCAGCCCTTGCAGGGCCAGGCGGCCGTTGCGGCGGGGATCGCGGGGTGGCGCAGGACCGCGCCGGGGGTGATGCCAAGCTTGGCGGCAAGGCCCGCATTGATCTCCAGCACGAACTGGACACCCTCGCCGCCGTCGATGGGGGTGAGGTCGCCCGGCACGGCATCGGCGTGGACGCGGGTCACGGTGCCAGTCGCATCGGCGAAGACCATGTCCAGCGGAATCAGCGTGTTCTTCATCCAGAAATTCGGCCGCTTCGGGCTGTCGTAGACGAAAAGCATCCCCGACGCGGGGGCCAGTTCGGTGCGGAACATCAGCCCCTGGGCACGTTCCTCGTTGTCGTCGGCCACCTCGACGGCAAAGCTTTCGCGCCCGCCGTCCCAGCGCAGGTCGAGCCGCGCGGGCGCGCAGGCCGCCTCGGCCCAGGCGAGACCGGGCAGGACGACCAGCGAAAGGCAGGCGAGCGCGCGGATCATGGTGTGTCCCGTGCGGCGGATTCCCAGGAGATGACCTGCACGGCCATCCGCCCGCGGCGGCCGTCGATGACGCGCAAGGCCACCGCCTCGCCGGCCTGCAGGTCGGCAAAGCCCGAGACGCGCAGCACCTCGGCATGGATGAAGACGTCCTCGGGGCGACCGAAGACATTGGCGAAGCCGAAACCCTTGCCCTTGTCGAACCACTTCACCCTTGCGGGCTCCAGCTCCAACGCAAGGATGTCTTCGCTGACCATCTGGGCAGCGTCTTCCCCGAAGGGCAGCACAACGCCTTCCGGCGGGTCTATGCGCAGGACTTCCACGGCCTGAACGCCGCGCTGTGTCCGCTGGATGCGAACCTCAATCCCGGCGCCATCGGCAACCGAGCCCTGCCCGAAGTTCCGCAGAACGTTCGCGTGCAGCAGAATATCTGCATCCGTCTGGTCTGAAACGATGAAACCGAATCCCTTGGAAGGATCAAACCACTTAACGCGACCATGCACGACTTGCATGACCTCTTCTTCTTCCATTCCTAAGGCCTTCTCCCCAGAATGAGCCCTTGAGCCGGACAAATGCGGGGAAAATCGGCCCATGATCAAGGCCTATTCAACAGTCTACTAACAGATAATCTGTAAAGCCCCGGAAACCTAAGGATTCAGGCGTTCGATGCTCCATCCTGCCCTTGCGTCAGTGCGGGCCCAGCGGAAGCGGTCGTGCAACCGGAAGGCACCGTCCGCCCAGAATTCGATCTCGACCGGGTGGATGCGGAAGCCGCCCCAGAAGGGCGGGCGGGCCGGATTCGGCCCCTTGGTGAGGGCGACCTTCGCGGCCTCGGCCAGCAGCGCCTCGCGCGAGGAGAGCGGCTGCGACTGGTGGCTGGCCCAGGCGCCGAGGCGGGACTTCAGGCTGCGGCTGGCGAAATAGGCGTCGGCCTGGGGCCCGTCCTCGCGGGTGACGGTGCCGCGCACGCGGATCTGGCGGCGCAGCGACTTCCAGTGCATCACGAAGGCGGCCTTGCCGGCGGCGGCGATCTCCTGCCCCTTGGTCGAGCCGTAATTGGTGTAGAAGACGAATGCGTCCGCCTCGACCTCTTTCAGCAGGACCATGCGGACATTGGGCAGGCCCTGCGCATCGACCGTGGCCAGCGCGATGGCGTTCGGATCGTTCGGCTCGGTCGCCTCGGCCTCGGTCAGCCATGCGCGGGCGATGGCGAAGGGATCGCTGCCCGCGAAAATGCCCGAACGGTCCATCTGCTGTCCCTTCCTTCGCGTTAAGGACCCGCCTTGAAGGCTGGCCCCGCTTCGCCTACACGTCGGAAAACGAAAAGTGGGCGAGGGGTCAGGAATGTCAACCGGACTTATGCAAGGCAAGCGCGGCCTGATCATGGGACTCGCGAACGACAAGTCCATTGCCTGGGGGATCGCGCAGGCGGTCGCGGCGCAGGGGGCGGAGCTGGCCTTCTCCTACCAGGGCGAGGCCTTGAAGAAACGGGTGGAGCCCCTGGCCGAAAGCCTGGGCCAGCCGCATCTCTACGAATGCGACGTGGCGAGCGACGAAAGCATCGACGCGCTCTTCGCGGCGCTGGGGGCGGAATGGGGGCAGCTGGACTTCCTGGTCCATGCCATCGGCTTCGCCGACAAGAACGAATTGCGGGGCCGTTACGTGGATACCTCGCGCGCGGGCTTCGCGCTGGCGATGGACATCTCGGTCTATTCCTTCACGGCGGTGTGCCAGCGGGCGGCGGCGATGATGGGGCCGGGGGGCAGCCTTCTGACGCTGACCTATTACGGCGCCGAGAAGGTCATGCCGCATTACAACGTGATGGGC
>NZ_DAIQAT010000230.1:0-4055 GCF_036781545.1 Tabrizicola sp.
TGGAGGTGCAGCGGACGGCGAAGGTGATCGGGGCGAGCCTGGAGGCCGCGCCGGTCGTGTTCGTCACGCCCGAGATGATGGCGCTGCTGGAGACGGTGAGCTTCGAGGAGGTCTGCATCACCTCCTGCATCTGGCTTTCGACGAAGCCCGCGCCGGAGGGCATTTTCGCGCTGGCCGAGGTGCCGGGCGTGGCGGTGGCGTTCGAACTGGCCAAGGGCCAGAAATGCGAACGTTGCTGGCGGGTGCTGCCGGATGTGGGCAGCCACAAGCACCCGGGCACCTGCCAGCGCTGCAACGACGCGTTGGGCTGAGGGAAAGGCTTCGCCGGGGATGGACACCCCCGGCGAAGAGTCAGACCGGAATGCCTACGGGGAGACCGCGGGGCGCCGGCGTCGAAGGAAAGCGAAGGGCCTTGGCCCGCGCCTCGGCGACGGTTTCGCCGTGGTGCATGGCCAGAAGCTCGGCGCGGGTCAGGCCGATGTCGTCCAGAAGATGGTCATCCTCGCGCTCCAGCAGGAACGCGGTCGAACGGCGCAGCTGCGAACGGGCGAAGAGGCGGGCGAACATGATCTGGACTCCTTGGGTTTGCAGGCCAGAGATAGGGCCGGGTTTGACATTTCACAAACGAATAGGTTTGATGGGTGACATAAATCCGACTCATGGGTGAGTGATGCAACCGCTGGACAGCGACCTGATGCGCAGCTTCCTTGCGGTGGCGGACAGCGGGTCGGTCACGGCGGCGGCGGGGCGGCTTTACCGCACGCAATCCGCGGTCAGCCTGCAGGTCAAGCGGCTGGAGGACAGCCTGGGCCAGCCGCTGTTCGAGCGTCAGGCGCGGGGGGTGGTTCTGACGCCGAGGGGCGAGCAACTGGTGCCCTATGCCCGCCGCGTGGTGGCTTTGCTGGACGAGGCGGCGGTCGCGCTGCGGGAGAAGCCGCTGGTCGGGCCGGTCCGGGTGGGGATTTCCGACGAATATTCCGGCACGGTGCTGCCACGCGCGCTGGCCGCCTTCGACGAGCGGCACGAGGGGGTGCAGGTCTCGGTCCGGGTGGATCATTCGACGGCGCAGATCGCGGCGCTGGAGGCGGACGAGATCGACATCGGGGTGATCTACGACTGGGCCTATGTGCAGGAGGGCGAGGTGTTGTGCATCGACCCGACGGTCTGGGTGACGTCGCTGACCCATGCCCAGCATCTGCGCCGCCCGGTGCCGGTGGCAGTCTATTTCCGGTCGGAGTGGAGCCGGGACTATGCCGAGCTGTCGCTGGACCGGCAGGGCATCGACTGGCGCGCGGCCTGGTCCTGCGACATGGCGGGGGGCTTCCGGGTGGCGGTGACGAACGGGATGGCGATCGCGCCCCTGTCGCGGAGCACCATTCCGGCGGGTTGCCGGGAGCTGACGGCAGAGGACGGATTCCCCATGGTCGACAACGCCCGGGTGGTCCTGCGGCGCAACCCGCGCGGGACCTCTCCGGCGGTGGAGGGGATGGCCGAGGTCCTGCGGGCGGCCTTTGCGCCGCTTGCGCGGGGGGCGGCGGCGTGATCCGCGCCGGGCTGGTCGGTCCGTTCGGGCCGGTGGCGCTGGTCGAGCGCGACGGGCTTCTCGTCGGGCTGGAATGGCGGCTGCCCGCGGTTTCCGGGCGGACGGCCCTGCTGGCCGAGGGTCTGGCGCAGCTTCAGGCCTATTTCGCGGGGCGGCTGAAGCGGTTCGACCTGCCGATGGACTGGGGGTCGGGACTGAATGCCGCCGTGCGGCGGGCGATGGCCGAGATCCCCCATGGCGAGACGCGCACCTATGGCCAGATCGCGAAACAGGTGGGCGCCGCGCCGCAGGCAGTGGGGCAGGCCTGCGGGGCGAACCCGCTGCCAATCCTGATCCCCTGCCACCGGGTGACGGGGACCGACTGGTTCGGCGGCTTCTCGGCGCCGGGGGGCGTGGAGACCAAGGCGGCGCTTCTGCGCCACGAAGGGGCGCTGCTGTTATGATCCTGACTTGCCTTTGCCGCCCGGGCGACGGAAGAGTGCGCCCAGTCGCTGCAAGGGAGAAAAGTGATGAGTTCCACCGCAATGCCTTTGGGTCGCATGCTGGCGATCTTTCTGGGTATTCTTGTCGCCGCCAATGTGGCCTTGGGCGCGATTGGCACCTATTTCCCCGACCTGCCCATTCCCTCGGCGATGGGCATCATCCTGGCGATGGTCGCCGCCATGTCGGCGGGACAGTCCGGCACCAAGGCCGTCAACCGGCGCCTGAGCTTCAATGAGAAAGCCACCTTCGCCGTGCTGGCGACAGTGCTTTCGGGGGTTCTGGGGATCGGCATCTTCTGGGCGATGTTCGCGTATCTGGGCATTCCCTTCACGCTGGAGAATGTCGTGCTGGCGACCACGGGGGACACGGTTCCTGCCGCAGAGATCCGCGGGATGCTGATCATCATCGTGCCGATCATTTTCGTCCTCTATGTGCTGATCACCTATTTCGGCGCGGCGATGGGGTCGCGCAACGAGATCAAGCTGCAAGAGAAGCTCGCCGCCAAGGGCAAGTGATCTGACCCTATGAATCGCGCGCCACTGGACCTATCGGCGCGCTTGCGCGCCTGGGGCCGGGGGCTTACGCCTGCATGTGACAGTTCCATGACAGGTGCGTCTTGAGCCTTGGCATCTTCCTGGCAGTCCTTGCGGCGGCCTTCCTCCATGCGCTCTGGAATGCGCTGATCAAGCTGGGGACCTCGAAGGTCGGCGGGATGGTGATCCTGTCAATCGTCGAGGTGCCGATCGGGCTGGCGGTGGTGATGGTGTCGAAGGCCATCGACCCGGCCGCCATCCCCTGGGTGCTGGCGGCGGGTTGCACACACTTCGCCTACAAGTTCTTCCTGACCTATGCCTATGACCGGGGCGACCTGAGCCGGGTCTATCCCATCGCCCGCGGGGCGGCGCCGATGATCGTGGCGCTGTTCGGGGCGGCCTTCCTTGCCGATGCGGTGACGGGCCGGGAATACCTCGCCATCGCGGTGCTGGCGGCGGGAATCCTGCTGATGGCACGGGGGGTGTTTGCCAGCGGCGAGGACCGGCGGCTTCTGCCCTTCGCCATCGGCTCGGCCTGTGCGACGGCGACCTATACGCTGATCGACGGCATGGGCGCGCGGGTCTCGGGCTCGCCCGCCGCCTATGTGGCCTGGGTCTTTGTCGCGGATGGCACGATCTTCACCCTGGGGATGCTGGCCCTGCGCGGCTGGGACGTGATCCCGCGCAACCTTCATGCCTGGCGGATGGGGGCCTTCGCCTCGGCGGCCAGTTACGGGGCCTATGCGGTGTCGATCTGGGCGATGACCATCGCGCCGATTGCCGTGGTAGCGGCGCTGCGCGAAACCTCGATCCTGTTCGCGGTGCTGATCGGCTGGCTGGTCTTCGGCGAGCGGATGACAGGGGAGAAGGCCCTTGCCTCGGTGATCATTGTCGCGGGGGTGATGCTGACGCGGCTGTGACGGCGGCTGCTTGTCGTGCGTCTTCGACTTCTCCTCGCGAGTATGGGGAGCGGCGACGTCATCTACAGTGGATCAGCGCACCCGGCGAATGCCCTCGGGGATGACCTGCTGCGCGATCCCGGCAAGGGCAAGGTAGAGCGAGGTCAGCACCAGCAAGCCTTTCGCCACCGGGCCTTCGTTGAAATCCCACCAGGCGGCCCAGCCGGCCAGCGCGATCCAGGCGATGATCACGCCGAGCGAAAGCTCATACCAGCGGCTGGTGCGCACCGGGTGGATGAACTTGAGGTTTGTGAACATCGTGACCGTCAGCAGGATGACGATCATCAGGATGATGGTCTGGCTCGGCTGGGTCGCAAACAGGACCAGCACGACCATGTTCCAGCAGGCCGGGAAGCCCGCAAAGCTTTTGTCCTTTGTCTTCATGCGGGTGTCGGCGAAATAGACCACCGACCCGTAGCAGATGACGATGATCGCGACCCAGCCTGTCCAGCCATCCAGAAGGCCGGACTTGAACAGGGCATAGGCCGGGATGAAGACATAGGTCAGATAGTCGACGATCAGGTCCATCAGGACGCC
>NZ_DAIQAT010000231.1:0-4053 GCF_036781545.1 Tabrizicola sp.
CGGGCCCTGTTGAATTCGGCGGGGCGTCCTCGTATATCCTCGCCGCAACCGAGGACGCCGAGGATGCCGAGCCCGACACGCTCCAGCCCGTGGTCATCGCCGAGATGGAGACGAAGATCCCTTCGATCACCGTGGGCGAGGCTGTGATGCAGATGGAGCTGGCGGGCCAGAAGATGCTGGTGTTCCGGAACGAAGGACATGGGGGCGTGAACGTCGTGTATCGCCGGGATGACGGCAATATCGGCTGGATCGACCCCCGCAACAGCAAATAACGCTCGCTGCGAGCAGGAACGTCGCCGACCCATGGAACTTTCCAAGCTACTTGTCCCAGGCGCGGTTCGCGTGGTTGGGCAGTTCACCTCCAAGAAGCGACTGTTCCAGGAACTGGGCGAGATCGCGGCGCAGGCCTATGGCCTGTCGGGGGCGGCGGCCATCGACGGGCTGCAGGAGCGGGAGTCGCTGGGGCCGACCGGCGTGGGGCATGGCATCGCCTTGCCCCATGCCCGGCTGGAGGACCTGAAGGGCATCATCGGGGTTTTCCTGCGGCTGGAGAAACCGCTGGACTATGACAGCGTCGACCGGCAGCCGGTGGATCTGGTCTTCGGTCTGTTCGCGCCGAAGGATTCCGGGGTCGACCATCTGAAGGCGCTGGCCCTGGTCAGCCGGACGATGCGGGACCAGGCGGTGGTGGCGAAACTGCGAGCGAATTCCGATCCGGCGAAGCTGTATGCGATCCTGACCGAGGCGAGGGCGCCGCAGGCGGCGTGATCTGTCCGCGCGCGGGCAGGTTTTCGACATTAAAGAAATCAATGGCTTGACTGCGAGCGTTCACCGTTTCTTAACCGGTGGCGGCTCGTTGATGCCTTCGGCACTCCTCGCGGGATTCGCGACGAGAAGACGAAGTCGCACGAGGAGGGTCAGACGCGCCAGCGGGTGAAGCCGAAGCCCATGTAGTCGCGGGCATAGGCTTCCGCAGCGGCGGATTCGAGGCTCTCGTCCCAGATCGACAGGAGCGTGGCTTCGGCCGGGTCGGGCGTGACCGCGGGGGGGACCGCGCCCGTTTCGGCGGCGAGGGCGCCGAGGCCTTCGACAAGGCTGTCTTCCCGCAACAGGCGGTCGAGCGGCTGGAAACCGGCGAAGCCCTGCACCACGGCGGTCTGGCTGGCGAGACCGGGATCGACGCGGGCGCCGGTCTGGCCGCCCACGGCAAGGCGGCAGTAGTTGAGGAAGATCAGGAAGGCGGCGCGTTCGGCCTCGACGCTGGCGAAAGGTTCGCCCGGCGGCTGCAATTCGGCGAGGAAACCGTTGATCAGAATGCGGCGCAGGTCCTGCGCCTCGCCCTGCACGATCTTGCGGCGGAAGGCTGCATGGGCGCGCAAAAGCGGATGGCGCAGCACGGTGAAGCTGCGGTGGCCGGGGTGCCTGCGCTTCCATTGGCGGAGCGACTTCTGTTCGAAGCCTTCGGTCACATCGCCAAGCCCGGTGAACCAATCGCGGATCACGGTCTCGGGACCGGAGCGGATGGGAAAGAAGAGAAGGCCTGTGTCGGAGGCGAGCGCGGTCGGCACCCCGGCCGCGCGGCGCGGCTCGAAACTGGGGGCGCGGCCCAGGTTGAAGACGTCCACGGCGGCGATGGCTTCGGCCAGCGCCTCGGGGTTTTCCAGCTTGTCTTCCAGCGGGCCGGGGTTCTGCTTCTTCAGCGTGTCGTCCAGCGCCTTGAGCCGCCCCTCGACCCCCAGGAAGGCGGCGAGGCCGTTGATCACGTCCAGCGAGCCGAGGTCTTCGTAGTCGAGGTAGAAAGCGGTCTGGCCGGTGGTCTGCAGGGCGTGCATGAGCAGCAGCTGGAAGGCCTGGATGTCGCGCAGGTGCTGGAGAAACTCCGGCACGTCGAAGCGGACCTTCGCAGTCTTCAGCCGCCGGGCGTTGGTCAGCTTCCACTGGTCGGTTGCCTGGGCGATCTTCCAGCTGACATAGCTTTCCAAGGGATTGCGGGTCAGGATGATCTTGGCGCAACCCGGATCGGGCAGCACGTCATCCAGAATGCGCAGGTCATGGTCGTGGAAGAAGCGGAAGCCGGGCAGACCCTCGGTCTCCTCGCGCAGCTTGCGCAGCAGGGGCCGGGGATCGCGGTCCCGCTCTTCCATCGTGATGCCGAAGAGGTCGGTCCGGTCTTTCTTGCCGAGGATGTAGCGGTTGAAGACCTCGCCATGGCTGACCACACCGGGCAGCGCGTTCAGGTTCGCCTCCAGCAGGTTCGACCCGGTGCGCATCTCGGCGAAAACGACGAAAGAATGGAAGCGCGGCATCAGCGCACGATCCGCGGACGGGCGAAGGGCTGGTCGGGCCGGGCAAGCTCGGCATCCGAGGGGAAATCGCCCATCAGAACCGGGGCCATGCCCTGATTGCGCAGGTCTTGCAGGAAACCGCCGAAGCCCTGAAGCGGGATCAGTTGCGGCAGGTCGGTCAGGCGATGCGCGGCGCGGGGGTGCAGAAGGTCGACCAGCTGTTCCAGGGGTTCGGCGGGGTTCTCGATGAAATCGGCCAGCGACCAGATGCGGACATTGGCTTTGGTTTCCGGCCCGTTCAATTCGTGCAGGAAATCGGATTCCACCTTTTGCAGGCGGGCGGCCTCGGAGCGGACCTCGGCGGCGCTGCGGCCGGAGCGCCAGAGCGGCACGGCGAAGGCGCCGGTGATGGCGAAGATCGTGGCATTGGGATCGGAGGCGAGGAAGGGGGCGATGGCCTGTTCGTCGGCGGCGCCGAACTGGAAGCATTGCGTCTCGCCCCGCGTGTTCCAGATCAGGTTCGTCAGGAAGCTTTTCGGGTTGTAGTCGCGCAAGGTCGGGCTGTCGGAGAGGCCGCCCTTGAAGACAGACTCGCCCCCCGCGAATTCGGCGCGGTCGAAGGCGAAGAGATGGCCGTGGACCCGGGCGTCCAGCGCGCGGGCAAGCCAGGGCTGGAAGTCGTGGAAAAGCTGGGAGAAGCCGGAGAACACGCCATAGGGCGCGGCAGAGAGGGTGCCGCCCCGGGCGCGGATCGGGAAGCGGCTTTGCATGTAAAGGCCGGCACGGCCCTTGACGCGACGCTCCACCGCCTTGGCGAAGAGACGGTTGATCTTGCCGGGGTGGGGCTCGGAGGCGAGCGCCCGGTCGCCGTCCGGCGTCAGGAAGGTGCGGTAGAGGAGGTCGGCTTCGGGCCAGATCTTGCGGGCGAGGAAGGCGTCGGTCTGCCGCAAAAGGTGCAGATGGTCGTCGTAGAAGGTGTAGGGGCGGCCCTGGTAGTCGAATTTCGACAGGGTGAGCGAGCGGCTTTCGATGCAGGGGGAGACCTGGCGCACGACGCTTTGGAAGTAGCTTTCGTCGGGAATCCAGACGCGACGGAAGTAGCGGTCGAGCTTTGGCCGGTCGGGGTGTTGCAGGATGGCTTGCAGGGTGGGGCGGGTCAGGCACCACCATTGGCTGCCGAGATGGGGGACGAGGCCCTGCGGGATACGGCGGCGGAAGCGGAGCGCGCGTTGCAGGCTGACATAGCCGTCGAAAAGCCGCCGCTGGCGTTTCCAGGCGAAGGGGAAGCGCAGGGTGAAGCGTTCCTCGTTCAGGCCGCCGGTGGTCCAGCCGACATCGGCGGTGGTGACGCTTTCGATGAAATCGGTATGGGGGTGGGTTGCCAGATGATCCTTCAGGGCGCGGACGGGGCGGATCGGCAGGCAGGAGCCGGAGGCGAGGAGGATATGCGAGACCTGCGGGAAGTCGGCCAGCATCTGCGTGCTGGCGTCGAGCGTGGCCTGGACGATGCCGAAGCTGCCCCATTCGCAAGGCGAGCGGGGGGAGAAGCGGATGTCGGGCAGGTCCTGCAGGGCGGTCTTCAGGCTGTCGAACTGGTCCTGCGGGGTGCGGGCGTCGACGTGGATCACCACCGGGCAGCCGTGCAGGGCCCAGTGCCGGGCCAGCTGCGCGGCGCGGTCGAGGGCGGCGTGGCACAGCATGACGACACCCAGCGTCACGCCCAGTTTCCTTTCGACATCAGGCCCAGCACCTCCAGCTGGCGCCAGTT
>NZ_DAIQAT010000232.1:0-4019 GCF_036781545.1 Tabrizicola sp.
GCCATCGCCGCCTACTACTTCGCGCCCGGCGTGCAACCCCTGGTGAAAGAGCTGCCGGTCGTCGGTGAATTCCTCTCGGACAGCTGCGAACTGTCGGTCGTCGCCGCCTTCGCGGGGGTCTTTGTCATAGGCCTGATCGTTGCCGCGCTCTTCACGCCGCTCTTTTCGGGCGCGGTGCAGCGCTCGGCCTTGGGCGGGATCGACCAGGCGCTCGGCTTCCTCTTCGGCGCGGCGCGCGGGGTCCTGCTGATCGCCATCGCCTTCATCGTCTACGACCGGGTGCTCAGCGACCAGCGGATCGAGATGGTCGACAAGAGCCGCACCGCGCTGGTCTTCGCCAATTTCCAGCGCCAGATCGACGACAACATCCCCTCGGACGCGCCGGGCTGGATCGTCGAGCGTTACAACGAACTGACCAATGTCTGCGCCACCGGCACCGCCCCGGCCCCCGTCACTCCGGAAGCCCCCGCGGCGCCTGCCACCACCACCACCAACCCGTGATCCGGCTCGGGCGTTTCGGGGCGTGACACCCCCGGGCGCCTGCCGTAAAGAGCGGGCCAAGGCTCTCGACAGGATTCGGACGCATGGCCCCCTTCCGCTCGCACCCCTTCGATGATGACAAGCTGAAGGAGGAATGCGGCATTTTCGGCGTGGTCGGCGTGGCCGATGCGTCGAACTTCGTGGCGCTCGGCCTGCATGCCCTGCAGCACCGGGGGCAAGAGGCGGGCGGGATCGTCTGCTATGACCCCGAGCACGGCTTCAACTCGGCCCGCCGCTTCGGCTATGTCCGCGACAATTTCACCAAGGCGGACGTGATGGACACGCTGCCCGGCGCGCTGGCCATCGGCCATGTCCGCTATTCCACCGCCGGGTCCAAGGGCGCGACCGCGATCCGCGACGTGCAACCGTTCTTCGGCGAATTCTCGATGGGCGGCTGCGCGATCGCGCATAACGGCAACCTGACCAACGCCTCGGCGCTGCGCCGCGAACTGATCGAGCGCGGCTCGATCTTCCAGTCCTCCTCGGACAGCGAATGCATCATCCACCTGATGGCGCGGTCGATCCAGAAGACCCTGTCGGAGCGGATCAAGGACGCGCTGCGCCGCGTGGAGGGCGCCTTCTCGGTCGTCGCCATGACCCGGACCAAGCTGATCGGCGTCCGCGACCCCCTGGGCGTGCGCCCGCTGGTCCTGGGCCGGATCGGTGACAGCGGCTGGGCGCTCTCGTCCGAGACCTGCGGCCTCGACATCATCGGCGCCGAGTTCATCCGCGAGATCGAACCGGGCGAGATGGTGGTGATCGAGGGCAACCGCGTCGAATCGACCCGCCCCTTCACCCCGGCGAAACCGCGCTTCTGCATCTTCGAGAACGTCTATTTCAGCCGCCCCGACAGCATCATCGGCGGCCGTTCGGTCTATGAGACCCGCCGCCAGATCGGCGTGGAGCTTGCGCGCGAGGCCCCGGTCGATGCCGACCTGGTCTGCCCGGTGCCCGACAGCGGCACCCCGGCGGCCATCGGCTACAGCCAGGAATCGGGCATTCCCTATGCGATGGGGATCATCCGCAACCAGTATATGGGCCGGACCTTCATCGAGCCGACCGACCACATCCGCAACATGGGCGTGCGGCTGAAGCTGAACGTCAACCGCGCGCTGATCAAGGGTAAGCGGGTGATCCTGGTGGACGACTCGGTGGTGCGCGGCACCACCAGCCGGAAGATCAAGGACATGATCCTGGAGGCCGGTGCGGCCGAGGTCCATTTCCGCATCGCCTCGCCCCCCACCGCCTGGCCCTGCTTCTACGGGGTGGACACGCCGGAACGCTCGAAACTTCTTGCCGCCACGATGAGCGAGGACGAGATGCGCGACTGGATCGGGGTGGACAGCCTGAAGTTCATCTCGCTCGACGGCCTCTACCGCGCGGCGGGCGAGGCTGCAGGGCGCGACCCCGAAAACCCCCGCTTCTGCGACGCCTGCTTCTCCGGCGACTATCCGGTGGCCCCTTCGGACAAGATCGAGGAAGGCTTCCAGATGAAGGCGGCGGAGTGAGAGTCGCCGATCCCGCATCGGTCGACGCCTATATCGCCGCCCTGCCCCGCGATCAGCGGGACGCCCTGACCACCTTCCGCACCCGGCTCAGGGCGCTCCTGCCCGACCACATTGAGGTCCTGTCCTACGCCATGCCCGGCTTCCGCCAGCCCGGGCCGAAGGGCAAAATGGTGGTGGGCTACGCCGCCTTCGCCAAACACCTCGGCCTCTACCCGCATTCCGGCAGCGTCATCCCCCGGATCGATTGCTCCCCGTTCAAGACCTCGAAGTCCGGCGTCCTCTTCACCGCTGACCAGCCTCTACCCGACGCACTCCTGCGCCAGATCATCGAGACACGCCAGGCTGAGATCGCTGCGGGATATAGCCGCAAGGCCTGAGCCACCCTTCCCCTTGCCCTTTCATACTGGGACAAATATCCCCGCCGGAGGCTCCACCGCCGCCATAAGGACAGACGCATGACCCAGAAGATCGCCACCAAAGTGGCCCTCGTCACCGGAGCCTCGCGCGGCCTGGGATCCGCCATCGCCGAACAGCTGGCGCTCCGGGGCTGGCATGTCGTGGCGGTCGCCCGCACGGTGGGCGGGCTTGAGGAACTCGACGACCGGGTCCGGCGCGCGGGCTTGCCGGGCGCGGGCAGCCTGACCTTGGCCCCGATGGATGTGACCAACGACGACGCTATGCGGCATCTGTGCCGACAGGTCCATGACCGCTGGGGCGGCCTCGCCCTCTGGGTTCATGCGGCGATCCATGCCGCACCGCTGGCGCCCGCAGGCCATGTCGACCAGAAGGACTGGGAGAAGTCGCTCGCGACCAACGCCCGCGCGACGGGGATGCTGATCCCGATGGTCGAGCCGCTTCTGCGCGCAGGGGATGGCACGGCGCTCTTCCTCGACGATCCCCGCGCGGGGCAGCCTTTCTTCGGCGCCTATGGTGCGACGAAGGCCGCGCAGATGGCGCTGGCCCGCAGCTGGCAGGCCGAGACGGCGAAGCACGGGCCGAGGGTTGTCATCGCCGCTCCCGCTGCCCTGCCCACCGCCACCCGTGCGCGGTTCTTTCCGGGCGAGGACCGGGCCAAACTGGCTGATGTGCAGGCCGAGGCGGCGCGGATCCTCGACGGGATCTGACCAGGGGCAAAACTCCTTCTAAGGAATTTGGCAAAACTTTTCGAAAAGTTTTGGTCGCCCTACCCCGCCAGCGCCGTCTCGATGGCGGACCACAAGGTCTCCACCGGCTCGACCCCGACCGAGAGCCGGATGAAGCCGTCGGCCACCGCATCGCCCCAGCGCGACCGGCGTTCGGCGGCGGTATGGACGCCGCCGAAACTGGTGGCCTGCTCGATCAGCGGGCAGCGGGCGAGGAAGGCTTCCGCCGCCGCTTCGTCCGCAAGTTCGAAGCCGACCAGGAAGCCGCCGTTCGCCATCTGGCCGCCGACCGCCTTGTGCGACGGATCGCCCGGCAGGCCGGGATAGCGCAGCCCCCGCACCCGCGGATGGGCCCCCAGCCGCCCGGCGATCACCGCCGCCGAGGCGCACATCCGGGTCAGGCGGACCTCCAGCGTCTCCAGGCCGCGATGGACGAGATAGGCCTCGAACGGACCGGGCACCGACCCCGACTGCCGACGCCATTCGCGGATGCGGGCCATCAGCTTGCTGTCGCGACCCGCGACATGGCCGAAAAGCGCGTCGGAATGGCCGGCAGGAGCCTTGGTGTCGGCGGCGACCACGAGATCGGCGCCAAGGTCCAGCGGGCGCTGGAGAAGCGGCGTCATCGTCGTGTTGTCGGCGATCAGGATCGCCCCGGCGGCATGGGCCTTGCGGGCCAGCGGCGCGATATCCACCGTGTCGAGGCCGGGGTTTGAGGGGGTCTCGATATAGATCACGTCGAAGCCGGTGAAATCCGCCGCTTCCATCTGCACGGTCGGGACCTGCACCACCTCGACCCCGTAGACCTGCAACAGGTCGCGGCCGAGGA
>NZ_DAIQAT010000233.1:0-3997 GCF_036781545.1 Tabrizicola sp.
GAGGTCCGGCGCGGCGATGCGCTGATCCTGGATGTGTTCGCGCAGGCGGCGCCGGACGGCGGCTTCGTGCTGAGCTTCACCGACGTGACCGCGGAACGCGCGGCGCTGGAGGCGCTGAGCCGGGCGAAGGAGACGCTGGAGGCCCGGGTGATCGAGCGGACGCTGGAGCTGGAGGATGCGCTGGCCGATGCCGAGCGGGCCAATGCCAGCCGGTCGCGCTTTGTGGCGGCGGCGAGCCACGACCTGTTGCAGCCGCTGTCGGCGGCGAAGCTGTTCATCGGTTCGGTCAGCGGCGAGGGGCTGGAGCCGGGGGCGCAACTGGCGCTGGAAAAGGCGCAGAATGCGCTGGTCTCGGTGGAGGGGCTGCTGGATGCGCTACTGAACATCTCGAAGCTGGAATCGGGGAAGGCAGCCGTCAGCGTCGGGGCGGTGCAGCTTGACCGGCTGTTGCGGACGCTGGCCGACGAATTCGCGCCGATGGCGGCGGCGAAGGGGCTGGCGCTGCGGGTGGTGCCCTGCGGGGTGACGGTGAACAGCGACCCGGCCTATCTGCGGCGCATCCTGCAGAACCTGATCGGCAATGCAATCCGCTATACGCTGAAGGGCCGGGTGCTGGTCGGCGCGCGGCGGCGCGGGACCGGGGTGCGGCTGGAAGTCTGGGACACCGGGCCGGGCATCCCGGAAGAATCACAGGACGACATCTTCAAGGAGTTCCACCGCCTGAACGCCCGCGCCTCGGCCAGCGAGGGGATGGGGCTGGGGCTGGCCATCGTGGAACGTGCCTGCGCGCTGCTGGGCCATCCGCTGGAGCTGCGGTCGGTGGTGGGGCGGGGCACCTGTTTCCTGGTGCAGGTTCCGAAAAGCGCGACCGCGCCGGGCAGGACCGATGCGCCCGCGCGGCAGGAGGGAGAGCCGCGCGCCGCCGACCGGATCGCGTTCCTGGTCGAGACCGACGCCGAGCTGCGGCGGGCGCTGGGGCTGGTGCTGGAGAAATGGGGGATGACGGTGCTGGAAGCCGGCTCGGGCGAGGAGGCGCTGGCGCTGATCGAGGAGATCGGCATCCTGCCGGACATCTTCCTGGTGGACCAGCAGCTTGGTGCGGGGATCAGCGGGATCGAGTGCGTCACCCGCCTGCGCGCCCGGCATGGGCCGGTCCCGGCCCGGCTGATCACCGGCAACCGGGGCTGGGACCTGCGGGCGGCGGCGACCGGCGCGGGGATCGAGATCCTGTACAAGCCCGTCGAGCCGCAGGCGCTTCAGGCCGTGGTGGCCGGGCTTTGGCCGACAGGGGCCTGACCCTACGACTTAGGCAGCATAGCGCGGGGCCGGGATCGCCCCTTAGGCTGTGCGCCCAGAGGGGGAGGAACCATGAAGCTGACCGACAGCCGCGACATCAAGGCCGATCCGCAAGTGGTCTGGGATGCGATCCTGAACCCCGAGGTGCTGAAGGAATGCATTCCCGGCTGCGAAAGCCTGACCGGGTCGGTCGCCGAGGGCTATGAGGCGGTGGTCAAGCAGAAGGTCGGGCCGGTCAGCGCCACCTTCACCGGCCTGGTGCAGCTTTCGGACATCGTGCCGGGCAAGTCGCTGAAGATCAGCGGCGAGGGCAAGGGCGGCGTCGCGGGCTTCGCCAAGGGCGGCGCCGATGTCTCTTTCGAGCCGATGGAGGGCAGGACCCGGCTGACATATGCGGCCGAGGCCAATGTCGGCGGCAAGATCGCGCAGCTGGGCAGCCGGATCATCGACAGCTTCGCCAAGAAGCTGGCGGACGAATTCTTCACCCGCTTCCAGGCGGCGGTGGAGGAGCCGGAGGCAGAGGAGGCGCCCGAAGAAGCTGTTGCCGATTCGGGGGAAAAGACGAAGGGTTGGTTCAGACGCCTGCTGGGCTGAAGCGGCCACCCATACCCAGGAAATACCCAGGGAGGAGAAGCATGACGAAGGTCTCGATGACGGTGAACGGCAAGGCCGTTTCCGGTGAGGTGGAGGGGCGGACGCTTCTGTCCTCATTCCTGCGCGAGGGGCTGGGGCTGACCGGCACCCATGTCGGCTGCGACACCAGCCAGTGCGGCGCCTGCGTGGTGCATGTCGACGGCAACCCGGTGAAAAGCTGCACCGTCTTTGCGCAGGACGTGGCGGGGGCCAGCGTCAGGACCATCGAGGGGATGGCGAACCCGGACGGCTCGCTGGGCGTGATCCAGCAGGCGTTCCAAGATCATCACGGGCTGCAATGCGGATTCTGCACCCCGGGAATGGTGATGTCCTCTGCGGCGCTGCTGGCAGAGAACCCGCGGCCGACCGAGGCCGAGGTGCGGCACTATCTGGACGGCAACATCTGCCGCTGCACGGGCTACCACAACATCGTCAAGGCCGTGATGGCTGCCTCGGGGCAGGACGTCAGCGCACTGGCAGCGGAATAGGGGGAGAGAGATGCCGAAGGACTATGGGATCGGCGCGCCCCAGAAGCGCCGCGAGGACATCCGCTTCCTGACCGGGCGCGGGGTCTATACCGATGACCTTGCCCTGCACGGGCAGGCGGCGGCGGTCTTCGTCCGCTCGACCGTCGCGCATGGGCGGATCAAGTCGATCAACACGGCGAAGGCGGCGGCGATGCCGGGCGTGCTGGCCATCTTCACCGGCGAGGATTTCAAGGATGTCGGCGGCAATCCGGCGGGCTGGCTGATCAACAGCCGCGACGGCACCCCGATGCGCGAGCCGAAGCGTCCGGTGCTGGCGCATGGCAAGGTGCGCCATGTCGGCGACGCCTATGCGGCGGTGATTGCCGAGACGCTGTCGCAGGCCAAGGACGCGGCAGAGCAGCTGGCCGAGGATTCGGCGATCGAGGAACTGCCGGCCATCGTCGACATGAAGGCGGCTGTCGCCGATCCGTCGAACCGCGTGCATGACGAGATCCCGGACAACCTGTGCTTTGACTGGGGCTGGATCGAGGACAACCGCGCTGCGGTGGATGCGGCGATGAAGGCCGCGCCGCATGTGGTGACGCTGAACCTGGTGAACAACAGGCTGGTGCCGAACGCGATGGAGCCGCGGGCGTCGATCGGCGAATATTTCCCGGGCACGGGCGACTACAAGCTGACGACGACCAGCCAGAACCCGCACCTGACGCGGCTGCTGGTGGCGGCCTTCGTGCTGGGCATCCCGGAGAACAAGCTGACCGTTGTCGCGCCGGATGTGGGCGGCGGCTTCGGGTCGAAGATCTATCACTATGGCGAGGAAGCGCTGGTTCTGGCGGCGGCGAAGAAGCTGGCCCGCCCGGTGCGCTGGACGGCAGAGCGGTCGGAAAGCTTCCTGACCGACGCGCATGGCCGCGACCATGTGACGAAGATCGAACTGGGCTGCACCAAGGACGGGCAGATCCTGGCGATCAGGACCGAGACGCTGGCCAATGTGGGTGCCTATCTGTCGAACTTCTCGACCGCGACGCCGACCTTCCTGCACGGCACGCTGATGGCGGGACCCTACAAGGTGCCGCATGTCTATGTGAACGTGAAAACTGTCTTCACCAACACGGCGCCGGTCGATGCCTATCGCGGCGCGGGGCGGCCCGAGGCGACCTTCAGTCTGGAACGGGTGATCGACAAGATGTGCCGCGAGCTGAACCTCGACCCGTTCGAGGTGCGGCGGAAGAACCTGCTGACGCCGGACCAGTTCCCCTACACCACGCCGGTGGGCCTTGTGTATGACACGGGCAATTATCAGGCGACGCTGGACCGCGCGATGGCGATGGCCGACGTGGCCGGCTTCGACAAGCGGGCGGCCGAGTCAAAGGCACGCGGCAAGTTGCGGGGCATGGGGCTGTCGACCTGGATCGAGGCCTGCGGCATCGCACCTTCGCATCTGGTGGGCATCCTGGGGTCGCGCGTCGGGCTTTACGACGCGGCGACGGTGCGGGTGAACGCGACCGGCAACCTTAGCGTCATGGTGGGCGCCCACAGCCACGGGCAGGGGCACGAGACGGTCTTTGCCCAGATCGTGGCGG
>NZ_DAIQAT010000234.1:0-3959 GCF_036781545.1 Tabrizicola sp.
CCGACGGCCCGGCGGATTTCCTGCACGCCCCGAACCTGAAGCGCCTCGCCGCCCGCTCCACCCGCTTCGCCAACTGCTACACCGCCTCGCCCCTCTGCGCCCCCGCGCGGGCAAGCTTCATGTCCGGGCAGCTTCCCTCCCGCACCCGCGTCTACGACAATGCCGCCGAATTCGCCTCGGACATTCCCACCTATGCCCACCACCTGCGCCGGGCGGGTTATCAGACCGCGCTTACCGGCAAGATGCATTTCGTCGGCCCCGACCAGCTCCACGGCTTCGAGGAGCGGTTGACCACCGATATCTACCCCGCCGATTTCGGCTGGACCCCGGACTACCGCAAACCGGGAGAGCGGATCGACTGGTGGTATCACAACCTCGGCTCCGTCACCGGGGCGGGGGTGGCCGAGATCACCAACCAGTATGAATATGATGACGATGTGGCCTTCCAGGCGGTGCAGAAGCTGTACGATCTGTCGCGTGGGCAGGACCCCCGCCCCTGGTGCCTGACCGTCAGCTTCACCCATCCGCACGACCCTTTCGTCGCCCGCCGCAAATACTGGGACCTCTACGAAGGCACCGCGGAATGCGAGCCGCCCGAGGGGCTGGCCTATGAAGACATGGACCCCCACTCCAGGCGCCTGATGGACGCCTGCGACTGGCGGTCGCTGGAGATCACCCCCGACCACATCCGCCGCGCGAAACGCGCCTATTTCGCCAATATCAGCTACATCGACGACAAGATCGGCGAGATCCTCGCGGTGCTGGAAGCCACGCGGCAGGAGGCCGACATCGTCTTCCTCTCCGACCACGGCGAACTTCTGGGCGAGCATGGCCTCTGGTTCAAGATGAGCTTCTACGAAGGCTCGTCCCGCGTGCCGCTGATGATCACCGCGCCGGAGATGCCGCCCGGCCGGATCGACACGTCGGTCTCCTCTATCGACCTCGCCCCCACCCTCGCCGCGCTGGCGGGCATCTCGATGGACGAGGTCGCCCCCTGGACCGAAGGCGTCGACCTGATCCCGGTCGCGAACGGCGCCCCTCGCGGCCCGGTGGCGATGGAGTACGCCGCCGAAGGCACGATCACCCCGATGGTCAGCTTGCGCGAAGGCGCCTGGAAATACATCCGTTGCCCGGCAGACCCCGAACTGCTGTTCGACGTGGCGAACGACCCCGGCGAGCGCGAAAACCTCGCCCGCGATCCCCGCGCGGCTACGGTCCTGCAGCATTTCCGCAAACTCGCCGACGCCCGATGGGACCTCTCCGACTACGACTCGCAGGTTCGCGAAAGCCAGGCCCGCCGCTGGGTGGTCTACGAAGCACTTCGGAACGGCGCCTACTTCCCCTGGGACCACCAGCCTCTCCGCGCCGCGTCTGAGCGCTACATGCGCAACCACATGGACCTGAACGTGCTGGAGGAGAACAAGCGCTTTCCGCGAGGGGAATAGTGCGGCGGAAGCAGCGCCGCCCCTTCCAGCCCCGGCACCTGCTCTTTTCAAAATACTCCCGCCGGAGGCTCCACCGCCTGCCCAGGTCGACCGGCCCGGCCCCGATCCGCGGCAGCGCCGTCCGAGGGGTTCGATGCCCCGAGGACGGCCCCCGGCCAGGATCACCGCGCGTCGCGCAAGACCGCTTCCGCGCCCTTCCAGCCCATCAATATCGCGGGCGCATTGGTGTTCCCGGCGATGATGTTCGGGAAGGCCGAGGCGTCGATCACCCGCAGCCCCCCCACCCCATGCACGCGAAGCCCCGCGTCCACCACCGATGACCCCAGATCCCGCCCCATCCGGCAGGTGCAGCTCGGGTGATAGACCGTCCCGGACCGCGCGCGGAAATCGGCGATGAGCGCCTCGTCCGTCACCACCTCCGGGCCCGGACGCAACTCTTCCCGGATCAGCCGCGCCATGGCCGGTTGCGCGGCGATCCGGCGCAGGAATTTCACCGCCGCCAGCATCTCCTCGACATCATGATCGGTGGAAAACGCATTCGCCGTGATCACCGGATGATCCTCCGCCCGCGCGGTGCGCAGCCGGATATGGCCCCGGCTGGTCGGACGGCAGTTCGACAGGCCGATCGACATCCCCGACCAGGGGTCCGGCGTCAGCAGGGGCCGCTCGCCCTCGCGTGGGATCAGGGTGGAGAAAGCCTGGAAATACAGCTGCATGTTCGGCCGGTCGAGGTCCGCCCGCGTCCGGAAGAACCCGCCGCCGTGGTTGATCGACTTCGCCAGCGGCCCCCCGCCGCCGATGAAATACTGCAACCCCGCGCGCAGCTTGCCCCACCAGGGGCGCAGCTCGTCATTGTAGGTCGGCACCGTCATCGACCAGGTGTAGTTGATCCCCTGATGGTCGCTCAGATGGTCGCCCACATTCGGGTTGTCCAGCGCCACCGGAATGCCCAGCGACTGCAACAAGGCCCCCGGCCCGATCCCCGACAGCTGCAAGAGCTGCGGCGAGTTGATCGCCCCCCCGGCCAGGATCACCTCGGCCTTCGCCCGCAGCACATGGGTCTCGCCACCCCGGCGGTATTCCACGCCCACCGCCCGGCCACCCTCGATCACCACCCGGCTGACCGGCGCATCCGTCACCACCCGCAGGTTGGCCCGCTTCATCGCCGGGCGCAGGAAGGCCCGCGCCGCCGAGTTCCGCCGCGCGCCCTTGATCGTCATCTGGTAGACCCCGGCACCCTCCTGCACCGCGCCATTGAAGTCCGGGTTCTCCGGCAGCCCGGCCTCGCCGCAGGCGGCGACATAGCTTTGCACAAGCGGGTGCAACCCCGAACGGTTCGCGGAAATGAACAGGGGCCCGCCAGACCCCCGCCACGCGTCCCCGCCCGCCTCGTTGTCCTCGATCGCCCTGTAGGCCGCCAGGCAATCCTCCCAGCCCCAGCCGGGATTGTCGCGCCCCCAGTCGTCGTAGTCGGCCCGGTGCCCGCGGATCCAGACCATCGCGTTGATGCTGGAGGATCCCCCCAGCAGCTTGCCCCGCGGCCAATGGTCCCGCGCACCGGCGAGCCCCGGGTCGGGCTCGGTCCGGTACAGCCAGTTGACCGCCGGATCGTAGAAGAGCTTGCCGTAGCCCAGGGGCAGCTGCACATAGAACCGCCGGTCGGTGCCCCCCGCCTCGAGCAGCGTCACCTTGTGGCGCCCGTTCGCCGTCAGCCGGTCGGCCAGCACGCAGCCCGCCGAACCCGCGCCCACGATGATGTAATCGGTCTCGTCCATGCGCCCCCCGGGAAATAGCGGCGACCCTAGCGGTCGGTCCGGCGCGGAACCGTCCGGTTTGCGACACCCGATGTCGCGCCGGGATCGCCCCTCGTTCGACGACGAGCCTCAGGCCTCAACCTCGAAGGTCGGCGCGTAGTCTACCGGAAAGCTCACCGACCGGGCGATGAAGCAGACTTCGTGGATACGGTGGTGGATGGCTTCCGCCGCCGCCAGATCGGTTCCCGGCCCAACCACCACATGCGGACGCAGTGTCACCTTCACGAACCGCCCCGCACCGCCGCGCCCGACCTCGCCGACGCCAAGCGGCGCGTCGGAATAGCCGCCCACCACGATCCCCGCATCGCTGGCATAGTGCAGGTACCACAGCATATGGCAGGCCGAGAGCGCGCTGAGGAGCAAATCCTCCGGGTTCATCTTGCCCGGATCACCGCCCAGAAGCGGATCGTTGGAACAATGCACCACCACCTTCCCCGGCACTGCGATGTCCCAGGTCCGGTCATAGGCCTTGTAAAGCGCCGTCCCCTCCCCGCGGTTGCCGGTCCAGAGGATGCGGGTGGTATAGTCGTGATTGGGCATGGATCACCTCGGAAGGTCTGGGGGGAGTGCCCCAGCCTAGCCAGCCGATCCGGGAACTGGAAGCGGTGACGGCGCGGCGGTGCGGGACCGCACAGAGACCGGGCTGCCCGGGTTGCAAGCGGGCGGGCCTCCCGGCATAGTCGGGCGAAATCAACGGGAG
>NZ_DAIQAT010000235.1:0-3951 GCF_036781545.1 Tabrizicola sp.
AGGCCGATCGTGAAGAGGATGCGTTGGCGCAGGTCGGTCGCCTTGCCGAGCATGCCCCAGCTGAGGTTCGCCGCCATTTGCTCTGCAGCAGATGCCATGTCAGGTCTCTTTCAAGCCAAGCGCCGCCGGACCGTTCTCCGGTTCGGCGGCGCGGGAAAACTTGGTGTGATGTAAGCGACCTGATGGCCGCTCACAATCCCTTATTCAGCCGCGGCGGCGACCGGTGCCAACAGAGTGACCTTGCCACCCGCCTTTTCGACCGCTTCGACCGCCGAAGCCGAGGCGCCGGTGACGGTCAGGGTGAGCTTCGACTTCAGCTCGCCCTTGGCCAGCACGCGGATGCCGTCGCGCTTGTTCGAGGTCACGCCGGCCGCGACCAGCGCGTCTTCGGTGATCTCTTCCTTGGCGTTCAGCTTGCCCGCGGCGATGAACTTCTCGATCAGGCCGAGGTTGACCACCGAATAGTGCAGCTTGTTCGGCTTGGTGAAGCCGCGCTTCGGCAGGCGGCGATAGAGCGGCATCTGCCCGCCTTCGTAGCCACCCAGAGCCACGCCCGAGCGGGATTTCTGGCCCTTGATCCCGCGCCCGGCGGTCTTGCCCTTGCCCGAGCCGGGGCCGCGCGCCACGCGTTTCTTCTTCTTCGCCGCGCCTTCGTTGTCGGCGAGTTCATGCAGTTTCATGTCGCTTCTCCTTGCCGGAAACGCCCCCGAAGCGAGAACGGGGCGACCACGGCTTTTCTTGATTCTCATGGCCGGGACTGGCCACCGGGGGGCCTTACAGGAAGGCGGGGGGCTTGGCAAGGGAAAGGCTGCCCGCGCGCGGGCAGCCTTTTGGATCACATGATTTCAATGAGTTAGCGAATCGCGTTAGGGCGGCGTTATCCCATGGAAGCCGGTTTCACGCGCCCTTCGGCCAGACGAAGCTGGGCTGGAGGCCGGAGTAGACCGGGCGGCCGTCCTGCGGGGCCGGATAGCCCTTCGTCTCGTCCCAGAAGGCGTGATAGGTGGCCTTGGGGAACTTGGCGTCGTCGTAGCCCATGACGTTCGGCACGGCCACACGGATGCGGCCCTGCTTGTCGTCCAGCATCAGGACCGCGCCGCAGTCGGTGCAGAGGCAGATCTCCAGCGGGCCGTCAGGGTTCTGGGCGTTGAAGGGGACGCGCTTGATCTTCTCGGGGTGGTCGACCTGGATATCGCCATGGTTGAAGAAAGCGACATGGGTGGTGTGCTGGCCCGTCACCGACTTGCAGACGTTGCAGTGGCACTCGTGGTTGTCGATGGGCTCGGCGCTGGCCGTGACATGGACGTGTTCGCAGCCGCCGGCGTAATGCGTGGTCATGGTTTCCTCCCTTGGACGACCCCCTGCCCTTGTCGGGTCAGGGTCGAGTCGTTGAGAGAAGCGTAGCACCGCAGAATGACGCGGGGTAAGATTTTGCGACATGGGCAGGACGGTCTCCGACCGGACACTGACAGGTCCGGGCGGATTTCCAAACTGCCCGACGGGGAGGGATCGACATGGGATATTTCACGACCGAGAACCCGGTTTTTGTCACCTGGATGATCGCCACTGCGCTGACCGTGCTGAAGGTGATGGGACAGGGCTGGATGACGGTCTACCGGATGATGAAGGCCGGTGGTGGCTATGCCGCGCCCGAGGACCTGCGGCCCGGCCTGATCAACAAGGCGCCGGACCCACAGCAGCTGGAGGTTAACGACTATGTCGACCGCTCGCGTCGGATGCACCGGAATGATCTGGAGAATATCCCGGCCTTCTGGGCAGCGGGGCTGATCTTCGTGGCGGTCGGACCGCCGCTATGGCTGGCACAGGCGCTGATGTACGGCTTCGTCGCGGCCCGGGCGGCCCATGCGGTGGCCTATGCCACAGCCCGGTCGCATGAGGTTCGGGCGACATTCTACACGCTGGGGTCGCTGATCGTGATGGCGATGGCGGTTTACGCGCTGGTGGCGGTGATGTGAGGGACGGGGCGCGCGCAGGCCTGGAAAGGGTCACCACGCTGCTTCCCGCCCGAGCCAGCGCAGAACAGGAAACGCCCCCGCGGGTCCGCGAGGGCGTTTGATGCCAGTGAATCGGGGGAAGCCCCGACCTTGGATTACCCGCGCTCTTCGATGATCTCGACCAAGTGGCTGATCGAATTCACCATGCCGCGGACGGAAGGGGTGTCCTCCAGCTCGCGGGTGCGGTTCATCTTGTTCAGGCCGAGGCCCTTCAGGGTCGCGGTCTGCACGGCCGGACGGCGCGCGGCAGAGCGGACTTGCTTCACGACGATGGTTTTCTTCGCGGCGTCAGATTTCTTGGCAGCCATGTTCAGGCCTCCACGGTTTCGGCTTCGGGTTTCCGAAGGATTTCGGCGACCTTCTTGCCACGACGCGACGCGACCGAACGGGGCGAGGCTTCGTGCTTCAGCCCGTCGATGGTGGCGCGGATCATGTTGTAGGGGTTCTGGCTGCCGATCGACTTGGCGACGACGTCCTGGATGCCCAGCATCTCGAACACGGCGCGCATCGGGCCGCCGGCGATGATGCCGGTCCCGGCCACAGCGGTGCGCATCACGACTTTCCCGGCGCCGTGGCGGCCTTCCATGTCATGGTGCAGCGTGCGGCTGTCCTTGAGCGCGACGCGGATCATCGAGCGCTTGGCCTGTTCGGTGGCCTTGCGGATCGCTTCCGGCACTTCCTTGGCCTTGCCCTTGCCGAAGCCGACACGACCGCGCTGGTCACCGACCACGACGAGAGCTGCAAAGCCGAAGCGCTTGCCACCCTTGACGGTTTTCGAGACGCGGTTGATCGCGACCAGACGGTCGGCGAATTCCGGGGTTTCTTCCGGGCGGTTGTCGCGGCGGTCTCCGCCCCGATTGTCCCGGCGATTGTCACGTTCTGCCATAAGGCATTCCTTCATTGGTGGCGCGAAGCGCGCCGTCTATAACCAACCCTGGTGTCGCCGATCATGCCGGAGACCCGGATCATCGGGGCGGCGCGCCCATGTGGGGCGCCGCCCGCTGGATCAGAACTTCAAGCCGCCTTCACGGGCCGCATCGGCCAGCGCCTTGATCTTGCCGTGGAACAGGAAGCCGCCACGGTCGAAGTAGCATTCCTCGACCCCGGCCTTCTTGGCCCGTTCCGCAATCGCGGCGCCCACTTTCGCGGATGCCTCGACATTGTTCTTGCCGACCACGCCGAGGTCTTTCTCCAGCGTGGAGGCCGCCGCAATCGTCACACCCTTCGCGTCGTCGATCAGCTGAACGCTGATGTTCTTCGACGAACGGTGCACCGACAGCCGCAGACGACCATGCGAGGTCGCCTTGATCTTGTTCCGGACGCGCAGGCGGCGCTTGAGGAACAGCTCGCGTTTTTTCAAAGCCATTTTCGCCACCCTTACTTCTTCTTGCCTTCCTTGCGGAAGATATACTCATCCTTGTAGCGGATGCCCTTGCCCTTGTAGGGCTCGGGCGCGCGCCATTCGCGGATGTTCGCGGCCACCTGGCCGACCAGCTGCTGGTCGATGCCTTCCACGGTGATCTCGGTCTGCTTCGGGACCGTGATGGTCACGCCCTTCGGCACGTCGAAGTTCACTTCGTGGGAATAGCCGAGCGACAGTTTCAGGACGTTGCCAGCCATCGCAGCGCGGTAGCCGACGCCCTGGATTTCCAGTTCCGACTTGAAGCCGGTGGAAACGCCGGTGACGAGGTTGTCGATCATCGAGCGGGTCATACCCCACTGCTGGCGCGCACGCTTCGAGAGGCCACGCGGGGTGACCTTGACGGCATCGCCCTCGATGGTCAGCGTGACGTCGTCGCCCGCGGTGAAGCTGCGGGTGCCTTTCGGACCCTTCACCTCGATGGTCTGGCCGCTGATCGAGGCAGAGGTGCCTTTGACCAAGGTGACGGGTTTCTTGCCGATACGAGACATGGAACCCTCCTCAGAACACGGTGCA
>NZ_DAIQAT010000236.1:0-3921 GCF_036781545.1 Tabrizicola sp.
CCGTGATGTGATCGGGGATGTCGCCCGCGGTGACTTCCAGTTCGACCTCGTGACGCACCACGGTCAGCGTGCCGCCGCGCTTCAGGCCGGGGCTGGCGTCCTGATTGACGAACTCGACGTGGATGAACAGCTCGATCCGGCTTTCATCGTGGATGCGCATGAAATCGACATGCGTCGGCAGGTCCTTGACCACGTCGCGCTGGACAGAGCGGCAGATGACATGGACGTCAGGCTGGCCTTCGACCTTCAGGTTGAAGAGCGTCTGCAGGAAACGGCCCTGCCGCAGCTTGGTCAGGAGGTAGTTGTAGTTCATCTTGATCGGCTGGGGTTCTGTCCCGTCGCCGTAGATGATGCCAGGTACGTTGCCCTCGCGGCGGGCTTGACGGGCGGCCCCCTTGCCTGTCCCCGTCCGTACCTCGGCGTTAAGATCGACGATCTTGCGTGCCATAGGTTCTCTCCGATGTTAGTCCGCCATCCTCCAAGGGTGCATGGCGCGACCGGGGGGCTATAGCGACGAATCGGCGGGAAGGGAAGCGCGAACTTCCCGGGGGCCCGCCGGGCAGGAGCAGGCCCCTTTTGTCGTCGGGTCAGGTCGTGCGCTTGTCATCCCCAGCGGGAATCTCGCTGTGCAGCACGCATTTCCAGTCGCTGCCGTCGCGCACCCAGACCGAGGTGTCGTGGTTCATGGTTGTCTCGCTTTTCCCGCCATTCTCGACCGTCTGCTTGACGCGATAGGTGCAGACCGCGGAATCTTTGGTAGGGAACACCACCTTCTCGTCGCTCATGGCCCAGTCCTTGATGGTATAGGGGCTGGCCTTGCCCATCTTGACATAGTCGGCGGGGGTGAAGGTCATCACACCCTTCGGGCTGATCATGGCCGATTGGCTGGCGATCAGCCGGGCCGATTTCTCGTGCTCGCCCGCGGCCATGGTCGTCCAGAATTCGCGTTCGAGCTTCAGGATGTCTTCCTGTCCGGTCATCTGTGCCTCCAGTGCAAGAGTTATGTCCCGTCACCAACGCGTGGTGGGCCCGGTTGTTCCGGTCCCGGTTCGCCCCGGCGAAGTTTCGCCGCAGGTCCGGTCGACGGGCGACGCGGGTGGTCGGCGGCGGACGAGTTGGCAAAGCCGGGAGCGGATAGGGAGAGCGGGTTTCCGACAGGACCAGAATCCATGCCCGCCTTTGCCCTGCTTGCCCAAGCCCGTGCCGCCATCGCTGCCTTTGCCGCGATGGGCGTGCTGTGGGGGACCTTCGCAGCGGTGCTGCCGGACCTGAAGGCAATGCTGGGAGTCGATGAGCGGCAGCTGGGCCTCCTTATCTTCTGCACGCCGATCGCGGCGATCAGCGCGATGCTGGTGGCACCGGGGTTCGGCGCGGCGATGGGGCGCGCGGCGCTGCCCCTGGCGGTGATGCTGATGGCGATGGCCTTCGCGCTGCCGGGGCAGGCTTCGGTCTGGTGGCTGTTCCCGCTGGCGATGGCCTGTGCCGGGGCGGCGACGGGGCTGACGGATGTGCTGATGAACGCGCGGGTGGCGGCGCTGGAGACCCAGCGCGGGCTGCATCTGATGAACCTGACCCATGCCGCCTATTCCTTCGGCTATGCCGGGGGCGCGGTCCTGACGGGCCTGCTGCGTGGCGCGGGCTGGGGGCCGGACTGGGTGATGGGGACGATGTCGGTGCTGGGTGTGGCCTGTGCGGCGCTGACGCTGGAGCGGGATGGGCGGATCGAGGGCCTCAGGAAGCCGAAGGACGGTTCGGCACGGGCCTTGGGCTGGGTGCCGGTGATCGGGGGCGGGATCGTGCTGATCGCCTTCATGACCGAGAATGCGGCCGAGAACTGGTCGGCCCTGCATATCGAGAAGACGCTGGGGGGCAGCCCCGAGGAGGGCGCGCTGGGGCCGGCGATGCTGGCCCTGACCATGGGCTTCGCGCGGCTGGGTGGGCAATGGCTGGCGGGCAAGGTCAACCCGTTCACCCTGCTGCGGGTGGGGGCGGTGGTCGCCTCGGTCGGCGCGCTGGTGGTGGCGCGGGCGCCGGGGCCGGGCCTTGCCTATCTGGGGTTCTTCGTGATGGGGATCGGGGCCTCGGTCCTTGCGCCGACGGCGTTTTCGCTGGTGGGGCGTCTGAGCGCGCCCGAAGCCCGGGCGCGGGCGGTCGCGCGGGCGACGCTGCTGGGATATTTCGGCTATTTCGTCGGCCCGCCGATCCTGGGGCTGATCGCGGGCACCTTCGGGCTGCGCTTCGCCTTCGTCTATGCCGCCTGTCTGGTGGGCCTGATCTTCGTGCTGGCCCCGCTGCTGGCGCGTCAGCGGACCTGAATTTCCAGAAAGCGCGGGCCCTCGTGCGGGGTGATCAGCATCTCGCCCAGCTGGTCGGGGTCGGGCGGCACGCTGGCAAAGACCATGTCGCAGGCCATGGCGAAATGCTCCATGTCGAGCGGCGAGGGGGTGCAGCCGATGATCGGATCGACCTTGGCCTGACGCAGCGAATCCTCGATCTCGCGGAAACCGGCGTTGTTCCAGACGACGTAGGTGATGGGCAGCTTCTCGTCGACCGCGGTGCGCAGCTCGCCCGGGCTGAATTGCAGGCCGCCGTCGCCGACCAGGCACACGACGGGAGTGCCGGGGGCGGCGATGGCGGCGCCGACGGCGGCCCCCGGTCCGAAGCCGAGCGCGCCATAGCCGGTGGCGGCGTTGAACCAGCCGCGCGGGCGGTCGTGGTCGTAGTAGAGGTTCGCGGCGTAGACCGGCTGGGTGCTGTCGCCGACGATGATCGAGTTCGGCATGGCGTCGCGGATCACCTCGACGATGTCGAGCTGGGCGGGCATGGTTTCGGAGAGCGTCGCAAGCTCGGCCCTGGCCGCTTGGCGGATCGCCTCGGCACGGGCCGCGCCCTCGCGGTTGGCGCGGATGGTCATCGGCAGCAGGGCCGCCATCATCGCCCCGGCGTCGGCCTTGACCGGCATCTTGGCGGGGTGGCGGGCCAGCTGGTCGGCGCAGATGTCGATGCGGATCATGTCCGACAGGTTCGGCACCCGGCCATTGGCATACATGTCATAGTCGGTGGGGCCGAGCTCGGTGCCGATGGCGAAGATCTGGTCGGCGTCGGCGATGAACTTGCGGACCGAGGTCAGGCTGGGCGAGGCGGGGACGGTGAGCCGGTGGCCGAACATCGCGCCACGGGCGTTGACGGTCTGGATCACCGGCGCATCGAGCGATTCCGCGAGCTTCTGCAAGGCATCCTCGGCACCGCGGGTGCCGCCACCGGCGAGGATGACGACACGCTCGGCGCTGTTCAGCGCGGCTGCGATGCTGCGCAGACGACCGAGCGGCAGGGGCACGGCGCTGCTGGAGACGACGGGCGGGGGCGGCTCGGGGCAGGGCTGGCCCATCATGTTGGTGGAAATCTGGATATGCGCCGGGGCGGGGCGGCCCGCGGTCATCGCAGCGAAGGCACGGTCGAGGACTTCACCCAGCTTCTTGGGATCGGTGACGGTTTCCGAGTGGCAGAGCGTCTTGACCATGGCGCCCTGGTCGGGAAGCTCGTGCAACCGGCCGAGACCCTTGCCAAGGGTGTCGCTGCGCCCGAGGCCGGAGATGACCAGCATCGGCACGGAATCGGCCTTGGCCTGGGCCATGGCGGTGAGCGTGTTGGTGAGGCCCGGACCGGTGATCACGAAGGCGGCGGCGGGCTTGCCCGAGACGCGGGCGTAGCCGTCGGCCATGAAGCCCGCGCCTTGTTCGTGGCGGGGGGTGACGTGGCGGATTTTGTCCCCCGCGGCGGCGAGGCCGCGGTAAAGCTCGATCGTGTGGACACCGGGGATGCCGAAGACGGTGTCGATGCCGCGCGCAATCAGACCTTCGACCAGGCGGATGCCGACGGTGGTCATGCTGCATTCCCCAGGATGCTGGCCGCATGGGCGGC
>NZ_DAIQAT010000237.1:0-3900 GCF_036781545.1 Tabrizicola sp.
CAAGACCGCGCGCGAGAAGATCGCCTCGCTGATCTCGATCATCGCCCGGCGCGATGCGGCGCTGCACCTGCGCAAGAAATCCATGGCGCTGTCGGTGGACCTGCCGCTCACGCGCGAGGAGATGGCGGATTACCTGGGGCTGACCTTGGAAACCGTGAGCCGCCAGATCAGCGCGCTGAAGAAGGACGGGGTGATCAGCCTGGAGGGCAATCGCCACGTCTCGATCCCCAACATGGACCGGCTGATGGAAGAGGCCGGGGACGACAGCGACGGCGGGATGCTGGTCTGAGCCGCGAATCGGCGGAAGCTGCCGCTTGGTGACTGCCTCACTTCGCCGCCTGTGCGTGGGGCGCGGCCGGGGTGCTGTGGCGCTTCGCTGTGTCGTTTGAGGCGGAGTGACGCATCCAGCCCGGCCCGCCCGGCTTTCCCGTTGCCAGCCGCCTGTCCTGCCGCCTAGCGGAAGGCTCCGCAGGAAGGGAGCCGCAGGCCATGCCGAAAACCACCGTCGCCACGCTGCTGCACGCGAAGGGCAGGCGCAAATGGGTGCAGGTCCATGTCGACAGCGCCGCCGAAGCCGCCGCCGCCAAGGCTGCGGGGATCCTGGTCCTGTCCTGCGAGGCCGACCACACCCTGCCCGCCATCCGTGCGGCGGCCCCTTCGGCCCTGATCTCGGCGGGGATGCCGCACGGCTCCTCCGCCACCCCGGATGAGGCCGTTCGCGCGGGGTTCGATGCGCTGCGCCGAGGGGCCGATGCCGTTTACTGCTCGCATTCCCCCCGCTTCATCGAGGCGATGGCGCGCGAGGGCATTCCTGTCACCGGCCATGTCGGGCTGGTGCCGAACCTGGCCGCCTGGACCGGTTTCCGGGCCGTGGGCCGCAGCGCCGAGGAGGCGCTACAGGTGATGCGCAAGGCCAGGGACATCGAGAATGCGGGCGCGACCTTCCTGGAGGTCGAGGTGGTGCCGGTGCAACTGGCCGACCATATCACCCGGACGACACGGATGATCACCATGGGCATGGGATGCGGTGCGGTCTGCGACACGCAGTATCTTTTCTCCTGCGATGTGCTTGGCACCAACACGGGCCACTACCCGCGCCACTCAAAGCGCTATGCCGACTTCGCCGCGCAGGAGGCGGAGTTGCAGGCGAAACGGGTGGCGGCCTTCCGCGACTTCGTCGAGGACGTGGAGCGGCAGGGCTACCCGGAGCGCAGGCACGAGGTCTGGATGGACGAGACCGAGGCAGAGGCCTTCGCCAAAGGCGCAGCCTTGCTCTGACCGCTTGCCAGCCGCGCGAGGTTCGGGCACCGTGAGGCGAAATGCCTCAAGGGATGCATCATGCGTCGCGTTACCGTTGCCGACATCATGCGCGAGACCGGCCTGTCGCGGGCGACGGTGGACCGGGCGCTGAACGGGCGGGGCAGGGTGCATGACCGCACCCGGCTGGTGGTCGAGGAGACCTTGCGCAAGCTATCCTCGCCGGGGGGCGATGCGGTGCCAAGGCCGGTCCAGGCCGATATCGCGTTGCGGGTGGGCCGGGGGATGATGGGCCAGTTGCGCGCGGCCTGGGCGGCCTCGGGCGCGAAGGGGGTGTTCCATGACCTGCATCTGGCCGACGATGCCAGCGTGCTGCGCGCGGTCGAAGCCTTGTGCAAGGATGCGTCCCGCCCGCTGATCGTCACCATCAAATCCTCGGACCGGATCACTGCGCTTCTGTCCGCCGCCCGGGCGCGGGGCAAGCGGGTGATCGCGGTGATCTCTGACCTTGCCCCCTCGGCCCGCGACGCTTTCGTGGGGCTGGACGACCGCGCGGTGGGCCAGACCGCCGCTTTCCTGATCGGGCGGATGCTGGGCGACCGGCCTACCCCCGTGGGCGTGGTGTTGGGCAGCCCAGCTTTCCGCTGCCACGAAGACCGCGAAATCGGCTTCCGTTCCGGGCTGCGCGCCAATTTTCCCAAGGTCGTCATTTCCGGCGAGGTGCAGGGCGAGGACAGTGCCGAGTTGACCCGTCTCGCCGTCGCCCGCCTTTTGCGTGATCAGCCGGCGCTGGGCGCGCTTTACAATGTCGGCGGCGGCAACCTGGGCCTGGTCGAGGCGCTGCGGGCCGCCGGACGGGCGCAGGACATGCTGGTCGTGGGGCATGAGGTGAACCCGGTGACGGTGCCGCTTCTTCGGGCGGGCGAGATGGATTTCGCGCTGGCAGGCGACCCGAGGGACCTGCTGTCCAGCGCCCTCGCGCTGGCCGGTGACGGTGAGGCCGCCAGACAGGGCGCAGGCGCGTCCCTCGATTTCGGCGTCTACACCCGCTTCAACCTGCCGGTCTTCGCGACCCCCGCCTGACCGTTCCCCGCGAATCGCCGGGCGATACCAAGGCCGCGGCACCATGCCGCAATCAGATTGTCTCACGCTGTCCGGCCCGCCGAAAACAGCAGGTCGATATATCGCGAAAATGACGCATAGTGATGCAATATCTGACGCGAAATGCATAAAAATCTTGCGCAGGAAAACCGCCCCGCGTCAGGTTGTCGCCCATGGCGGTGGCGATGCCCCGCCGGGGAGGTTTGTCCCGCACCGGGGGAGACGGTCGGGATGCGAAGACAACACGCAGGCGTCGCCGGGCATCGGCGACCGGCGTCAGCAGGGCTTCCTCTCAAGGGACGGTTCTCCCGCAAACTGCGGTCGGGCGGTGCCCGGCCCGACCGGCGACCAGGGAAGGCAGCGATGGACGACACCAAATACGGCACCCACAACAAGCGCGGCGATTATACCCCGAACGAGCCTGCCCAGGTCGCGCCGATCTGGCGCTTTCCGCCGCAGCCCTTGGCGATCCTGAAATGGCTGCCCGGCTATTTCCTGCCCTGGAACCTGTTGTGGACCGCCAGCGCCTTTGCCTGGTGGGCTTGGGTCGTGCCGGAGAAGGAAGTCATGACCTCGCTGCAATGGGGCTGGGTGCTCTGGCTTTTCGCGGTCAACGCCGTCGCCGTCTTCCTGTTCTACGGCGCGCTGGAACTGCGCCTCTACATCCTTCGCGCGCAGGGCACCCGTTTCAAATACAATGCGAAATGGCCGTCAGAGCACAAATCCACCGCCTTCCTGTTCCAGAGCCAGACCATCGACAGCATCATCCGCGCCTTCGGCACCGGCGTTCCGATCTGGACCGCCTGGGAAGTGCTGGTGCTCTGGGCCTGGGCCAATGATATCGGCCCCTGGGTCGGGCTGATGGATCACCCCTTCTACCTCTTGGCGGTCTGGCTGTTCCTGCCGGTCTTGCACGAGGTCCATTTCTTCCTGATCCACCGGCTGATCCACACGCCCTTCCTCTACAAATGGGTTCATTCGGTGCACCACAACTCGGTCAACCCCTCGCCCTGGTCGTCGCTGGCGATGCACCCGGTCGAGCACCTGCTCTACTTCGCGACCGCCGCCTACCACTTCATCATCCCCTCGCATCCGCTTCTGGCGATCTACCAGCTGAACTTCGCGGGCTTCGGGGCGGTGGTCGGCCATATCGGCTTCGACAAGATGGAGGTGACCGAGGACAGCGCCGTGGAGAGCCATGCCTTCATCCATTACCTGCACCACAAGTATTTCGAGGTGAACTACGGCGACGGGCTCATCCCGCTCGACAAGTGGTTCGGCACCTTCCACGACGGCAGCAAGGAAGGCGACGCGCTGATGAACGCCCGCTACCAGCGCCGCAAGGCGCGGATGAACGCGAAGACCACCTGACCCCGCATCCCGATTGAAATCTGAAACCTTCTGACGCAAGGTCAGCGCTAACAGCCCGGGAGGAACGGTCGCAAGACCGGCGGGCAGGGGGAGGGAAGACCGTGACGGAACAGCCAACCGCTGCGCCCCTGGTCGAGATGCGGGGGATCGAGAAATCCTTCCCCGGCGTCC
>NZ_DAIQAT010000238.1:0-3877 GCF_036781545.1 Tabrizicola sp.
ATGAATGCGAAACTGACGATTGGCAAGAACTTCACATGGTGAGATACGCCGTCACTGCTTGTTTTTTCCTCTTGGCCGCGACGGCCATGGCACAGGAGGGCGCAAGCCCTCCTGTCGTCACCAGTGAGGCGCCGGTCCTGGGCGATGGTGGCACCACGACCGAGGCTGCCCCCGTGTTGCCCGATGCCGCGGGCACCCCTGCGGTAGAGGGCCCTGTGGCAGAGGGTCCTGTGGCAGAGGGTCCTGCGGCAGAGAGCGCCGGGACAGAAGCTGCTGCGGCAGAGGCGGCTCCGGTCGCTGGGGCGGAAGCCCTGCCGGTCGCCGAGCCGGAGGTCGATACCGATCTGGTCAGCCTTGTCCTGAAGGCGCATCCGGTGGTGCAGGCGGTGATGGGTCTCCTGACGCTGGCGGTCGCGGCGGTGCTGACGGTGTTCCTGTTCAAGATCGTCGAATTCGCCCTGGCCTTCGCCAAGCTGCGGCGGGCGCGGGCGGCGCTGGCGACGGGATCCGGACTGGTGGAGATCGCCGGGCATTGCCCGCTGGCCCTGTCCGCACGGGCGGCCCGCGACGAGGTGGCGGAGCTTGCGCCCACGCTGACGGCGGACCTGCGCGCCTCGTCCAGCGCAAGGCTGGAACTGGCGATGGACCGGATCGAGGCCGGGGCGGTGATGCGGTTGCGCTCGGGCACGGGGCTACTGGCCTCGATCGGGGCGGTCGGGCCTTTCGTCGGGCTCTTCGGGACGGTGTTCGGGATCATGAACAGCTTCCTCGCCATCGCGGCGACCAAGACCACCAGCCTTGCGGTCGTGGCGCCGGGGATCGCCGAGGCGCTTCTGGCCACCGGGATCGGCCTGGTCGCGGCGGTTCCGGCGGTGCTGCTTTACAACGCGGTGATGCGACGGATCGGGGCCTATCGTCATGCGCTGGCGGACGGGCGGGCCGAGCTGCTGGCGCGCTTCAGCCGCGAGATGGACCGGCGGATGGGGGCGGGGGTCTAGGCCATGGCACTGCGGCTGGACGAGGGCGACAGCGAGCTGAGCGACATCAACGTCACGCCGTTCATCGACGTGATCCTGGTGCTGCTGATCGTGTTCATGGTCGCGGCCCCCTTGTCGACCGTCGACGTGCCGGTGGACCTGCCCGGCTCCACCGCCCCGGTCAGCAAGCGCCCGGAAGAACCTTTGTGGCTGACGCTGACCGCCGATCTGAGCCTCATGCTGGACGAGAGCGCGGTGTCGCGCGATGCGCTTGGCACTGCGCTGGATGCCAAGACCGGGGGCAGGCGCGACACGCCGGTCTTCCTGCGCGCCGACCGCAAGGTCGACTATGGCGCGCTGATGCAGGTGCTGAACCGGCTGCGGGACGTGGGCTATCTTAAGGTCGCGCTGGTGGGCCTGGAGGATGCGCCATGACCGCCCGCGGCCCCGACGCCCGCACTGCGGGATGGGTTCTGGCCGGGGCGACGGCGACGGCGCTTCTGTGCGGGGCCGCCGCGATGGCGCTGGCGGCCGAGCGGCAGGCGCCGGTCCTGTTTGTCGACCTTGGCGAGTTGCCGCCGACGGCGCCCTCGGTCGCCGCTGTGGCGGAAGCCGCGCCGCAAGTGGTGGACGAGGCGCCGGACACGCCGGACGAACCCATGCCGACCGAAGACGCACCCGATCTGCCTGAAGCGGATGTCGCGCCCGAACTGGCGGCGGCCTGGCCGGTTGCGCTGCCGGTGCCGGAAGTGCCGGTAGAGGCCGATCTCGCCCTGCCGCCACCGCCGGAGAAGCCGGAGCCGAAGGTCGAGGAGAAACCGGTCGAGAAGCCGAAGCCTAAGCCGGAGCCGGAGCCTGAAAAGAAGAAGAAGGTGAAGGAAAAGCCGGCGGAGAAGCCGAAGAAGACCGAGACGGCGGAAGACAAGCCGAAAGAGACCAAGAAGGAGAAGGCCGCCGCCTCGGCCTCGGCAAGCGCGGCGACGACGGGATCGAAGGCGAAGAAGGGCGGGGCGGTATCCCCGGCGGCCTACGGCAAGGCGGTGATGAAGAAGGTCCGCGCGACCAAGAAGAAATCGGGCGCCGGGAAGGGCACGGCCGTGGTGAATTTCACCATCGCGGCAGATGGAAGCCTGGCCGGGGTCAGTGTGGCGCAAAGCTCGGGCAATGCGGCGCTCGACCAGATCGCGGTGGATCACATCCGCCGCTCGGCCCCTTTCCCGGCACCGCCGGAGGGCGCCGGACGCAGCTATTCCTTCGAGTTCGTCGGGAAGTGAGCCGGGCGGCGCGGTTGTGTGGCCCGCCTGCCGAAAGACATCCCGCTCTGCTCGTCAAGATTGCTGCTGGGGTCGAAGGGGCGTTATCTTCGCCTGACCGGCCCGCGTACCGACTGATTTTCAATGGAAATCCCGGCTGGGAAACAGCCGCTTGGCCTGTTCCCTTGGGTGATGCGCGGCGGATCGGATATTGCCACCCGCCGGGCGCCGGGTTTCTTCCGCCCGCTTGTCTTTCGCTTCGATTGCCGCCGGACGGCCGAGCGTGGTCAGCAGGGGTGACAGGTCCTCCACATGCTCGGCGATCACGTGAACCACCTGGCCATCGCGCTCGATCCGGCCGGTGATGCGCAGCAGCCGTCCGGTGATGATGGCCTTGCGGAAGGTCTCGTAGATCCGGCGCCAGACGACGACATTCGAGACGCCGGTCTCGTCCTCCAGCGTCAGGAAGATCACGCCGGAGGCCGTGCCGGGGCGCTGGCGGGTGATGACCAGACCGGTGAGGGTGATGCGCCCCTTGGCCTGCAGCAGGCGGTCATGCGGCAGGCTTTCAGGCAAGCGGGGGCGCAAAAGCTCCATCGGATGCGCGCGCAGGCTGAGACGGAGCGAGAGATAATCCTCGATCACCTCCTGCCCCAGGGTCATCTGCGGCAGTCGGACCGCCGGCTCTTTCCCGCCCTCGCCGTCGGTGCCGAAAAGAGGAAGGGGCGCCGGGCCGCGCAGCGCCTTGGCGGCCCAGAGCGCTTCGCGACGGATCAAACCGATGGGGGCGAAGGCATCGGCCTCGGCCAGCCGCTCCAGCTTGTCGGGCGTGATCGCTGCGCGGCGCCACAGGCTTTCGACATCGGGATAGCCGTTGCCGCGCGCCGCGACGATCCAGTCGGCATCTTCTTGCCGCATCCCCTTGATCTGGCGGAACCCCAGCCGCAGCGCCAGCGCGCCATCGGGCCGCGGTTCCACCGTGCAGTCCCAGTCGGAATGATCGACCGAGACGGGGCGCACCTCGACCCCGTGTTCGCGCGCATCACGCACCAGCTGGGCGGGAGCGTAAAAGCCCATCGGCTGCGAGTTCAGAAGCGCGCAGGTGAACACCGCCGGATGGTGGCATTTCAGCCAGGCCGAGACATAGACCAGCCGGGCGAAGCTGGCGGCATGGCTTTCGGGGAAGCCGTAGCTGCCGAAGCCTTCGATCTGGGCAAAGCAGCGGGCGGCGAAATCGGCGTCATAGCCGCGCTTGAGCATGCCGCCGATGAACCGGTCGCGGAAGCTGCCGATGGTGCCCATCCGCTTGAAGGTGGCAAGGCTGCGGCGCAGGCTGTCGGCCTCGGACGGGGTGAAGCCTGCGGCGACCACGGCGATCTGCATCGCCTGTTCCTGAAACAGCGGCACACCGTAGGTGCGCGCCAGCACCTCCATCATCGCCGGACCAAGGTCTTCGACGGGTTCAAGGCCCATGCGGCGGCGGATGAACGGGGTGACCATGCCGCCCTGGATCGGGCCGGGGCGGACGATGGCGACTTCACAGACCAGATCGTAGGACCGGCGCGGCCGCATCCGGGGCAGGAAGTTCATCTGCGCCCGGCTTTCCACCTGGAACACCCCCACCGCATCGGCGCGGCACAGCATGTC
>NZ_DAIQAT010000239.1:0-3811 GCF_036781545.1 Tabrizicola sp.
GGTATCCATCATGCGTTGGCCGACGGATTTGACTACGCGACGTGCGATTGACACGTAAGGACGTGGACCGCGCGGCGACATTGAGGGGACCTTTAAATGTTTTACAAGGACGAACGGCTTGCGCTGTTCATTGATGGTTCGAACCTTTACGCGGCCGCCAAGGCACTGGGTTTCGACATCGACTACAAGCTTCTCCGGATGGAGTTCATGCGTCGCGGCAAGCTCTTGCGCGCGTTCTACTACACCGCGCTGCTGGAGAATGACGACTACTCGCCGATCCGCCCGCTGGTCGACTGGCTGCACTACAACGGCTTCACCATGCGCACCAAGCCAGCCAAGGAATACACCGACAGCCAGGGGCGGCGGAAGGTGAAGGGCAACATGGACATCGAACTGACCGTCGATGCCATGGAACTGGCCCAGCGCGTCGATCACATCGTGCTCTTCTCCGGCGACGGCGACTTCCGTCCTCTGGTGGAAAGCCTGCAACGGCAAGGGGTGCGTGTCTCGGTGGTCTCCACCATCCGCAGCCAGCCGCCGATGATCGCCGACGAACTGCGCCGCCAGGCCGACAACTTCATCGAGTTGGACGAACTGCGCGAAGTCATCGGTCGCCCCCCGCGCGAACCGCGCCCGGTGGTGGACCAGGAGGCCGCGGTCGAGGCGAAGTGAGCCTTCCGCCTGCGACCGGGCTCTGGGGATCCCGGTCGTGACGGCCTTGCCATGATCGCACTCTCCGGCCTTTTTCTCGCGGCCTTCCTGGCGGCGACGCCGGTGCCGTTCCAGTCCGAGATCGTGTTTCTGGGGATGCAGGCCGCGGGCTGGGGAACCCTTGCCCTTGTGATCGTGGCTTCTGTCGGCAACACGCTCGGTTCCTGCGTCACCTATGCGCTTGGCCGCTGGCTCGCGGACCAGCGCGACCATCGCTGGTTTCCGCTCTCCCCGCCGCAACTCGCCCGCGCCGAGCGCTGGTTCGCCCGCTGGGGCGTCTGGCTCCTGCTCCTGTCCTGGGCGCCCTTCGGCGACATGATCGTCGCCGTCTCCGGCGTGCTGCGGGTGCCGGTTCCGGTGTTTCTCGGGCTTGTCGCCGTCGCCAAGACCGGGCGCTACATCGTGCTCGGCTGGCTGGGTGCTGCGGCTTTCGGGGGCTGACGGCCCCGCTCGTCCTGGCCCTTCGGGCGTCCTCGCTCGGGTCGCTCACCCGACGAGAAGCCGAAGGCGCACGAGGAGAATCAACATTAACCGTTCCTGAATGCCCGCAGCCAACCCCTTGCAATCGCTCACCTCGCCAAACTGCCCGCGCGCGGGCACTGGACGCCTCTCCCCACAGGCCCTAAATCTGACCCGACCTTCTCCCGGAACCCCGATGCCAGACCTGCCCCCCCTCACCCTCTACCTCGCCGCCCCCCGCGGCTTCTGTGCCGGTGTGGACCGCGCGATCAAGATCGTCGAGATGGCCCTGCAGAAATGGGGCGCCCCGGTCTACGTCCGGCACGAGATCGTCCACAACAAATTCGTCGTCGACGCCCTCCGCGCCCAGGGGGCCGTCTTCGTCGAGGAACTGGACGACTGCCCCACCGACCGCCCCGTCGTCTTCTCCGCCCACGGCGTCCCCAAATCCGTCCCGGCCGAAGCAAGCCGTCGTCAGATGATTGCCGTCGACGCCACCTGCCCCCTCGTCACCAAGGTCCACAACGAAGCCGCCCGCCACCACGAGGCCGGCACCCGGATGATCTACATCGGCCACGCAGGCCACGCCGAAACCGTGGGCACCATGGGCCAGCTTCCGCCCGGAGAGGTCCTGCTGGTCGAAACCGCCGCCGACGTCGCCACCCTGCAAGTCCGGGACCCGGCCAAGCTCGCCTTCATCACCCAGACCACGCTTTCCGTCGACGACACCGCCGAAATCGCCGCCGCGCTCAAGGCCCGTTTCCCCTTGATCCACGCCCCCGCCCATGACGACATCTGCTACGCCACCACCAACCGGCAGGCCGCCGTCAAGGCCGTGGCCCCGAAGATCGACGCCCTCCTCGTCATCGGTGCGCCCAATTCCTCGAACTCCCGCCGTCTGGTCGAGGTCGGTGCCGCCGCCGGCTGCCCCTATTCCATGCTGATCCAGCGCGCCGCCGACATCGACTGGCGCGCCCTCGAAGGCGCCCGCGCCATCGGTCTGACCGCCGGGGCCAGCGCCCCCGAAGTGCTGGTCAACGAGGTCATCGACGCCTTCCGCGCCCGCTACTCCGTCACCGTCGAGCTGGTCGAGACCACCGTCGAGGACATCGAGTTCAAGGTCCCCCGTATCCTGCGCGAGCCCGCCTGACCATGCTGAAACCCTTCGCCCTTCTCCTTCTGACCGCCACTGCCGCCGGAGCCGAAGACGCTTCTCTCCTCGCCGAGTACCGGACCAGTTCCGGCAGCCTGCCGCCACAATATGCCTGGTCGACCAACGTGACGATCCTGGACAACGGCGCGCTCACGCTCAGGCATTGCAAGGGCTATGAGACCGAAGGTCCCGCCTGCAAGACCCGCCGCGCCAAGGTGCCCGAAGACGCGCTGGCTGCGATCCGCGCCGCCGCCGCCGAGAGCGGCCTCGCCACGACCCCCGCCCGGGAAACCGACAGGCCGATGGTCGGCGGCGGGTCGACCAGCGGCGCGGTCTACATCGACAAGGCGAAGATCGTCCTTCCCTCGCAACCGGCCAAGACCGATGTGGAGCGGGTGGGCAAGGTCCTTGCCGCCATCGCCGCCGCGATCCCGCCCCGCTTCGACCGCTTCACCCACCCGGACTGACTGGCCATGCGCGCGCACCCACGCTAGACCAGCCGGATGACCGACGACGCGCGTATCCCCCGCCCTGCCCTTCTCCTCGGCCTTGCCGGGTTGATCCCGTTCCTCTGGTCCGCCGCGACACATCTGTCGCCCGCCCTTTCCGCCTGGGCGGGGCCGTTCCTGTCGCCGATGTTCCTTGGCGCCTATGTCGGGATGACTTGGGGCACGGTGGTGCTGTGCTTCCTGTCCGGCGTCCTTTGGGGTTTCGCCACCAAGGCGGAAGGCCGCGAGGCAGCCATCGCCTATAGTCTCTCCGTCATTCCCGCGCTTTGGGGTTTCGTGATGGTCTCCGACGCCTCCGACAGTTCGGCGATCTTCCTGGCCGCCGGTTTCGTGGGGCTCCTCCTCCTCGACGCCACCTTCCAGGCCTGGGGTCTCGCCCCGCGCTGGTGGCTGCGGCTGCGGGTGATGCTGACGGTGGTCGCGCTCGCCTGCATCGCCCTTCCCTTGCAGGCCTGATCCCCATGCCCGACCTTTTCGCCTATACCGACGGCGCCTGCTCCGGGAACCCCGGCCCCGGCGGCTGGGGCGTGCTGATGCTCGCGCGCGAGAACGGCGTCGTGGTCAAGGAACGCGAGTTGCAGGGCGGCGAGGCGCTGACCACCAACAACCGGATGGAACTGCTGGCCGCCATTTCGGCGCTGGAGGCGCTGACACGGCCTTCGATCCTGACCGTCGTCACCGATTCTGCCTATGTGAAGAACGGCATCACGGAATGGGTCGCCGGTTGGAAGCGCAAGAACTGGCGCACGGCGGGCGGCAGCCCGGTGAAGAATGTCGAGCTTTGGCAAAGGCTTGAAGCCGCCGCCGCCCGGCATCGGGTGACCTGGCGCTGGATCAAGGGGCATGCCGGCCATGCCGAGAACGAACGCGCCGACGCCCTTGCCCGGGCCGGGATGGCGCCGTTCAAGACCCCGGCATGATCGACGGCTTCACCCTGCAGGACGGGCTCGACTATGCCTCGGTGCTGGTCTTCGCCCTG
>NZ_DAIQAT010000240.1:0-3784 GCF_036781545.1 Tabrizicola sp.
GCGACGGCCTCGATCTTGGCGGCGATGCCGGCGGGATCGGTCGCCTCGGGGACGAGGATGAAGGGGATGCCGGCTGCCTTCAGCACGTCCACCGCCTCGGGCGGTCCGGCATCGCCTTCGGCGACGATCAGGCCGGGGTCGAGCGCGAGGACGTTCTCGGGCGACAAGGCGCGGATATAGCCGACGTCGGGCAGGGCCTCGATGCTCTCGGGGAAGTTCGAGGTGGTGTCGCGGGCGATGATCCGGTCCTGGGCACCAAGCGCCACGGCGATCTCGGTGACAGACCCGCCGAGGGTGATGACCTTGGTCGCGTCCTGCGCGGCGGCGGTAGAGGCGAGGCAGAGGGTGGTGGCGAGGATGCGGATCATTATGCCAGCACCTCTTCCAGCCGGGGCAGCCCGCGAACCAGCGCGTTCCAGGGTTCGGCCGGGGTGTCCTTGCGGTAGCCGAAGATCTGCAGGATCAACTCGCCATCCGCCGCGAACCCCTCGACGCTGAGCACGTCGCCGGTGCGGGTGGGCTTCCAGACGGCGTAGACCTCGGCAAGGTGGTCGGCACGCAGGTGCAGGTTGAAGCGGGGGTCCATGACATTGATCCAGGGGCCCATGGGGACGATCTTCTCGATGGGCCCGCCGTGGATCTGGATGCAACCGAGGTTGCCGACGAAGATCATCACCGGGATCTGCGCCTCGGCGGCGCGGGTGAGGGTGTGGGTCACGGCCTCGGGCTGGAGCCTTTCGGCATAGGGCGCACCTGCGACGCGGTAGGCGCCGAGCCGGTTCATGCCCTGGTCCTTGGTCATGCCGATGAACTGGTGGGTATCGGTCATCCGGTCCCAGGCGGTGCGGAGCGCGGGGGCAGCGGCGCTGTCGCCCCTGGCAGCCTCGACCGGGCGGCGGGGGGACAGGTCCAGTGCCGGGGATTGCCCGGGCAGGCGCATGTTGGCGATCAGGTCGGGCCAGAGCGCGTGGTTCGACTGCGGCTTCAGGTGGATCTTGTGGACGGCATCGCCCGCCGCATCGAAGACCTGGATGCTGCGCTTCGGGCCGTCTTCGCCTTGCTCTTCAAGCGCGAAAGCATGGACCCAGTGCTTGCCGAAGATGCGCAGGTCGATCTCGGGGCCGAGGATCATCGAGGCGAAGGCGCCGGTGCGGTAGTCGAGGTAGCTGCCCACCCGTTCATGCACGCAGGATTCGTTGCGGGTCAGCGCCATGACCTCGCCCAGGCGGACGGCCCAGGGCATCAGCCGGTCGGGATCGGCCACGATGGCGGTGGCGGACTGACCCACGAAGGCGGCGACGAGGTCGGCCTCGGTGATGCCGTGCTGGGCGGCGAAATCGCGGGCGCGGGCTTTGGGGTTTTCGGCGCGCAGTGCGCGAATCTGATCGGGGCCGGGCTTGGCCATAGGCATCCATCCTGTCGGTTCGGGAACGCGCTTCTCTGGCGGAAAGCTGGGGGCGCGGGGATCTCTCCGGCGCACGAAATCGCGCGGCGGATACTTGACAAAAACACTTTGCGATCTTTAGAAGCCAACTCCTGACAGATCAAGTCAGAATCTTCTGCCGCCAGCCCGCCGACCAGGCAATGGCCAGCCCTTCAGCAGACAAAGAAATCCGAAGGGACACCATGTCGATCCGCTGCTTGCCCGGCCCCCGCGCCTGCCTTCTTTCCACCGCAACCGTCCTTGCCCTGTGCGCCGCCCCGGCTGTCGCACAGGAGGCGAAGGAGACCGTCTTCCAGATGCTGGGCCGGATCATCTTCGGCACCGGGACGGCCAAGGTTGCGATCGACACGCCGCAGGCGGTGACGGCGCTGGAGCAGGAGGACCTGGACCGCAAGCAGGCAGGCAACATCGGCGAGATGCTGAAAGGCGTGCCGGGGGTGCAGGCGGCGGGCGCCTCGGCCCGGCCGATGGGGATGGCCTTCAACATCCGCGGGATCGGCAACACCGAGCAGACCGCGTCCGAGGAACGGATCAAGGTGGTCGTGGACGGCGCGCCGAAGTTCTTCGAGCAGTACCGGATGGGCAGTTTCTTCGGCGATCTGGAGCTGTTCAAGCGGGTGGAAATCCTGCGCGGCCCAGCGTCCTCGACGTTGTATGGTTCGGGCACCATCGGCGGCGCGGTCGTCTTCACCACCAAGGATGCCGCCGACTATCTGGCCGAGGGCGAGACCAGCGCGGTGCGCCTCAAACTGGGGTATGAATCGAACGGCGACGTGGTGAAGCCCGGCGTGATCTATGCCCACCGCGCGGGCAACGCCGATTTCCTGCTGGCGCTGAACAAGAGCCATGGCGGCCAAAAGAAGGACGGCGCGGGCAACGTGATCGCCGGGACCGAGCATGACTCGATTTCCGGTCTGGCCAAGGGCACGCTGACCTTCGGCAATGACGGCGACCAGAGTCTGACCTTCGCGGTGTCGCGCACGGACACCGACCTTGATCAGGCTGCGGTGGCGCAGTCTGGCGGGGCCGCGAACATCCCCGTGTTCGGCTTTGCCGACATCCATGCCATCGACGACACGGCGACGCTGACCTGGCGGAACAAGTTCTCTGCCAACGACCTGCTCGACCTGACGGTGCAGCTGTCCTACACCGACACCAATGTCGAGAAGAGCAACTTCTCGAACGGCGCCTTCTGTTCGGTCGGCACCTTCCAGGTTCTTTGCCCCGGCGAATTCGGCTACACCACCACCACCCTGAAGATCGAAAACACCGCCGATCTTTCGACCGGCGACTGGCAGAATTTCCTGACCTTCGGCGTGCAACTGTCGGAGCAGAAGCGCAGCGCGACTTCCTCGCTTGGCGCGCTGGCCTTCCACCCGGAAGGCACCGACAAAAAGCTTGGTGTCTATGCCCAAGGCGAATTCGTCTGGAACGACCGGCTGACGCTGATCCCCGGCCTGCGGGTGGACTTCGGCGACCGCACCCCCTCGGCGGCGACCCTTGCTGCGGGCGGGGCTGCGGCTTCGGACGAGGCGATCTCGCCCAAGCTGTCGGCGCTGTACAAGCTGAACGACAACTGGGGCGTCTTCGGCACCATCGCCCGCACCGAGCGGATGCCGACGCTGGACGAGCTGTATTCGAATGACGGGGGACGCCAGCCCAGCCTTAATCTGGAGAAGGAATCGGCGGATTCCATCGAGCTTGGTTTCACCTATCAGCGCGAGGGTCTGTTCGCGGCGGATGACACGCTGCAACTGAAGGCCACCGCCTTCCACAGCGACATCACCAACATGATCGCCAGCAACCCGGCAACCGGCGCCGTGCCGCGCTTTCTGAACCTGCGCAGCGCTGAAATCTGGGGTGGCGAACTGGAGGCCACCTACGATGCCGAGCGGTGGTTCGCGAGCCTGGGCTACAGCAAAGTCAAATCCGCCTATCGCGACATGCCGGAACCTGCGGCGAACAACAAGACAATGACCGATACGCCGGCGGAGAACGTGGCGCTGACGGTTGGCGCGAAGTTCCCCGAGCGTGGTCTCGTCATCGGCTGGACGGCCTACTATTACGATGCGATCACGACCTACTCTGCAGCAACCACAGGGGGCGGGCCGACGGCTGTTCTGGCCGGGACGCCCTCCCGCACCCCCCATTACGACACGCATGACCTCTTCGTGACCTGGAAGCCCGAGGATGGGGCGCTGGCGGGGATGGATGTCACGCTGACCGTTGAGAACGTCTTCGACGCCGACTACAAGAACAACCTGTCGCTCGACCGGGCGCAGGGAATGAATGCGAAACTGACGATTGGCAAGAACTTCACATGGTGAGATACGCCGTCAC
>NZ_DAIQAT010000241.1:0-3772 GCF_036781545.1 Tabrizicola sp.
TCCTGACCGGCTTCGGCATCGACACCAAGGACATCGCCAAATGGGGCGACGAGGATGACGCGCGCATCGTCGGCAACGAAGTCACCGCCGGGAACGAAGAGGGCGGCCTGAAGGCGATGGAAGCGCTTCTGGCCAAGAACGCCGATATCAACGTGGTATACACCATCAACGAACCCTCGGCTGCGGGCGCCTTCGAGGCGCTGAAGGCGGCGGGCAAGGAAGGCGTGCTGATCGTCTCGGTCGACGGCGGCTGCCCGGGTGTGGCTGACGTGAAGGACGGCGTGATCGGCGCGACCTCGCAGCAATATCCGCTGCAGATGGCGGCGCTGGGGGTCGAGGCGATCGCCAAGTTCGCGGCCGACGGCACCAAGCCCGCGCCGACCGAAGGCAAGGACTTCTTCGACACCGGCGTCGCCCTTGTCACCGACAAGCCGGTCGAGGGGGTGGAGTCGATCGACACCGCCAAGGGCGCCGAGCTTTGCTGGGGCTGACTTCAGTTCACTGTTGATCGGTCGGGGCTCTGCGGCCAAGACTGACACCAAGGGCGGCCTTCGCGCCGCCCTTGGCACAACCGGGCCCTGCCTCGGGGCCCCTGGGAGGGGAAGCCATGTCCAACGACGCAAAGTCGGTCTCCGGCGCCTATGAGGCCGGCCTGGCCGGCGCCGCCGAAACGGTGGCCGAGTTCCACGAGCCGGAAAGCCCGCTGAAGAAGCTGCAGCATTGGCTGCACCAGACGCCCTCGGCCGTGCCGATGATCGTTCTGGTGGTTGCGCTGGTGGTCTTCGGGCTTCTGGCCGGCAACTTCTTCAAGGCGGCGACACTGTCGACCATCCTGCAGCAGATCGCCATCGTCGGCATCCTGGGCTGCGCGCAGACCATCGTCGTGCTGACGGCGGGCATCGACCTGTCGGTCGGCGCCATCGCCGTCTTCTCCTCGGTCCTCATGGGGCAGATGACCTTCCGCTACGGCATCCCGGCGGAGCTTTCCATCGTCATCGGCCTGGTGCTCGGCACCGCGATGGGCGCGCTGAACGGGTTCCTGATCGCCCGGCTGCGATTGCCGCCCTTCATCGTGACGCTCGGGACCTGGCAGATCCTCCTCGCCTCGAACTTCATCTATTCCGCGAACGAGACCATCCGGTCCGCCGACATCGCCGAACGGGCGCCCGCGCTCCAGTTCTGGGGCTATGCGATCCAGCCGGGCGGCGTGAAGGTGCTCTACGCCGTCTTCCTGATGATCGCGCTGGTCGCCATCATGGCCTATGTCCTGCGCCACACCGCCTGGGGACGCCATGTCTATGCGACCGGCGACGACCCGGTGGCGGCAGAGCTGGCGGGGGTGCCGACGAAGAAGGTGCTGATCCAGGTCTATGCGCTGGCAGGCCTCTTCTGCGCCATCGCGGGCTGGGTGATGATCGGGCGCTTCGGCTCGGTCTCGCCCACGGCCTCCACCGGCCAGCTGGGCAACATCCAGTCGATCACCGCCGTGGTGATCGGGGGGATCTCGCTCTTCGGCGGGCGGGGCAGCATCGTCGGCATGTTCTTCGGCGCCCTCATCGTCGGCGTCTTCGAGATGGGCCTGCGCCTTGTCGGCACCGACCCGCAATGGACCTTCTTCCTCATCGGCGTGCTGATCATCTTCGCCGTCGCCGTGGACCAGTGGATCAGAAAGGTGGCAGGCTGATGGAACCCATCCTCAAGGCGAAAGGCCTGACCAAACGCTACGGCAAGGTCACGGCGCTGAACGACTGCGACTTCGAGCTGTATCCCGGCGAGATCCTCGCCGTGATCGGCGACAATGGCGCGGGCAAATCGACGCTGATCAAGGCGATCTCGGGCGCGGTGGTGCCCGACGAGGGGCAGATCTGGCTCGACGGGCAGGAGGTCAATTTCAGGACCCCGATCGAGGCGCGCGGGGCGGGAATCGAGACGGTCTACCAGACGCTGGCCATGTCGCCCGCACTCTCCATCGCCGACAACATGTTCATGGGGCGCGAGCTGCGCGCGCCGGGGATCATGGGCTCGCTTTTCCGCAAGCTCGACCGCCCGAAGATGGAGAAGTTCGCGCGGGACAAGCTGAATGAGCTGGGCCTGATGACGATCCAGAACATCAACCAGGCGGTGGAAACCCTGTCCGGCGGCCAGCGCCAGGGGGTGGCGGTGGCCCGCGCAGCGGCCTTCGGGTCGAAGGTGGTGATCCTGGACGAGCCCACGGCAGCGCTTGGCGTCAAGGAAAGCCGCCGGGTGCTGGAACTGATCCGCGACGTCCGCTCTCGCGGCATCCCGATCATCCTGATCAGCCACAACATGCCGCATGTGTTCGAGGTAGCGGACCGCATCCACATCCACCGCCTCGGCCGCAGGCTCTGCGTGATCAAGCCCTCGGACTATTCGATGTCCGACGCCGTGGCCTTCATGACCGGGGCGAAACTGCCGGAAGGCGTGACCGAGGCGGCCTGATCAGCGGCAACCGGATCGCCCGGCTGCCGCTTGCCAAGCTTTCCGGTCGCCTGCGCGGGCTTCGCACCCGCTTGTCTCCGCGGCTCCAGGCACCGGCCTGGGGCTGCCCCTCCAGCGCCGCGCCCGGCGGCAAGGTCGGCTGCCTCCGGCGGGAGTATTTCGAAAAGAGCAACTGCAAGACCAGGTGCGCGCCCGCCCGACGCGACTTCACGTCTGGGCTTGGTGTCCCCCGCCGGGCGGGACGCGACTTGCTCCTTGCGGTCATCGGGACTCCTCCCTGCACCGCGAGGAGAAGGATGCGAGGGCAAGGGTTAACAAATCGCAAACCGGCTTGCTCCTTGCGAAATACTCCCGCCGGAGGCAGCCGACCTGTCCCCACGACCGGCGTCGCAAGACCGTCCCGCGACAGCCCGGACGCGGGGGCTCGATGCCCCCGAGGCCGGTCCCCGCCCAAGATAGCCATTGCTCCCGACGGCCCTTCCGGTTTGAAATAGCGCGGAAAACCGCCAGATCGGCCTGAGCCCGCTGCAACGCCCCCTGCACCCCAAGGCCCGCGTCCGGCCGCGCATCCAGACCGCACGCCCCGACGAGGAAGCCGCATGTCCCTTGCCCTGATCGCGGCCCTGCCCTTCCTCGGCGCCATCCTTTCGCCCCTGGCCCTGCGCTTCGGTCGCGATGCCGCCGCCCTCGCCGCCGGGGCGGCAACATTGACCGCCTTCCTGATCCTCGCCGCCCAGGCCCCCGCCGTCCTCGCGGGCCGGATCGTCCAGACCCGGATCGACTGGCTTCCCGCGCTCGGTCTGAACGCCAATTTCATGCTCGACGGCCTGGGCCTTCTCTTCGCCGGGCTGATCCTCGGCATCGGCCTCCTGATCATCCTCTACGCCCGCTTCTCCCTTGCCGAGACCGATCCGATGGGCCGGTTCATGAGCTGCCTTCTCCTCTTCCAGGGCGCGATGCTGGGGATCGTGCTCTCGGACAACATCCTTCTGCTGCTGGTCTTCTGGGAGCTGACCTCGCTCTCCTCCTTCCTCCTCATCGGCTACTGGAGCGACCGGCCCGACAGCCGCCAGGGCGCGCGGATGGCGCTGGCCGTGACCGGGGGCGGCGGGCTCGCGCTGATCGGGGGGATACTGATCCTCGGGCAGATCGCCGGAAGCTACGACCTGAGCGTGATCCTGACAGAGCGCGCGGCGATCCAGGCCTCGCCGCTCTATCTGCCCGCCCTGATCCTGATCCTCCTCGGCGCCTTCACCAAATCGGCGCAATTCCCCTTCCACTTCTGGCTGCCGCAGGCGATGGCCGCGCCCAC
>NZ_DAIQAT010000242.1:0-3651 GCF_036781545.1 Tabrizicola sp.
CAGCGGATGGGGCACGGGCAATATGTCGAGGGCCATGACGGGCGGCACTGGCATTCCTTCCTCTGCGGGCGGCCACAGCGGGGACCGCGCGGCCCCTTCTGCGCGACGGGGCGCGAGACGGGGTTGGCCGAGGTCGTCTGGCGCGACGATTGGCTTTGGCTGAAGGACGGGGGTGTGCTGCCGCCGATGACCATCGACCTTCCGGCGGAGCGTGAGGTGCCGGATGTGGTGGAGCATGATTTCACCGGGGCCGAATTGCCGATGGAGTTCCAGTGGCTGCGCACGCCTTATCCTGAGCGCCTCTTCACCCTGACCGGCAGCGCCCTGCGGCTGATCGGGCGCGAAAGCCTCGGGTCCTGGTTCGAGCAGTCGCTGGTGGCCCGGCGGCAGGACGAACCGGCCTACGAGGCCGAGTGCGACATCCTCGCCGACCCGCCCAACTGGCAGCGCGCAGCGGGGCTGATCACCTGGTACAACCGGCACAAGTTCCATGCCGCGCTGGTGACGCGGGAAGGCGGTGCGCGGGTGGTGACGCTGGTCTCCTGCCTCGGCGACTGGCAGGGCGAGGCGCTGACTTTCCACGGGCGCTTTCCGGTGCCGGACGGCAAGGTGACACTGGGGGTGACGGTCGACCGGGCGGTGCAGCGGTTCAGCGTGAACGGGGTGGCGGTCGGGCCGGAACTGGACGCGTCCATCGTCTCCGACGAAGGCGGGCGCGGCGAGCACGCAAGCTTCACCGGCGCCTTCGTCGGCGTCGTCGCGCATGACCTGACCGGGCAGGGCTGGACCGCGGATGTGACCCGGTTCCGCTATACGCCCAAAGCGGCCCTCCGGACCTGATTCAGCGATTTTGATCAACTCTTGATTGCCGGGGATATGCCGTCATAAAGGGGCGAAGCGGAAAGGGGCCCCGATGGACGCTGACAGCCGGAAGATTCCCAGTCACGAGGTCACCTACGCGCGGCTGCGCGACATGATCCTCTTCGGGCATCTGGCGCCGGGGGCTCCGGTCACGATCCAGGGGCTGATCGGCGATCTGGGCGCGGGCATGACCCCGGTGCGCGAGGCGATCCGGCGGTTGACGGCGGAGGGTGCGCTTCTGCCGCAGGGCAACCGGCGCGTGGCGGTGCCGGAGCTTACGGCGGAGATGCTGGAGCAGGTCGCCTTCGCCCGGCTGGCCATCGAGCCGAAGCTGGCGGAGCTGGCCGGGCCGAAGCTGACACCGGCGCAGATCGACCGGCTGGAGGCCATCGACGGCGCGGTGAACCGGGCCATCGCGGCGGGCAAGCTGCCCGACTATCTGGCGGCGAACCACGCCTTCCACTTCGCCCTCTACGAGGCGGCCGAGGCCCCCGTGCTGCTGGATCTGGCGCGGTCGCTGTGGCTGCGGGCGGGGCCCAGCCTTCGGGCGGTGATCGATCGCTATGGCCGCGATGTCGCGCCCGACCTGCACCGCGAGGCGATTGCCGCGATGCGGGCGGGGGATGTGGGCGCGCTGGCCAGCGCAATCCGGCGCGACATCGAGCAGGGCCTCGACCATGTGCGGCAGGCGCTGGCCGAGGGTCATTGATCTTCTTGCCTCCGGTGGGAGTATTTCTGCCAAGAGGAAAGACCTTGTTCCTCTTGGCAGAAATACTCGCCTTTCCCGTGCCGATGCAGGATGCCGGAATTTGATCAAATTCCTTGAACGCTGCCGCGTTTGATCATATCCTGCCGGAAAGACGGGGCATCAGGGCCCTGCCGATTCCGCGAGGGTTCCCCATGAACATGATCACCAACCACATGCCGACCGCCGAGCTGCAGCGCCTTGATGCGGCGCATCACTTCCATCCCTTTACCGACAAGGCGGCGCTTGCGGCCAAGGGCGCTCGGGTGATCACCCGGGGCGAGGGGGTCTGGCTGACCGACAGCGAGGGCAACCGGATCATCGACGGGATGGCGGGCCTGTGGTGCGTGAACATCGGCTATGGCCGCAAGGAACTGGCCCAGGCCGCCGCGCGGCAGATGGAAGAACTGGCCTATTACAACACCTTCTTCCAGACCACCCATGTCCCTGCCATCGCGCTGGCAGCCGAGATCGCGAAGCTCGCGCCGGGCGATCTGAACCACGTCTTCTTCGCCGGCTCGGGGTCCGAGGCGAACGACACCAACATCCGTCTGGTGCGGCGGTACTGGGACGTGATGGGCAAGCCCTGGCGGCGGACGATCATCGCGCGGTGGAACGGGTATCACGGCTCGACCATGGGCGGGGGCAGCCTGGGCGGGATGAAGCCGATCCACGCGCATGGCGGCAAGATCGACGGGATCGAGCATATCGACCAGCCCTACTGGTGGGGCGAGGGCGGGGACATGTCGGAGGACGCGTTCGGCTTGGCGCGCGCGCAGGAGCTGGAGCAGAAGATCCTGCAGGTCGGGCCGGATAACGTGGCGGCCTTCATCGGCGAGCCGGTGCAGGGGGCAGGGGGCGTGATCATCCCGCCCAAGACCTACTGGCCGGAAATCCAGCGGATCTGCGACAAATACGGCATCCTCCTGATCGCCGACGAGGTGATCACCGGCTTCGGGCGGACCGGCAACTGGTTCGGGTCCGAGACCTTCGGGATCAAGCCGCATATCATGACCATCGCCAAGGGCCTGTCCTCGGGCTATGCGCCGATCGGCGGGTCGATCGTCTGCGACGAGGTGGCGAATGTGGTCGGCGGCGGGGGTGAATTTTTCCATGGCTACACCTACAGCGGCCATCCGGTCGCCTGTGCGGTCGCGCTGGAGAACCTGCGGATCATGCAGGACGAGAAGGTGGTCGAGCATGTCCACGACGTGGCGCATCCCTATCTGAAGGAACGCTGGGAGAAGCTGACGGATCACCCGATGGTGGGCGAGGCGAAGCTTGTCGGGCTGATGGGGTCGATTGCCCTCACCCCGAACAAGGCGAAGCGGGCGGCCTTTGCCAGCGAGGCGGGGACGGTGGGCTTCAAGATGCGGGAGCGGTGCTTCGCCAACAACCTGATCATGCGGCATGTGGGGGACCGGATGATCATCGCCCCGCCGCTGGTGATCACCCCGGCCGAGATCGACGTGCTGATCGAGCGGGCGAAAAAGTCGTTGGACGAGGCCTACAAGATCGTCAAGGACGAGGGGCTCTGGGTCGAGGCCTGATCCTCTGCCCGCGCGCGGGCACTTCAGCGGGGCTTGAGAAATCAAGGGCTTGGCTGCGGGCGTTCAGAAAGCTTTAACATATGCTGGGCGGCGCGTCGGGGGTATCCGGCGCGCCGTTTTCGCTGTGGCGGTCCGACTGCGGCATTTTAGATTATATATTGCATAGCTATTAAGTTTTAAATATGTAAAGGTCAGTCAAGGAGGCTGACCGCATGACCCGTTCCTTCGTCCTGTCGCAGGCTCTCGCGCTGATCGGCTTCGTTGCGCTGCCCGCCCTCGCCGAGCCCGTCACCCTTGCGCCGGTGGCGGTCACGGAATGGAAGGCGGTCTACGGCACGGTCGAGGCGAAGGACCGCATCCCGGCGCGGGCGCGGATCGGGGGGGTGCTGGTCGCGCTGTCCGTGGCCGAGGGCGACGAGGTTCAGGCAGGGCAGGAACTGGCGCGGATCGTCGATGACAAGCTGGACTTCCAGCTTGCGGCGCTGGCCGCACAGA
>NZ_DAIQAT010000243.1:0-3644 GCF_036781545.1 Tabrizicola sp.
TCGGTCAGCGGCATCCGCCGCGCCGGGGCAATCGCCGACCGGCCCGAGATCGCGATGGCCCAGGGGTCCTTGGCCACCGCCCCGGCCAAAGCGGCAAGGTCGGGGTGCAGGACCATCGCCGCAGGTTTTGCGCCCAGCCGTGCGGCCAGCGCCTGCTGGATGTCGCTGTCTGCCTCCAGCGCGTGCAGCACCACCGGCATGTCCGGCCCCCCGACCTGCGCCCAGTTCGTCACCTCGCCGGACAGCACCCCGGCCAGCTCCACGGTGGAAATCTCGGGCGTCGGGTTGTCGGGCGCGACCAGGACGACCAGCGCATCCGTCGCGACGGCATGGCTGCCAAGGCCAGCCTCGGCGCGATAGGAAAGCTTCAGGTCCGCCGACCCGGCCTCCAGCGCCGCCGTCGCCTGGTCGGGCGGCAGGGGGGCAAAGGAAATCTCGGCCAGGCCCTTGCGGCTTGCGGGGTCGAGGATGCGCGCCGCATAGGCCCCGCCCGGCACCTCGTCATAGACCAGCCCCCGCGACCGGGCGAAGCTCTGGACCAGAACCGGCAGCAAGGCCGCGGCATCCGGAGAGCCGACGACCCGCATCACCGCCTTGGGTGCCGTCAGCTCCGGGCAGGCGGGGCCTTCGCAGATCACCCCCTGCCCGTCGACGGTCAGCAAGCCATAGGAAGTTGAAATCCGGTAGAACTCCCCGTCATAGCCCTGCAGCGTGCCGCTCAGCACGATCCCGCCCTCCCGGGCGACCAGCGTCACGTCCTGGGCAGCGGCAGACCCCCAAATGCACAGGGCAGCGCCCAGCGCCGCCAGTCCTGCCTTCACACCCATACCCTGCCAATCCGGACCTACTTCGGGGCGGCGAGTTTCGGGGCAGGCGCAAGATTCTTCAACACCAGAATGTCGCCCGTCGTGCCGCAAAGCGGAACGCTGATCGCCCGTTCGGCATGTGTGGCGATCCCCGCGACGGAATAGACCGTCTCGACCCGCAGCGTCCGCCCGCAAGAGGCCGGAGTGATCCGCAACTCACCCGTGATGTCGGCCTTGCCCAGGCCCGGACCGGGCACGGAATAGACCCGCGCCAGCACCGGCGACTGCACGCTGGCCGATCCCAGCGCGATCACCCGCTGCTCGTCTGCCATCACGGGGGCCGGGCTGCCGATCAGCACCCTGTCGCCATCGGTGACGCGTAGCTCCAGCTCGGCCGGAAGCTCCCATACCACGGCGAAGCGGGAATAGCGCGAAACGTCGGGCACCGTGACCTTGCCCAGCACCAGACGCGCATCCTGCAGATAGACCGCCACCATGGCGTCAGAACGCAGCGCGGGCAGCGTCACCGAGGCATGGCCGTCGCCTTGCGTCCTGACCGAGAAGGACAGGCCGGAATGCCGTATGACGATACGCTCGCCCGGATTGCAGGGCGCGGCCAGCGACAGCTGGATCATCGCGCCGGGCAGGGCGGAAAGCTCCATCTCCGGGCGGCAGCGGTCGCCCCCGGCGGGGGGTGTGGTCGCGGCGACGGGGGTGATGCCGGTCAGTTCGCCCATGCCCGGGTCCGCCGGGCTGGTCAGCGACGCGGACTGTGGCACGGCGCTTGCCGGGGCGGGCTTGGACTGTCTGGCAAGTTCGGCGGCAGAGATCAGAAGCGATTGTTCATCGGCGGGGGCCTTCAGCCGTTCCGCCGTATGGGCCGCAACGGCGGCAACGCCCACGGCTGCGGTGATCCGCAAAACTTTTTGTCGCCAAAGCATGGCAGCGCCCCGGCCCGAGAATCGGACCGTTTACGGCTAGAGCCCAATACTGGCGGAGAAATGGCATTAATGGGGAAGGCTGCCGCAGTCGCCCCGAAACGCCAGGTAAATGGCCGCCTCAGATGAGGCGACCGTGGCAATGCTTGAACTTCTCGCCCGAACCGCAGGGGCAGGGATCGTTCCGGCCGGGGTTGCCCCAGGTCGAAGGATCGGCTTCGTCGAAGCCCGCAAGCCGGGTTGCGGCCTCGGCCACCGGCGCGGCGGCAAGGGCAGCGGCAGGCGCGGCTGCGGCGGCTTCCAGCACCTTCGGCTGTTGCGCCGCCTCTTGCGCGGCCTGCATCTGCCGCATCATCTCGTCCTGCTCTTCCCTGGTCACGGGACGGATGCGCGACAGTTGCTGCGTGGTCTGTTCCCGCAACGAATTCAGCAGGCCCTCGAACAGCTGGAAGGCTTCGGTCTTGTATTCGTTCAGCGGGTCGCGCTGCGCATAGCCGCGGAAGTTCACCACCGACCGCAGGTGTTCCAGCCGCAGCAGATGCTCACGCCACTTGCTGTCGATGGCTTGCAGCAGGACCTGCTTCTCGATGGTCTGCATGGTCGACAGGCCGAAGGCTTCGGTCTTCTCGGCCATCATCTTGTCCGAGGCCTCGATGATCCGCTCCCGCACGACAGCCTGATCCACACCCTCTTCCGCCGCCCAGTCGGCGATCGGCAGATCCATGTTCAGCATGTCGCGAACCGAGGCGGTCAACCCCTCGGTATCCCAGGCATCCGGGTAGGTTTTCGGCGGCATGGTCAGATCGACCAGATCCTCGATCACCTGGTGACGCATGTCGGCGGCGACGTCGGCGACGTGATCGGCCTGCATGATCTCCATCCGCTGGCTGAAGATCGCCTTGCGCTGGTCGTTCATCACGTCGTCGAACTTCAGAAGCTGCTTGCGGATGTCGAAGTTGCGCCCCTCGACCTTGGCCTGCGCCTTCTCAAGGCTCTTGTTGACCCAGGGGTGAACGATGGATTCGCCTTCCTGCATCCCCAGCGTGGACAGGATCTTGTCCAGCCGTTCCGACCCGAAGATCCGCATCAGGTCGTCTTCCAGCGACAGGAAAAAGGCCGACCGCCCGGGGTCGCCCTGCCGGCCCGACCGGCCACGCAGCTGGTTGTCGATCCGGCGGCTTTCGTGGCGTTCGGTGCCAAGGACAAACAGGCCCCCGGCCTGCTTCACCGCCTCTTCCTCGTCCAGGTGCGCCGCCTCGATCCGGGCGCGGATCGCGACATGGTCGCCCTCGGGCTCGGCGGCGATGGCCTCCATCACCTTGAACTCGACGTTGCCGCCCAGCTTGATGTCGGTGCCGCGGCCCGCCATGTTCGTCGCGATGGTGACAGAGCCCAGCTTACCCGCGTCGGCGACGATCTTGGCTTCCATCTCGTGCTGGCGCGCGTTCAGCACCGAATGCGGGATGCCGTCCTTCTTCAACAATTCCGACAGCTGTTCCGATTTCTCGATCGAGGTCGTGCCGACCAGGATCGGCTGGCCCTTCTCATGCGCTTCTTTGATCGCCTTCAGGATGCCGTCATATTTCTCCCGCGCCGAGCGGAACACCTGGTCATGCTCGTCGATCCGGGCGACGACGCGGTTCGTCGGCACCTCGACCACGCCCAGCCCGTAGATCTCGCGGAATTCCTCGGCCTCGGTCGCCGCCGTGCCGGTCATGCCGCCCAGCTTGTCATACAGACGGAAGTAGTTCTGGAAGGTCACGCTGGCATAGGTCACGTTCTCGGGGTTGATCTTCACCCCCTCCTTCGCCTCGATCGCCTGGTGCAGGCCGTCCGACAGCCGCCGCCCCTTCATCATCCGCCCGGTGAATTCGTCGATCAGCATCACCTCGCCGTCGCG
>NZ_DAIQAT010000244.1:0-3578 GCF_036781545.1 Tabrizicola sp.
CGCGCGCTCTACATCTTCAACCATTTCGAATACGACAGCGACACGCTGAAGCAGGAATATGACCGCGACATCGCCAACGGCACGCCGATCAACGTGCCCCTGAACTACTACCCCGACGACGACCCCTCGCGCCCGCCGCTCAACCGCTGGCGCAGTCATGCCCATCTGCTTTACGGCAACTGGATAAACGAGATCTACCAGACCACGCCCTACGACCTGGACGAGATCGGCTCCTGATCGCGCTGCATTGCGGCTGACCGGCCCAATCGCCATACTGGCGCAAACCGGGGAGGACAGGCATGACCCTACCATTCGACGGCGCGATCAGCCGCTACTTCCGCGAAGGCGCACCCAAAGAGGTGCGCAAGGCCATCGAGGGCGCGGGGAAGGATGACATCCTCACGAAATCCTACCCCTACCGGGAAGAGATCAAGGGTAAGGATTACAGTGCCCGGATGGAGGCCCTGCAGATCGAGCTGGCCAAGATGCAGGCCGGACTGAAGGCCTCGGGCAAGCGGCTCCTCATGGTGTTCGAGGGCCGCGACGCCGCCGGCAAAGGCGGAACGATCAAGGCGGTGACGGAAAACCTGAACCCGCGCCAGGCCTATGTGGTGGCCCTGCCGAAGCCGACCGAGCGGGAAAGCCAGCAATGGTATTTCCAGCGCTATGTCGACTGGCTGCCTGCGAAGGGCGAGATCGCGCTTTTCGACCGCAGCTGGTACAACCGCGCGATGATCGAGCATGTCTTCGGCTTCTGCAAACCCGAGGAGCGGGAGAAGTTCTTCCGCCAGCTTCCCGAGTTCGAGCAGATGATCGTCGACGAGGGGATCATCCTTTTGAAGATCTGGCTGGAGGTCGGACGGGCCGAGCAGCTGAAGCGCTTTCTCGACCGTGAGGGGGACCTCTTGAAGCAATGGAAGCTGTCCCAGATCGACGTCGACGGGCTGGCGAAATGGGACGACTACTGCACCGCCATCGACGAGACGATGCAGAGGACCCATTTCAAGCACGCGCCCTGGACGGTGATCCTGTCCGACGACAAGAAACGCGCCCGGATCGCGGCGATCCAGACGATCCTTTCCGCGGTGGACTATACGGGCAAGGACAAGGATGCCATCGGCAAGGTGGATGAGAAAATCTGTGGCGGGCCGAAGCTTCGGTCGAAGGACTGACCTTGAAGCGGGGCTATCACCACGGCAACCTCCGGCAGGCGCTGGTCGAGGCGGCGCTGGAGCTGATCGCCGAGAAGGGGCCGCAGGGCTTCACCCTGTCCGAGGCGGCGAAGGCGGCGGATGTGACCCCTGCCGCCGTCTACCGGCACTTCGCCGGGCGGGACGAGCTTCTGGCCGAGGTGGCGCGGCAGGGGTTCGATATCTTCTCGGCGCTTCTGGAATTTGCCTATGACGAGGGGCGGCCCTCTCCGCTTGCGGCGTTCGAGGCAACGGGGCGGGCTTATCTCGCCTTCGCCCGGAAGTATCCCGGCCACTACCAGGCGATGTTCGAGAGCGGGCTGCAGCCGGGGCAGCACCCCGACCTCGCCCAGGTGGCGGCCAAGGCGCGGGATACGATGGACCGGGCGGCGGACCATCTGGCCCGCGCCCTGCCCGAGGCGCGGCGGCCGCCGGCACGGATGATTTCGGCCCATGTCTGGGCGGTCAGCCACGGGGTGGTGGAGCTGTATCTGCGGGGGAATGGCGGGCCGCAACCCTGGCCGCCGGAAGACCTGCTGGAGACCGCGATCGGAATCTATCTGCGGGGCCTGGGGCTGATCTCGCCGGATCGGTGAGGGGGGCTGCCCACGCGCGGGCAGATTCTTCGCATCAATGGAATCAATGGCTTGGCTGCGGGCGTTCAGGATTGGTTAACCCCGTCCCGGGCCTGACCCGGGACCCCACTTTTACGCTGGCACACCGTTCCTGTGGCAGGCCGTGGCCCCGGATCACGTCCGGAGCGGCGGTCCGATGTGCCCTAGCGGAACAGCACCAGCGCCGAAGGGCTCCAGGCGACGCGGACCTTGGTGCCGACATCCAGCACCGGGCGGCCGGGCACGTTGCGCATCGACAGGCGCACCTCGACATCGGTGCCGCCGAGATAGACGTCGTAATAGGTCATGTCGCCGAAGTAGATCACCTCGTCGATCACCCCGTCGGTCTCGCGCTCGGAGGGCTTCTGGTCGTCGTAGAGGAGCGTCAGCGTCTCGGGGCGCAGGCCCACCACCGGGCTTTCGCCCTTGGCCGGGGGCGCCATGGCGGCGTCGATGGTGACATGGCCCAGACCCTTGGCCTCGATCTCGACCTTGTCGCCCGATTCCGACAGCACCGTCGCCGGGATGAAGTTCATCGTGCCGATGAAATCCGCCACCTTCTTCGAGTTCGGGCGGCGATACAGGGTTTCCGGATCGGCGAGCTGGGCGATCTCGCCCTCGAACATCACGGCGATGCGGTCGGACATGACCAGCGCCTCTTCCTGGTCATGCGTCACCAGGATGAAGGTGATACCGACCTGGCGCTGCAGCTTGATCAGTTCGACCTGCATATGCTCGCGCATCTTCTTGTCGAGCGCGGACAGGGGCTCGTCCAGCAGCAGCACCTTCGGCTTGAGGATCAGTGCGCGCGCCAGCGCCACCCGCTGCCGCTGCCCGCCGGAGAGCGCATGGGCCGCGCGGCCGCCATAGCCTTTGAGGCCGACCATCTCCAAAGCCTCGGCCACGGCCTTGGCCTTTTCTTCCTTGCTGCGCGGGTCCTTGCGCAGGCCAAAGCCCACGTTTTCGGCCACCGACATATGCGGGAAGATCGCGTAGCTCTGGAACACCATGTTCGTCGGCCGGGTATTGGCCGCGACCGAGGCCATGTCCTTGCCGTCGATCATGATCACGCCCGAAGAGATGTCCTCGAACCCGGCGATGGTGCGCAGGAGCGTGGTCTTGCCGCAGCCCGAGGGGCCGAGGAGAGAGAAGAATTCCCCCGCCTTGATCGTGCCGTTGATCCCCCTCAGGGCGTGGTAGTCGCCATAATACTTATGGACGTCCTTGAACTCGATCATGGTCTGACGGTCATCGGAAAAGGTCACAGGAAGCCTCCGGAATCTTTGCCACCCGCCTTGGCGATGCCGCGGCGGCGCATGTACTCGGCGAAGCCGAGCAGGATGATCGAGAAGAGAACGAGGATCGTCCCCAGCGCCAGCATCGAGGGCACCTTGGCGGGGAAGCGGAACTGGCCGAAGATGTAGACCGACAGCACCGGCTTGCCCGAACCGAGGAAGTTGGCCAGCACGAATTCGTCGATCGAGATGGTGAAGCAGATCAGGAAGCTGGCGATGATCCCCGGCATGACCAGCGGCAGGGTGATCAGCCGGAAGGTCGCGGCGCGGGTCTCGCCCAGGTCGAGCGCGGCTTCCTCCAGCGATTTGTCGAGGCTCTGGAAGGCCGAGGTCAGGATCGCCACCGCGAAGGGCATGCAGAGCAGCACATGGCCCAGGATGATGGTCAGCATCGACAGCGGCACCGACAGCGACAGAAGCACGATCAGCAGCGCCATCGCGACGACGATGTCGGGCAGCACCATCGGCAGCATGATCAG
>NZ_DAIQAT010000245.1:0-3565 GCF_036781545.1 Tabrizicola sp.
GCGGGGCCTGGGGGATCGAGGAGTTCCTGGAGGTCAAGGCGATCTCGGGCTGGGACGTGGCGGCCGAATAAGAACCCCGTCCCGGGCTTGACTCGGGACCTCTGCCTGCCATCCGCGCGAACGTGTAAGACGAGGTCCCGGGTCAAGCCCGGGACGGGGTTTCGTTGCACGCTAAAACTTGACACCTATGTCGATTCCTGTTGGCATGGCCGCAACGGAGGCAGCCATGACCCAGCACCCTCGACTGATGTCCCCCCTGAAACTTCGCGACCATACGCTGCGGAACCGCATCGTCTTCGGCGCGCATACCGCGAACATGTCGGACCAGGGGATGCCCGGCCCGCGCTTCGGGAAATACCTGCTGGAACGCGCGCTTGGCGGGGCGGCGATGGTGGTGGCAGAGCCGGTGCCGGTGCACCGGACCGGGGTGCTGACGCGGGGCAATTTCCTGCATTCCGACGACCGGGTGATCCCGGCCTTCCGCACCATCACCGACGAGGTGAAGCAGGCAGGGGCGGTGATCATCCAGCAGCTCTATCATATTGGCGCGCATGGAGATTCCGACCTGAGCTTCGCGCCGCACTGGTCGCCCTCGGGCGGGCCGTCCTACCATGACTCGGACGGCTCGCACGCGATGACCGGGACGGAGGTGGAAGAGCTGCTGGAGGCGCATGTGGCGGCGGCGGTGCGGGCCAAGGCGGCGGGGTTTCAGGGCGTGGAGGTCTGGGCGGCCTATCATTCGCTGCTGGACCAGTTCTGGACGCCGTGGTCGAACCAGCGCACGGACCAGTGGGGCGGGTCGCTGGAGGGGCGGACGCGGTTCTCGCGCGAGCTGATCGAGCGGGTGCGGCGGGCCTGTGGCGAGGAGTTCATCGTCGGGCTGGCGGTGAGCTATTCGACGGCCTACGAGGTGACTTTGGGGGCCGAGGCCTTGTGCGAGATTCTCGCGCTGCATGACCGGACGGGGCATATCGACTACGTGACGGTCGGGGCGGGGTCATATCTGGAAGCCGAGGCGATCATCCCGCCCTTCACCCATGCCGAGAAGCTGACCACACCTTTGACGCAGCAGTTGAAGGGGGTGCTACGCCATGCGGTCGTGACCTCGGAGGCCGGGGTGAGGACGCCGGAGAACGGCGAGGCGATCATCGCCTCGGGCTTGGCCGATCTGGTCAGCATCGTGCGGGGGCAGATCGCCGACCCGCATCTGGCGCGGAAAGTGGCCGAGGGGCGGGCGGAGGATGTGCGGGGCTGCATCTCGTGCAACCAGATGTGCTGGGGGCGGCGGTCCCGCGACTACTGGATTTCCTGCCTGATCAATCCGAGCGCGGGGCGGGAATTCGAATGGGGCGGGGACCGGTTCGGGGCGGCTCCGGTGGCAAAGGATGTGCTGGTGGTGGGCGCCGGGCCTGCGGGGCTGGAGGCGGCGCGGGTGGCGGCGGAACGGGGGCATCGGGTGGAGCTGGTCGAGGCCCTTCCGGTGGTGGGCGGGCAGTTCCGGCTGGCGGGGATGCAGCCGCGGCGGGCGCAGATCCTGGAGCTGATGGACTGGTACGAGCGGCAGTTCGAGAAGCTGGGGGTCAGGCTGCGTCTGAACACCTTCCTCGACGAGCGGGAGATCGCGGATCATGCCGCTTCGGTCGTGGTGGTGGCGACGGGATCGCTGCCGGACGAGACCGGGTTCCAGCGCTGGGTGCCGCAGGAGGCGTCGCTGCCGGGGATCGAGGCGGGGGGCGTCTGGTCGCCCGAGGCGGTGCTGCGGCGCGAGGCGCGGCTGGGGGATGCGGTGGTGGTCTATGACGAGGGATCGAACTGGCGCGGGGTCGGGACGGCCTGGGCGCTGGCGGAGCAGGGGAGGAAAGTGACCATCGTGACGCCGGAACCCTTTGTCGGGAAAGAGATTTCCCGGACGGCGGCGGATGGCGTGGTGCGCCGGCGGCTGGGGGCTCTGGGCGTGCGGATGCTGGTGGAGCACCGGCTGGTGCGCTGGCATGGCAACGGGGTGACGGTGCGGTCGTTCCTGACGGGGGAGGAAGAGGTGATCCCGGCCTCGGGGCTGGTGATGGCGACGACCAACCGGGCCTTCGACCCTTACCCGGAGGCGATGGCGGGCAAGGCGATGCACCGGATCGGCGACTGCACGGCGCCGAGGCTGGCGGCCTATGCGTTCCACGAGGGGCGGAAGGTGGGGATGGGGATCTGAGGGGCTGCCCACGCGGGGCGGCTGCCGAAAACGAAAGCAAGGGATTGGCCATGAACATTCAGCATATGCTGTCCCTCCGATCTCCGTCGGCGCGCCGGGCTTGCACCGCGATCCTGCTGGCCCTCGGGCTGTCAGCTCCGGCTCAGGGAGAGGGGCTGGAGGCTCTGGTTGGTGCCGTCTTGGCAGCGGTGCAGGCGGATGGATCGCTGGACGTGACGCGCTTCTCTTGCGTCCAGACCTTGAAGGATGACGAAACAATTCACGACTGCCGCGACCCGGTGTCGGGACTGGGCTTCACGCATCTGCGCGACGAGGGGGGGCGACGCGGTCGGGATCTACGTCTACAAGGGGGCTTCTGGATCCTCCGACATGGACATTCTGGTCCCCGACCGCGCAGCCTTTGATCGGCTGGAGGCCGAATTCGGGGCGCTGGCGCAATCCTCCTTGATCCGAGGCCTGACCCGCTGTGCCCTTCCGGGGTCGGGCGAGAGCAGCGCCCTCGTCGTGAGGGCCAAGCCTTCCGGCCTGCCGGTGGTCATGTACTTCGGTCGGCTGGACGATGCGTCAGCGGCAGAACTGCAGGAGCCGGGCAACGAAGGGGCGCTCCTGTCGGCTTTGGGCATAGTGGTGCGGCCCGACTTCGACTGCCAGCCCTCTCAGCAGTGATCCGGCGTGCCCCGAAGGCGCGCGGCCCCGAGTTTCAGGGATTCGCCTCGATCACCTGGTTCAGCCAGGGGACGAATTTCGAGATGTTGGTATAGGCGGAGAAGAGCGCGGTTTCCTCGCAGCCCCGGCCGGTGGTGGCGGAGAGGCCCCAGCTGACGATGCCGGCCTGGATGTAGCCGCCGCCTTCCACCGGCACGACCAGCGGGCCGCCCGAGTCGCCATTGCACGAGGTCTTGCCGCCCTCGAAGGTGCCGGAACAGATCATGTTCTCGGAGACCGGCTTCGGGGCCTTGGCCATCAGCTCGTCCCAGATCGCATAGGCGTCGGTCTCGGCGACGCCGAGGGTCTGCACGGCATAGCCGAAACCGCCCGCCGCATCCTCGGCGCGGGCTTCCAGCATGGCGGTGTTGCACAGCTCGCGGTCGAGAACCTGGATCTGGGCCTGGCGCAGTTCGGCCGAGGGCCGGGCGCCTTCCTGCAGGCCCCAGCCGGTGACGATGGTGGTGACGCCCTGCTTGTTCAGGAGGTCGCCGTATTCGGCATCCGGCACCTCGACGGTCTGGTAGGGCACCTGCGGTGCGCGGGAGAGCTTGATCAGCGCGATGTCGAAGTCGAACTGGGTGCCGGTATAGGACGGGTGACGGAAGATCGCCTCGACCGGGATCAGATCGCCCTGGCCGGGGGCGAGGGTGTTGG
>NZ_DAIQAT010000246.1:0-3558 GCF_036781545.1 Tabrizicola sp.
ATGCAGTGGATGCGCGAGGAGCTGGAGGATCTGTCCTTCAAGGTCCTGAACCCCGAGGCGCGCAATTCGATCCTGCGGCGGTTCCTGACCTTGCAGAAGGAATCCGGCGATGTGGTCCACAAGATCACGGCGGATATCCTGCACGAGCTGGAGAAGGCGCAGATCGAGGCCGATGTGTTCGGGAGGGCGAAGAAGCCCTACAGCATCTGGCGCAAGATGCAGGAAAAGGACCTGGCCTTCAGCCGGTTGTCCGACATCTACGGCTTCCGGGTGATCTGCGGGTCGGTCGCCGACTGCTACCGTATCCTGGGGGTGATCCACCAGCGCTGGCGGGCGGTGCCGGGGCGGTTCAAGGACTATATCAGCCAGCCGAAGACCAACGGCTACCGGTCGATCCACACCACGGTTTCGGGGCGCGACGGCAAGCGGGTCGAAGTGCAGATCCGCACCCGCGAGATGCATGAGGTGGCCGAGGCCGGGGTCGCGGCGCACTGGTCCTACCGTGAGGGCGTGCGGGCGGCGAACCCCTTCGCGGTCGATCCGGCGAAATGGATCGCAAGCCTGACCGAGCGGCTGGACGAAGGGGATACCGACGAGTTCCTGGAGCACGTCAAGCTGGAGATGTACTCCGACCAGGTGTTCTGCTTCACGCCGAAGGGCGATGTGGTGCAGCTGCCGCGGGGGGCGACGCCGCTGGACTTCGCCTATGCGATCCACACGCGGATCGGCAACTCCTGCGTGTCGGCGAAGATCGACGGGATCCGGGTGCCCTTGTGGACGCGGCTGAAGAACGGGCAGTCGATCGAGATCATCACGGCGGAAGGCCAGCGCCCGCAATCCAGCTGGATCGACATCGTGACCACGGGGCGGGCGAAGGCGGCAATCCGGCGGAGCTTGCGCGAGGAGGACCGGGGGCGGTTCGTCAAGCTGGGGCAGGAGCTGGCGCGGGCGGCCTTCGACCATGTCGGCAAGAAGGCCAGCGACAAGGCCTTGCGCACGGCGGCGAAGATGCTGGGGCTGGCCGACGAGAACGATCTGCTGGCGCGGCTCGGCTCGGCGGAAATGCCGGCGCGGCGGGTGGTCGAGACGCTGTATCCCGAACTGGCGCAGGCGGTGGCGGAAGAGGTAGACCACAAGCGCCCGGTGATCGGGCTGACGGCCGACCAGACCTTCCGCCGGGCCAACTGCTGCCAGCCGGTGCCGGGCGAGCGGATCGTCGGCATCACCTACCGGGGGCAGGGGGTGGTGGTCCATGCCATCGACTGCCCGGCGCTGGAGGAGTTCGAGGACCAGACCGCGCGCTGGGTCGACCTGCGCTGGGAGGCGGGGCGGCATTCGCCGGTCTTCACGGTGAGCCTGGACACCACGATCTCGAACGACGCGGGGGTGCTGGGGCGCATCTGCACCTTGATCGGCGAGCAGAAGGCCAATATCTCGGACCTGCGGTTCACCGACAGAAAGCCGGACTTCTATCGCCTTATAATTGACGTGGACCTTCGCGACGTTGAGCACCTGCACATGGTCATGACGGCTTTGGAGGCCGAGACCGACGTGGCGCAAATCTCGCGTCATCGGGATTTGACACGACGGCCCTAGGCCAGCAGAACGGGCGCGACGTTAAGGGCGCGGAAGGGCGTAGGACAGGTGGTCTTCAAGCGTAGAGAACCTTTGACATGGGGCGCCTGGCTGCGCGAGCAGGTCTATCCGCGCTCGGGCTTCAAGCGGGCGATCCGCTATGTGGTCTACCGGATGCGCCGGTTGCCCGACCAGCCGCACCGGGTGGCGCGGGGGGTCTTCGCGGGCTCGCTGATCGGGTTTCTGCCGCTGCCGGGGCTGCAGTTCGTCGCCGCCTGGGGCGCGGCGCGGCTGGCGCGCGGAAACGTGCTGGCAGCCCTGCTGGCGACCTTCAACACCAACCCGCTGACCACGCCCTTCTTCGCCGTGCTGGCGATGTCGCTGGGCCACTGGATCATGGGGATCGAGGCGCCCCTGAACGCGGAATACATCGGTCGCGCCTTTTCGCGGGCCGGGGGCGACCTGTGGTATAACTTCATGGCGGTCTTCGGCCCGGAGAAGACGCGCTGGGATGGGCTGATCCAGTTCTGGCACGAAATCTATGTGCCCTATTTCATCGGTGCGCTGGGGCCGGGGCTGATCCTTAGTGTCGCGGGCTATTACATCACCATTCCGCTGGTCGAGGCCTACCAGAAGGCCCGCGCGGCCACCGCGCAGGATCGGGCCGACCGCCGCAAGACGATGCGGGCGAAGCTGGCCGAGGCGGCGGCCAAGCTGAAGCTGCGCGGCGAAAAGGGCGACGATGCAGGTGACGACAGCAGCGGCGCGCCGTAGACTGCCGGAAAACGCGGGAAGGCCGGAATGACCCAGACACTGCACAGACCCGGCAAGCTTCGGCTTGGGGTGAACATCGACCACGTCGCCACGGTGCGCAACGCCCGCGGGGCGGTCTGGCCCGACCCTTTGCGCGCGGCGCTGCTGGCGGAAACGGCGGGGGCCGACGGAATCACCGCGCATCTGCGCGAGGATCGCCGCCACATCCGCGACGCCGATATCGAGGCGCTGATGGCGGGGATCGCGATTCCGCTGAACTTCGAATGCGCGGCGACGGCGGAGATGCAGGCCATCGTCCTGCGCCATCGGCCCCATGCCGTCTGCCTGGTGCCGGAAAAGCGCGAGGAGCGGACGACCGAGGGGGGGCTTGACGTGGCGGGCGATGCCGCGCGGCTGGGCGACTACATCGCGCCGCTGCGCGAGGCCGGAGCCCGCGTCAGCATGTTCATCAGCCACGATCCCCGCCAGATCGAGGCCAGCGCGAAGATCGGCGCGGCGGTGGTGGAGTTGCACACCGGGCTCTATTCCGACCTTCTGGCCGATGGCCACGCCGCGCTGGCGGACCGGGAGCTGGCCTCGCTTCGGGCCGGGGCGGAGCTTGCCGCCAGCCTGGGGCTGGAGGTCCATGCCGGGCACGGGCTGACCTATGACAACGTCGAGCCCATCGCCGCGATCCCGGAACTGGCGGAGCTGAACATCGGTCACTTCCTGGTGGGCGAGGCGATCTTCCGGGGGCTGGAAGCCGCCATCGAGGAGATGCGCCGCCGCATGGACCTGGCGCGCGACCCGCAGGGGCGGTGAGGTGCCGGTTTTGTGCGATGTCAGTCCGGTGTTGACGGCGAAGCATCGGCATGCTGGACTTTTCGCCACGGGAACCTATTCCCCCGTTGGCGGAGTTTCACATGAAGAACAGAACCTTGCTCATCATCCTCGGGATCATCACCGTGATCGCCGGGTTCTTCGCGATCCTCAATCCCGTGGCCGGGTCGATTGCGGTGACGCTGCTGACCGGCTGGCTCTTCCTGCTGATCGGCATCCTGCAGGCCGTCGCGGTTTTTCGCGAGACCGACTGGAGCCATCGCCTGTGGTCGCTGCTTCTGGCGGCGCTGGCCATCCTTGCCGGGATCAGCCTCCTGGCCAATCCGCTGGCGGGCGTGATCAGCCTGACCTATCTGCTGGCGATCCTGTTCGTGGTCTCGGGCATCTTCA
>NZ_DAIQAT010000247.1:0-3501 GCF_036781545.1 Tabrizicola sp.
CGGGGCCCCAAATTCAGGAAGAAGTCCCATGCCCGACTGGATCCGCGCCTGCGCCACCGACGACATCGACCCCGACGACCTGATCCGCTTCGACCACGGATCGCGGACCTTCGTCATCATCCGGTCCGAGGACGACACCTTCCACGCCATGGACGGTATCTGCAGCCATGAACATGTGCATCTTTGCGATGGCCTGGTGATGGACGGCACCGTCGAATGCCCCAAGCACAATGCCACCTTCGACTACCGCACCGGCGAGGCAACGCGCGCCCCCGCCTGCATCAACCTGAAAACCTTCCCCGTCCGCGTCCAGGACGGCCAAGTCTGGATCGAGGTCTGACATGACATTCCAACTCGCCGCCTGTGCCGAGATGCTGTGGCGCGACCGCCCCATCGCCTGGCGTGCCAGCCGCCTGAAGGAGATGGGCTTCGGTGTCGGCCTCTGGAACTGGCCCGCCTGGGACATCGTGGCACTGGAACGGACAGGCGCTACATTTACCATCATGAACGGCTACCTCGAAGGCCGCCTGACCGATGCCGAGGGCTGCGAGATGCTGCTGGCCTCGGCTCGCGAGACGGCGAAGGTCGGCAAGCGGCTTGGCGTCCACCGGCTGAACCTGCACGGCACGGGTCTCGGCGACATGGGCGTGCCCATCCCGAAGATCGGCGCCTTCTCTCCCGGCATGGAGCAGCGCGCCCGCGATACGCTGCGCCGCATCTGTGACCTGGCCGAGACCGAGGACGTGGTCTTCACGCTGGAAAATCTCAACCCCATCGACCACCCTGGCTGTCCCTTCGGATCAACCGCTGCGGTGCTGGCACTGGTCAGCGCGGTCAACCGCCCGCAGTTGCGCATCAACCTCGACCTTTACCACACACAGATCGGCGAAGGCGACCTGATCCGCTGGTGTCAGGCCTGCCTCCCCTGGATCGGTGAGGTCCAGGTCGCCGACAATCCCGGCCGGTTCGAGCCCGGCACGGGCGAGATCAGCTATGCAGGAGTCGCCAAAGCGCTGAACGACATGGGTTACTCCGGCCCCGTCGGGATGGAGGCTTTTGCCAAGGGCGAGGAGGAGGCTGCCCTGGAAGCCTTCCGCAAGGCATTCACGGTGTAACCCAATGGTCCACAAATCCAACCGCCCCACTGTCCACGACATCCGCGCGATGAAGGTGCGCGGGCAGAAGATCTCCATGCTCTACGTCACCAAGCTGGAGGAAGCCGCCGCCGCCGATGCCGCCGGGATCGACATGCTGTCTATCGAGGGCCGCTTCTTCACCCCCGAAATGCGCGAGGCAGCAGGGCGCTGTTTTGTCCAGGTGGGCCTGCCCTTCGGTCCCTATGGCACACTTGCCTCCGCCGAGGATTACCTGCGCTCGGCATTTCGTTTCACTGCGATGGGGGGCGACTGCTTCTATTGCGCGGCGAGCCTCGATATCCAGAAGACACTCTGCGACAACCACGTTCCCATCGTGGCCCATGTCGGCCTGATCCCGTCCTACATCACCTGGACCGGCTGGCGCGCTGTTGGCAAGACTGCCACCGAGGCGCGTGCGGTCTGGGAGCATGTGAAGCAGCTCGAGGCCATCGGCGCTTTCGGCGCGGAGCTTGAGGTCGTGCCTGACCGGCTGGGCGAGTTCATCTCACGGAACACGACGATGATCATGCTCGGCATGGGGGCGGGGCCAGGTGCCGACGCGCAGTATCTTTTCGCCGAGGATGTGCTCGGCTGCACGGACGGCCATAAGCCGCGCCACGCCAAGACCTACCGCAACTTCGCGGTCGAGTATGCCCGCCTGCAGACCGAACGCATCGCGGCGTTCAAGGAGTTCATCGCGGACGTGAACGCTGGCGGCTACCCGCAGCCCGAGCACAATGTCGCGATGGCGGACGCGGAATTCGAAGCCTTCAAGGCCAGCCTGACCCAATAATCTCGGCCAATAACCCCAAGGAACCCTCCCCATGCTGAAAGTCGGCCTTCTCGGCGCCGGGCGTATTGCCGGCGTCCACGCCACCGCCATCTCCACGAACCCCGGCTCGACCCTCGTCGCCGTCTCTGACATCAACCCCGAGGCCGCCGGGAAACTGGCCGCCCAGTATGGCGCCGAGGCGCGGGCCACCGACGCGATCCTCAGCGATCCGGCCATCGACGCGGTCCTGATCGCCACCTCGACCGACACCCACTCCGACCTGATCGAGCGGGCCACGGCGGCCGGCAAGGCGGTCCTTTGCGAAAAGCCGGTCGACCTGTCGCTGGCCCGTGCGCAGGCCTGTCGATCCGCCGCCGCCAGGACCGGCAAGCCAGTCATGATCGGCTTCAACCGCCGCTTCGACCCGAACTTTGCCGCGCTGAAGGCAGCGCTCGACAAGGGCGAGATCGGCAAGCCCGAGCTCCTGTCGATCACATCCTTCGACCCCGCCCCGCCGCCGGTCACCTATATCAAGGTCTCGGGTGGGCTCTTCCGAGACATGATGATCCATGACTTCGACATGGCGAATTTCCTGATGGGTGCGGCGCCGGTCACCGTTTCGGCAGTCGGCACCTCCATCGTCGATCCCGCTATCGGCGCGGCGGGCGATGTGGACACCGCCGTCGTGACGCTGACCTACGCCGACGGTCGCATCGCGGTGATCAAGAACTCACGCCGTGCGGTCTATGGCTACGACCAGCGTGTAGAGCTTCTGGGCTCCGAGGGCCTTCTCCAGGCGCAGAACATGCTGGAGAACACGGTGGTCAAATCCACGACGGCGGGTGTGACCGGGGCGAAGCCAACCTACTTCTTCCTGGAACGCTACATGCCGGCCTACGCCGCCGAATGGGCCGCCTTCGTGACCGCTGTCACCACCGGCGCGGCCGTGCCCGTAACGCTTGATGATGGTGTGGCTGCACTCGCGATGGCCGAGGCAGCGACAGAATCCGCCAGGACTGGAACTCCTATAGCCTTGGATTCTCTCATTGGCTGATCTCTGCGTCGAATTTGCGCGGGATCCGACGCCCTCATGGAGTTTTGGAGAGTGAGGGTGGCGCCGAGCCGACGCCCCCTCCCGCCCAATGTGCCAACTGAAACTAGCCGGGTGGATAGGATGCGTTGCTCCTGCGGATTCCACTTCTGGCCCGTGCAGAACGGGCGTCGCCAAACTACCGACCATATCTACCCGTCAGGCGTTCTCGGCGTAGTAGAGCCTGAACTCGGCATTGGACACCCGCGCGGCAGCTTCCGGGGTAAGGCAGAGATCCCGCAGAACGGCCAGAAGCCTCCGTGCCAGCTCGTCGCGGGGCGTGTCCATGACAAAGTCGATGAGGCCGAAGCGGACTGCGGTGCGGAACGGCAGGGTCCAGAGACCAAACCCCGATACGTTCGGCAAGCAGCTCTCAAGGATCATCCTGCCCCGCCGCAACTGGTTTCCTCTGACAACTCCAAAACACGCAATCTGTGGCCCCTATGACCCCGTCACCACCGGGATCCGCGGCTCGCCGCCGTCCTTCTGCAAACGCGCGGCCA
>NZ_DAIQAT010000248.1:0-3419 GCF_036781545.1 Tabrizicola sp.
GCATCAGCGCGTCGTTGCCATCCAGCTTCGCGCGGTGCTTCAGCCCGCCGGTCCAAGCGTAGATCGAGGCGATGGAGTTGGTCGAGGTCTGCTTGCCCTTCTGATGCTCGCGGAAGTGGCGGGTCACAGTACCATGGGCGGCTTCCGCTTCCACGATCTTGCCATCGGGCGTCATCAGGACCGAGGTCATCAGGCCCAGCGAGCCGAAGCCCTGCGCCACGATGTCGGACTGCACGTCGCCGTCATAGTTCTTGCAGGCCCAGACATAGCCGCCCGACCATTTCAGCGCCGAGGCCACCATGTCGTCGATCAACCGGTGTTCGTAGGTCAGGCCGCGCTTCTTGAACTCCTCCGCGAATTCCTCGTCGAAGACTTTCTGGAAGATGTCCTTGAAGCGTCCGTCATAGGCCTTGAGGATGGTGTTCTTGGTGCTGAGATAGACCGGCATATTGCGCACCAGCCCATAGTTCAGCGAGGCGCGGGCAAAGTCGGTGATGCTGTCGTCGAGGTTGTACATCCCCATGTAGACCCCGGCCGAGGGGGCGGAGTAGACGTCGCGCTCGATCACCGTGCCGTCGTCGCCGACATATTTCATCGTCAGCTTGCCCTTGCCGGGGAACTTGAAATCGGTCGCGCGATACTGGTCGCCGAAGGCATGGCGGCCGACGACGATGGGCTGGGTCCAGTGCGGCACAAGGCGCGGCACGTTCTTGCAGATGATCGGCTCGCGGAAGATCACGCCGCCCAGGATGTTGCGGATGGTGCCGTTCGGCGATTTCCACATCTGCTTCAGGCCGAACTCTTCCACGCGGGCTTCATCCGGCGTGATCGTCGCGCATTTCACGCCGACGCCGTATTGCTTGATTGCATTGGCGGCGTCGATGGTGATCTGGTCGTCGGTGCGGTCGCGCTCCTCGATCCCGAGGTCGTAGTATTTCAGGTCGATGTCGAGGTAGGGCAGGATCAGCTTCTTCTTGATGAAGTCCCAGATGATCCGGGTCATCTCGTCGCCGTCGAGTTCGACGACGGGGTTGGCTACCTTGATCTTCGACATGGGTCACTCCGGTCAGGGGATTCGGTTGCGGGCTGCATAGCGGAAAAGCGAAGGCTTGGGAAGTGCGGTATGCGATTGTATACCGAAGTGGTGTGGAGATCAGTCCCGGGCCGGTTGAAACAGCCAGAGGGGAACGCCGGACCGAAAAAGCGCATTCATATCGCGCGCCATGCGGAGCGCGATATGCCTTTGCCTTTGGCCGGATTGTACGGCTGGCGATGCCTCTCCTCTTTGTCGCGTGCCAAGGATGGGAAGGGTTAGCAGAAGCCCGAGCAATGCGAAGATCGTCCAAGGTAAAGTGCCGACCCATATCAAGAGCCGCAACCACAACCGATCCTCATATTTCAGCTTCCAAAGGCCGGGCAGGTTATCGGCCAAGAATAGGGACTGTCCGATCCGGGACAGTGGCAGACTGGACAGTTCGCGCTGCCAGTTGGTCCCCGCGTGGGCGTCAGTTGCGGCCGTCCCGAGATTGTAGTGAAACCAGCTCTGCCACTGGGCGGGCCGGACTTCGCTGACGAGACGGATCACTACAATCGTGCTTTTCTTCCGCCGAACCATGATCTCGCAGCGCAAGTCATCGTAAGCCGGATCGTCAAACTTCAGATACCATTCGTATCCTGTCCGATCCCATTTGCCTTGGTGTGGGGCTTCTTGATCAAGTGAGAGGCCCGAAGAGGCCAGGGTTGGTAGCAAGGTTTGCTCCACCTCATCCGCCATCAGTCGAAGTGGGCCCCTCCCTTGCTTTGACGCCATTCAGCAGACTTCTTATCCAAACCACGCCAGCGCTTTTGTCCTGACCCAGTCCCACAGCCCTGGCGCGCCCTTGGCGATCTTCACGCCCACCCGCGCCTCAAGCTGGTCATAGGTGACGTCGTATGTCTTCCATGTCCCGCCGCCCGACATGAGGTTCGCCATCACCGGCTGCACCCGGTCCAGCGATTTGGCGAAGCGGGCGTCGGGGGTTTCGGCCGCCTCGAACTCATCCCAAAGCGCGCGAAGATCGGCGCGCAGGTCACTGGGCAGCAAGCCGAAAATCCGGTCGGCGGCCTTCGCCTCCGCGACCTGGGTCTCGACGCTGGCATGCGCCTGACCGTTCTGCGAATGGATCGGAACGTCGCCGACGTCGATCTCAACCAGATCATGCAGGAGCAGCATGCGGATCACCCGGTCGATGCTGACGCCCGGCGCGGCCTGATCGGCCAGCACTAGGGCATAAAGCGCCAGATGCCAGGAATGTTCGCCGGAATTCTCTGGTCGCGACCCGTCGACCAGCGTCGTCGCACGCATCACCGATTTCAGCCGGTCGGCCTCGTTCAGGAAGGCGAACTGCTGGTCCAGCCGGCCCGTCACCGAAGCTTTCCCATCAATAGCCCGAACTGATGTCTTCGATCGGCTCTTCGGCGACCTCCTCGACGATCTCGCCGCGCTTGGCGGCAAGCGCCCGCTGCAGGAAGTCGCGCCCCCGGCGTTCGGCGAGGCGGACGCGGATCGAGGTGATGTAGGCTTCCTGGAAGGTGGGGGAGGCGGCCATCAGGACCTGCGCGACCTTCTCATAGAAGCGGTCGTCGCCCAGTTCGGCCTCGGCGGCCAGCACGTCGTCGGCGAGGCGGTCCGCCATATCCTGCAGCACGGACATCAGCGCGTCCCCTCGGTCATCCTCCGGCGGACATAGTCCGAGACCGTCTGGATCATCGGTTTCATATGCGCCTCTTCGTCCTTGAAGAAATGGTCCGCGCCCTCGATTTCCGTGTGGGTGATGGTGATGCCCTTCTGCTCATGCAGCTTGTTGACCAGAGACTTGGTGTCCTTGGGCGGCGCCACCTTGTCGGCGGTGCCGTTGATGATCAGTCCCGAAGACGGGCAAGGGGCGAGGAAGGAGAAGTCATACAGGTTAGCAGGCGGCGCGACCGAGACGAAGCCGGTGATTTCGGGTCGCCGCATCAGAAGCTGCATCCCGATCCAGGCCCCGAAGGAGAAGCCCGCGACCCAGCACTGCTTGGAGTTCTGGTTCATCGCCTGCAGGTAGTCGAGCGCCGAGGCCGCGTCGGACAATTCGCCGATCCCCTGGTCGTATTCGCCCTGCGATCTGCCGACCCCGCGGAAGTTGAAGCGCAGTACGGTAAAGCCGAGGTTGTAGAAGGCGTAGTGCAGGTTATACACCACCTTGTTGTTCATCGTTCCGCCATAGGCGGGGTGCGGGTGCAGCACGATGGCGATCGGCGCGTCGCGGTCCTTCTGCGGGTGGTAGCGCCCCTCGAGGCGTCCATCGGGGCCGGCAAAGATCACTTCGGGCATTGCACTCTTCTCATGCGGGAGCGATTTCTTGACGCTTTCGCTCGGCTAAACTAGAACCGTTCTAAAG
>NZ_DAIQAT010000249.1:0-3404 GCF_036781545.1 Tabrizicola sp.
GAGATCACGGCGCATTTCCACGGCACCGACAAGCTGGTGGTGGTGGGCCTGCTGCGCGGGTCCTTCGTCTTCATCGCCGACCTCGTGCGCGAGATCGAGCTGCCGGTGGAGGTGGATTTTCTGGAAGCCTCCAGCTACGGCGATTCCATGCATTCCAGCCGCGAGGTCCGCATCCTGAAGGACCTGCGCGGCGAGATCGCGGGGCGCGACGTGCTTTTGGTCGAGGATATCGTGGATACGGGGTTCACGCTGCACCATGTCATCCACCTGCTGAAAGCGCGCGAGCCGAAGCGGCTGAAGGTCTGCGCCTTGCTGGACAAGCCCTCGCGCCGGGAGGTGGCGGTCAAGGCCGACTGGACCGGGTTCGAGATTCCCGACGAGTTCGTGGTGGGCTATGGCATCGACTTCGCCCAGAGGAATCGCAACCTGCCCTTCATCGGCAAGGTGCGGTTCACCGAAGGCCGATGAACCAGCTCCACTGGCTTCTGCGTGCCAAGCGCTGGGTGCAGAATCCGCCCTCGCCGGGGCGGGTCAAGCTGGTGTTCGCGGCGGTGGCGCTTTGCCTGGCGATCGTCGGGATCGAGCATTTCATTGGCTGGCCCGACTGGATGACGGTCAACAGCCTGCGCCAGAAACCGTGATTGGACGCTGGCGCGGTCTGGCTTAGGTTCGCCCAAAGGTTGCAAGAGCGGAGAGTTGCGATGCGGATCATGCGCTGGCTGGTCGTCCTGGGACTGGTCGCGGCGGGGGGGCTTTACCTCATGGCGCGTCCGAAACCGCTGGCAGCCGCGGCGGTGGCGAACCTGACCGGCGACGCGGTGCATGGCGAACAGGTGTTCTGGGCCGCAGGCTGCGCCTCTTGCCACATGGCGGCAGAGGCCAAGGGCGAGGCGCAGCTGGTCCTATCGGGCGGGCAGCGCTTCCCCTCGGACTTCGGCACCTTCATTGCCCCGAACATCAGCCAGGACCCCCAGCACGGGATCGGCAACTGGTCGATGCTGGATCTGGCGAACGCCATCACCCGGGGCGTCAGCCCCAAGGGAGAGCATTACTATCCCGCCCTGCCCTATGCCTCTTACGCCAAGATGGAGATGCAGGATGTGGCGGACCTCTACGCCTTCCTGAAGACGCTGCCTGCCGACCCGACGCCCAGCCAGCCGCATGAGCTGGGCTTCCCCTTCTCGATCCGCGACAGCATCGGAGTCTGGAAGCTGATGTTCCTGTCGAAGGACTGGGCGCTGCCGGGGAACCTGACCCCTACCGCCGCGCGGGGCCGCTATATCGCGGAAGCGCTGGCGCATTGCGGCGAATGCCACACGCCGCGCAACCGGCTGGGGGGGATGGACACCACCCGCTGGCTGGGCGGTGCGCCGAACCCTTCGGGCGAAGGGCGGATCCCGAACATCACCCCGGCCAAGCTGGGCTGGACGGCGGCGGACATCGTGCAGTACCTGACCACCGGCTTCACGCCCGAGTACGACAGTGTCGGCGGGCATATGGCGCATGTGGTGGACAACATGGCGCGGCTTCCCGAGAGCGACCGGCTGGCGGTGGCGGAATACATCCTGGCAGTGCCAAACGTGGAGTGAGGGTCGGCCCTTTGCCTGCCGCGCGGACCTGCCCGGCCCCCCGCTTCAAGGAGGCGGGGCCGCAAGATTATGTGATCACTACAAGATATTGATATTTCTGCTTGGAGACTTCACGGTTTTGCGATAAAAATGAAAAAAACACGAGCAGAAACGGAAACTTCCAATGACCAGACTCCTTGTCCCCGCGATTCTCGCGCTGACTGCGCTTCCCGCCGCCGCGCAGGATGCCAACGGCCTTACCTTCGGCGGTGAGGTGAAACTGGAATATCTCGACACCGCCGGCTCGCATCTCTGGGCCTTCGATGGCGATGTCTCGGCAAGCTGGCGGTCGGGCGGCCTTCTCGGCTTCGATGCCTCGGTGGATACGACCTATCTCGACAGCTCGGGCGGCGGCCAGGACCTCACCAACATCTGGGCCGCGCTGGTCCTGTCGACCGGCGCAGGCGAATTCGCGGTCGGTGCCCCGCGCCCGCTGGTCGATACGCTGGGCGTGATGCCGAAATTCTCGTCCTCGCGCGTGCTGGACCTGCAGACGAGCTTTCTGCGCGGGCCGATCACCTCGATCGTCAGCGCCTCGGACCATGGCGTGACGCCAGGCGTCACCTGGAAGCAGAACTCTGGCAACCTGACCTTCGGCGCGGGCTACCATCACCTGAACGACGGCGCCAATGTCGACATCCTGGAAGGCGTCATGCGCTACCAGGCCGGTGACACGACCTTCTTCATCACCGGAGAATTCGCCGATGTCGACGGCCCGAACGTCACGCTCATGCAGATCGGCGCATTCCATGATGCCGACCGCTTCGATTTCGGCGCGGCGCTGTCGCAGCTGGACCTGTTGGATGCCACACGCAGCCTGCGGCTCTACGGCAGCTTCGACGTGATGCCTGCGCTGACGGTGCGTGGCGATGCGCTGCTGATCCAGGACACGAACGACATCTATTCGCTGTCGGCGACCTACCGCATGGACAACGGTCTTTTCATCGAGGGCGGCGGCAGCAAGATCACCGGCTCGGACGAGATCTACGACATCGGCGTCGGCTTCAAGTTCTGAAGCCCGCTACAGCTGACCCTGGGGGCCGCCGGTTGGGCGGCCCTTTCCTTTTGATCAGCCCCTGCCCGCCTGCCGCGCGGCGCGCATCCGGGCGAAATCGTCGCCGGCGTGGTAGGACGACCGGGTCAGCGGCGTGGCCGAGACCATCAGGAAGCCCTTGCCCCAGGCCGCCGTCTCATAGGCCTTGAATTCCTCGGGCGTGACAAAGCGGGCGACGGCATGGTGCTTGGGCGTCGGTTGCAGATACTGGCCGATGGTCAGGAAATCGACATCCGCCGACCGCATGTCGTCCATCACCTGGCGGACCGCCGGACCGTCCTCGCCGAGGCCCACCATGATGCCGGACTTGGTGAACATGGTCGGGTCCAGTTCCTTGACCCGTTGCAGCAGGCGCAGCGAATGGAAGTAGCGCGCGCCGGGGCGGACCTCGTGGTAGAGGCCCGGCACGGTTTCCAGGTTGTGGTTGAACACGTCGGGCCGCGCCTCGACCACCTTCTCCAGCGCCGAGGGCGGGCATTTCAGGAAATCGGGCGTCAGAACCTCGATGGTCGTCGCCGGACTGCGGTGGCGGATCGCGCGGATGGTCTGGGCGAAGTGCTCGGCCCCGCCATCGTCGAGGTCGTCGCGGTCCACGCTGGTGACGACAACATGGGTCAGGCCCAGTTCCGAGACCGCATGGGCCACCCGGCCCGGCTCGAACACGTCGAGCGTCTGCGGCTTGCCGGTCGCCACGTTGCAGAAGGTGCAGCCGCGGGTGCAGA
>NZ_DAIQAT010000250.1:0-3348 GCF_036781545.1 Tabrizicola sp.
GATTCGGACGAAAATCTAATCAAATGGTAAATACCGCGGGCGGCGGTTCTGGGGGACTTATGATCTCGATGACGGGTTTCGCCGCGCGGCGCGGGGCAGGGGTCGGCTACACTTGGGCCTGGGACCTGCGAGGGGTCAATGGCAAGGGGCTGGACCTGCGGCTGCGGGTGCCCGACTGGATCGACGGGCTGGAAGCCGCGCTGCGGGCCGAGTTGCAGAAGGCGGTGACGCGGGGAAATGTCAGCCTGACGCTGAAGGTGGCGGAGGACGAGGGGCGGGATGACGCGGCCTTCCGGCTGAACGATGCGGCGCTGGCGGCGGCGCTTGGGGCGCTTGGCCGGGTCGAGGCGGCGGCGATGGCGTCAGGCGTGACGCTGCGCCAGCCGACGGCGGCGGATGTGCTGACCCTGCGCGGGGTGATCGACGCCACGGCGCAGGAGACGGATACCACGCCGCTGCGCGCGGCGCTCATGGCCGACCTGCCGGGGTTGCTGGCCGATTTCCACACGATGCGCGCGACCGAGGGCGGGGCACTGGCCGCCGTGCTGACGGGCCAGCTCGACCGGATCGCTGCGCTGACCGCCGAGGCAACCCGCGAGACCGCCGCCCGTGCCGCGACCCAGGCCGACACCCTGCGCGAGGGGCTGGCGCGGGTCCTGGCCGCGACGGAGGCGGTGGACGAAACCCGGCTGGCGCAGGAACTGGCGCTTCTGGCGGTGAAGACCGACGTGACCGAGGAACTGGACCGCCTCGCCGCCCATGTCGAGGCCGCCCGCGCCCATGTCGCCGATCCGGCCCCCGTCGGCCGCAAGCTCGACTTCCTGATGCAGGAATTCATGCGCGAGGCGAACACGCTCTGCTCCAAGGCGCAGTCGCTGGCGCTGACCCGGATCGGTCTTGACCTGAAAACCGTGATAGATCAGATGCGTGAGCAGGTTCAGAATGTGGAATGACGCATGACCCCCAAGTCCCTTCGGCGCGGGCTTCTCCTGATCCTTTCTTCTCCCTCCGGCGCGGGCAAATCGACGCTGTCCCGGATGCTGATGACCTGGGATCCGTCCATGCGCTTCTCCATCTCGGCCACCACGCGCAAGCCGCGCCCGGGGGAAGAGGACGGCCGCGAATACTATTTCCGCAGCCGCGAGGCGTTTGAGACCCTGGTCGCGCAGGGCGAGATGCTGGAACATGCCGAGGTCTTCGGCAATTTCTACGGCTCTCCCCGTGCCCCCGTCGAGGCCGCGATGCTGGCCGGGACCGATACCGTCTTCGACATCGACTGGCAGGGCGGCCAGCAGGTCAAGCAGGCGATGCGCGGCGATGTGGTCTCGATCTTCATCCTGCCACCCTCCATCGCCGAGCTGGACCGCCGCCTCCGGTCCCGCGCCCAGGATAGCGATGAGGTGATTGCGGGCCGCATGGCGAAAAGCCGAGACGAGATCAGCCACTGGGCGGAATACGACTATGTGCTGGTGAACGACGATCTTGAGGCGACCTTCGACAGCCTGAAGACCATCCTCACCGCCGAGCGGCTGAAGCGCGAGCGCCAGCCGCAACTTTCCGCCTTCGTCCGCAGTCTGAACGAGGAGTTCGAAGCCAGATGATCTACGCCCTGAACGGCATCGCGCCGACCATCGATCCCTCCGCCTGGGTTGCCAGTGAAGCCACCCTCATCGGCAAGGTGGTCGTGGAAGCCGAGGCCTCCGTCTGGTTCGGGGCCATCCTCCGCGGCGACAACGAGGAGATCCGGGTCGGCGCGGGCTCCAATGTGCAGGAGAATTGCGTGCTCCACACCGACATGGGCTATCCGCTGACCATCGGCGCCAACTGCACCATCGGCCACAAGGCCATGCTGCACGGCTGCAGCATCGGCGACGGCACGCTGATCGGCATGGGGGCCACCGTGCTGAACGGCGCGAGGATCGGCAAGGGCTGCCTGATCGGCGCCTGTGCGCTCATCACCGAGGGGAAGGAGATTCCCGATGGCTCGCTGGTCATGGGATCACCCGGAAAGGTTGTGCGGCAACTGGACGAGACGGCACGCGCGAAACTGCTCGCCTCCGCCGCCGGCTACCAGGCCAATGCCCGGCGCTTCCGGTCCGGCCTAAGCCCCGTCTGAGCCGTCCTTGCCTTCCTCGATCAACTCGATGGTGATCCCCTGGCGGGCCGCATGACTGCGCAATTCCCGCAGCACCACCTGCCGGTTCGGCAGCCGGGGCGCGACCACCCGCAGGGTCTTGCGGAAGTCCTGCGCGCCGAGCTTCTCGATGATCTCCAGCGCGTCGAAAGTCTTGCAAAACAAGGGCGTGACCACCAGTTCCAGTGCGGCTGGCAGGGGCAGGTGACTCTCGAATTCCTCCAGCTCGATCGAGGCGAATTCCTCGGGCCGCAGGCTGCCCTCGGCCGCTTTCGCCTCGGGAATACCAATCACCAAACACCTGAGTTTTTGCGACATCTCTCCACCTCTCATCAAGTGAGGCGCCGCCAAATCGTCTGTCTTCTTCAGGACACGCGTCGGGGCCGGCCATTCTTCCGGGCAAAGGCCGGTTCCGCACCGCATTACATCTACAGGCTGGAACTTACTGGTATTCCAGCGCAACACAAGGCCTGCCGCCACAATCATGAGGAGAAGTCGTGGGAATGACCGAACCGGAGCTTCAGCGCCTTCTTCTGGGCATTCCGCTGCCTGCGATGCTGGTCCGGCGCGATGATCACGTCGTCGCCGTCAATGCCGCGGGGACAGTGCTTCTGGGCGAGGGGATCGTGGGCCGCCATCCGGCCATGGCCGTCCGCGCGCCTGCGGTGCTGGAGGCAATCAGCACCGTCGCCCGCGAGGGCGGCGTGCAGGAGGCCCGCATGGCGCTGCGCCGCGAGGGACAGGAGGCGGTGTTCCAGGCCACGGTCTCGGACCAGGGCGACGCCCTTCTCTGCGTCTTCCGCGACGTGACCGAGGCCGAGCGGGCGGGCGAGTTGCGGCGCGACTTCGTGGCCAACGTCAGCCACGAGCTGCGCACGCCGCTCACCGCGCTGATGGGCTTCATCGAGACCCTGAAGAACGCTGCGAAGGACGATCCCAAGGCGCGGGCGATGTTCCTGGCGATCATGGAGACCGAGGCGGGCCGGATGAACCGGCTGGTCCGCGACCTGTTGCAGCTTTCGAGGGTCGAAGCGGAAGAGCGGGTCCGCCCGCGCGATCCGGTGGCGCTGATCCCGCTTCTGGAGGGGGTCATCGGCACGCTGAAGGGGGTGGCCGAGCAGAAGGGCGACCGGGTGGAGCTGTCGGGTGCCCCGGCCACGGTGCCGGGCGACGCCGACCAGTTGACCCAGGTCTTCACCAACCTGATCGAGAAC
>NZ_DAIQAT010000251.1:0-3326 GCF_036781545.1 Tabrizicola sp.
TTCAGGATCGCCACCGCCTCGCGCGTGCGCTGGCTGTTGTAGCTGGAGATGCCGATATACTGCGCCCGGCCGGAGCGGACGATATGGTCCAGCGCGCCCATGGTTTCTTCCAGCGGCGTGTCGGGGTCGAAGCGGTGGGAATAGAAGATGTCGACATAGTCCAGACCCATGCGTTTGAGGCTCTGGTCACAGGAAGCGATGACGTATTTCCGGCTGCCCCATTCGCCGTAGGGGCCGTCCCACATCAGGTAGCCGGCCTTGGAGGAGATAATCAGTTCGTCGCGCAGGGAGCGGAAGTCGGTCTTCAGGAGTTCCCCGAACGCCTCTTCGGCGCTGCCGGGGGGTGGACCGTAGTTGTTGGCGAGGTCGAAATGCGTGATCCCGAGATCAAAGGCGGTGCGGCAGATCGCCTGTTTGGTGGAATGCGGCGTGTCGTGACCGAAATTGTGCCAGAGGCCCAGGCTGATCGCCGGAAGCTTCAGGCCGGAGCGTCCGCAGCGGTTGTAGATCATCCGCTGATACCGGTCGTCGGCTGGGATATAGGTCATGGTGTCCTCCTGTTGGCGCTACCATTCCACGCGGGGCATCCGGCTTCAAGTTGCGTCGCGCGGCAATCCGGGGGAAGCTCTGACGCATGAGGCAGGTGCGGCAGGTCTGGGACTTTCTGGTATGTGTCTGGCTGCGGGTGGGTGACGGGCATTTTGGCCTGATCGCCGCCGGGGTGGCCTTCTTCGCCATGTTCGCCGTCTTCCCCGGCCTGGCCGCCGCCGTGGCGGTCTGGGGCATGTTCGCCGATCCCGGCGTGATCCAGGGTTATCTGGCGGTGGCCGAACGCTTCCTGCCGCCCGAGGCGCGGACGCTGGTGCACGACCAGGTGATGGGGCTGATCACCGCGCCGCGCTCCGCGCTGCAATGGACGACGCTCCTGTCCTTGATGATCGCGCTTTATTCGGCGCGGGCCGGGGTCTCGGCGCTGGTGCAGGGGCTGGACGTGGTGCACCGCTCGCGCCCGCGCAGCTGGCTCAAGGGCTGGGCGGTGGACTTCATCCTGACCGCCTCGCTGATCGGCGCACTGTTCGTGGCGCTGGTGACGGTGGTGGTGGTGCCGGTGCTGCTGAGCTACGTGACCTTCGGCACCTTCGAGGCCTGGCTGACCAGGGTCCTGCCTTGGGCGGCGATGTTCCTTCTGGTCGTCACCTGCCTGTCTATCCTTTACCGTTTCGGACCGAATGTGCCGGGGGGGTTCCGCTCGCCCTGGATCACGGTGGGCGTGCTGGTCGCGGCTTTGGCCTGGGCCGGGGTGTCGATCGGATTTTCGGTCTATCTGGCGAATTTCAACAGCTACAACGCGATCTACGGCTCTATCGGGGCGGTGATCATCCTGATGATGTGGCTCTACCTGTCGGTCTGGGCGGTGCTTCTGGGCGGGGCGATCAATGCCGAACTGGACGCACGGATGCGGGGATGGCTGGCGCGTCGGTGACGTCGTCACCCCTCGCGGCGTCGCGGAGACGTCGAACGAGGAACGGTCAGAAGCGCGCGTCGGGCAGGCCGCAGAAGGGACTACTGCGCGGCGATTTCGCGGCTGGCGGGCGCCAGGATCGCCCCGGTCACTTCCGAGAGCGCCAGCGCCGCCGCGCCATGCGCCCAGAGAAGGTCGCCCCAGGCATGGATCTCGATCGGCGGGGGCGCGCGTCCGGTGTCGATCGCCAGGTTCTCCATCTCGGACAGGGTTTCGGCGGCGTAGAGGTAGTCATACCGCATCCGCTCGCCCGACAGGATGATCAGCGAAGGGTCGAAGAGGTTCACCACATTCGACAATCCCACCGCCAGATAGCGCCCGGCGCGGCGGAAAATCGACTTCGCCGTCGCATTCCCGGCCTTGGCATGGTCATACAGGCTTTCCAGCAGAACGGTGATCGGCTGGCTTTCCTTGTGGCCCCAGTTCAGCGCCGTCGCCGCCTCACGCGCGAGCGCATAGTCCGCCACATAGGCCTCCAGGCAGCCGCGCTGGCCGCAGCGGCAGAGCGCCCCGTCGAGCTGGACCTTGGTATGCCCCAGCTCCATCCCCAGCCTTTGCGCGCCGCGATAGATGCGGTGGTTCATGACGAAGCCCATGCCGACGCCATGCTCGATGGTGACGACGGCGAAATCCGACAGGCTGCGCCCGGCGCCGAACCACAGCTCGGCCAGCGCCACGAGGTTGGCGTCGTTGTCGATATGGACCGGCAGACCCAGATGCGCGGTGGCTGCGGCGGCGACGGGCACCGCACGGTCGGCGAGGATCGAGGACCAGAAGACCACGCCCTCGGCGCAGTCGACGAAGCCCGGAAGCCCGATGCCGACGGCGGAAAGGTCCGTACGCTCCACCCCCGCCTTGGCGCAGACGCGGGAGAGGAGCGTTTCGATCGTGTCCAGGATTTCCGGCAGCGACATCGGCCCCGGCAGGCGCGGGATGGAGTCGTCGGCGATCAGCTTGCCGGCGAAATCGACGATCACCGCGGTATGTTCACGGTCCGACAGTTTCATCCCCGCGACGCGGTGCGCCTGGGCCCGCACCCCCAGCGCCACGGCAGGGCGGCCGCGCCCGGCATCGTTCTCGCGCGGGGCGGCGACCTCCTCGATCAGGCCGGCCTCGATCAGTTCCGAAGACATCGTCGTGACCGAGGCGGGGCTGACGCCCAGATCCTTGGCCAGTTGCACGCGGGGAATAAGCCCGGCGGCACGGATCAGCTCGAACACCTGCTGGCGCAGGGGGCGCTGGCTTTCGGTCAGGGGCGGGATCAGGGGGCCGACACCCCTTCGCCTCTCCCCGTCCGACAGAACCACCTTCGGATGCATTTCCTGAAATCTCCGAAGCTCGCGCTACTGCGTTCCGCCGAGGTCTCGTCTTCCCCGTCCCTGCCAAGCTTTGCCCGCCAGATTTATTTTGACAACTGAAATTGTTGTACCTGACCCGGCCATAGCCCCGCTGAACCCTTGCCGCGAGGGACGGAGGACCCCGCCTGCATATAGGGATGGCGGGTCAAACGGTTATCAGCGGCCCGGAACCCTGCGATACGGGGCCGGGAAATAGGCCAGAACGGAGCCGAACAGGGCCCTGCGCTTTTATATTTTGACACCTGAAATTATTCGCGGCACAGTCCTGCCTGTCCCGGCGAATCTGCCGGGCCGGTCATGGCATGGCGTGGCCGACACACAGGGAGGATAAAATGCGTACCACCATTCTCGCCGCCGTTCTGGCGGTGACCGGATTCTCTTCCGTTGCACTGGCCCAGGATTTGAAGGTTTGTGTTTCGTGGTCGAACTTTCGTGAGGAGCGTTGG
>NZ_DAIQAT010000252.1:0-3303 GCF_036781545.1 Tabrizicola sp.
CGGCTTCACCCTGCAGGACGGGCTCGACTATGCCTCGGTGCTGGTCTTCGCCCTGACCGGCGCGTTGGCCGCCAGCCGCTCGCAACTCGACATCGTCGGCTTCATCTTCATCGCCTGCCTGACCGCCGTGGGCGGTGGCACATTGCGCGACGCGATCCTGAACCGCGAGGTCTTCTGGGTCGCCGATCCGCTGATGCTGGGCGTCGCCACCGTGGCGGCGGTACTGGTCTTCTTCACCGCGCATCTGCTGGAAAGCCGCTACCGTGCGCTTCTGTGGTTCGACGCGGCCGCTTTGGCCGTCGCCGTCCCGGCCGGAGTGGCGGTGGCGCTGGCCGAGGGACAGGGCTGGCCCATCGTTCTGGTCATGGGGATGATCACCGGCTGCCTGGGCGGGCTTCTCCGCGACGTGGTCTGCAACGAAGTGCCGCTGGTCCTGAAACAGGGCGAACTTTACGCCACCTGCGCGCTGGCCGGGTCGCTGGGCGCCGTCATCGCGGGCGGCTTAGGGCTGGGCCGGGGGGTGTCGCTGCTGATCTGCGCCGCGCTGGTCTTTACCCTGCGGGCAGGAAGCATCGCCTTCGGCTGGCGGCTTCCGGTCTACAGATCGCAACCGCCAAGCCCGGGTGCACCAAAGCGGTAGGCTTGCCCTATGAACGAATATTCGTTTAGCATCATCCCATGCCCCGCCCCCGCATCGTTCCTGATGAAACTGTCTTCGCCGCCGTCCAGCGCCTTTTGAGCGAAGGCGGGGACAAGGCCGTGTCCTTCGGGTCGGTCGGCAGGCTGACCGGACTTGCGCCCCCCACCCTCGTCCAGCGTTACGGCAGCCGCAACGGCATGGTTCGGGCCGCTCGGCTGGCCGCCTGGGACGCGCTGGAGCGGCGCACCGGGGAAGCCATAGCGGGCACCGCCGACAAGGGACCGCAGGGATTGTTGAAGGCCATCGGCCCGGTCGATGCTGCTGCCATCGCCGCCGACCTGCGCGACCCGGATCTGGCGGCGCGCGCGGCAGGCTGGCGGATGGGGGTGGAAACGGCGCTGTCCCTACGGCTTGGGGCGGGTCCGAAGGCCAGGGAAAGCGCCGCGCTTCTGTTCGCAGCCTGGCAGGGTCAGGCGCTGTGGTGGGCGGCGGCGGGAGAGCCCGCTTTCCGCCTCAAGGATGCGGTGAAGCGGCTTACCTGACCCAGGATTTCCAGGCCCAGATCAGGATCAGCGCGCCCAGAAGCGCCCCGACGAACCCGGCCCCGATCCCGGCCAGCATCACCAGCCCGCGCAGCACGACCGTGCCGATCAGCGCGCCCAATACACCCAGCGCGATGGTCGATGGCGTATCCATGTTCACCTTCAGGATCCGCGTTGCAAGAAAGCCCACGGCAACCCCGACGATCAGCAGCGCGACAAGCGGCATGGTGTCCCTCCCCTTCCTCTTGGTGATATGGGAAGGGCGCGGCCCCTGCGCTATAGGGTCGCAGGCAAAATCAGACCGCGCAGCACCTCGGCCGCTGGCATCGGGCGCTTGCCCTCGCGCTGCGCCTCGGTGATCTCTACCGCGCCCGTGCCGCAGGCGATGGTGAAGCCGTGCAGGACCTGGCCCGGTGTGCCGCCCCCCTTCGCCAGCCGGGAGCGCAGCAGCTTGATGCGCTCGCCGTTCACCTGCGTCCAGGCGCCCGGAAATGGCGAGAGGCCCCGGATCAGCCGGTCCACCTCGACGGCGGGTTTCGAGAATTCCACCCGCGCCTCGGCCTTGTCGATCTTCGCGGCATAGGTGATGCCTTCGGCGGCTTGCGGCAGGGCGGGCAACGGCAGCTGCTCCAGCGCCCCGACGATCAGACGCGCGCCCAGGGTGCTCAGCCGGTCGTGCAGGTCGGCCGTCGTCTCCTCGGCCCCGATCTCGACGGTTTCGCGCAGAAGCACCGGACCGGTATCCAGCCCTGCCTCCATCTGCATGATGCAGACCCCCGTCTCGCGGTCGCCCGCCATGATCGCCCGATGGATCGGCGCCGCCCCGCGCCAGCGCGGCAGCAGCGAGGCATGGATGTTCAGGCAACCAAGGCGCGGCGCATCGAGAATGGCCTGCGGCAGGATAAGGCCATAGGCGACCACCACCGCCACGTCGGCCTGAAGCGCCGCAAAATCGCGCACGGCGTCTTCGCTGCGCAGCGAGACCGGATGGCGGACCGGCAGACCCAGCGCCTCGGCCCGCGCCTGCACCGGGCTGGGCCGGTCCGCCTTGCCCCGCCCCGCCGGGCGCGGCGGCTGGCAGTAAACCGCCACGATCTCATGCGTCTGGTGCAGGGCGTTCAGTACCGGGACGGAAAACTCCGGCGTTCCCATGAAAATGACTTTCATCTCCGCCGCCCCAGCTTTTCCGCCTTCGCGATCAGCATCTTGCGCTTCAGAGGCGAGAGGTGGTCGAAATACATCTTCCCCGCCAGATGGTCGATCTGGTGCTGGACCGAGGTCGCCCAGAGCCCGACGAAATCCCGCTCCTCCACCACGCCATCGGCGTTCAGGAACCGCACCGTCACCGCCCGCGGGCGGCTGATGACGGCCGACACGCCCGGAAGGTTGGGGCTGGCCTCCTCATGCTCGCGCAACTGGACGCTCGCGTGCAGGACCTCGGGGTTCGCCATCCTCACCGCCTGACCCCGCGCGTCAGAGCAGTCGACCACCGCCAGCCGCAAGGGCACGCCGATCTGCGCCGCCGCCAGCCCATAGCCCGGCATCGCGTCCATCGTGTCGATCATGTCAGCCCAGATCGCCCGCACCTCGTCGGTGATCGCGGGCACCTCCGCCGCCGGGGTTCGCAGCACCGGGTTGGGCCAGGGCAGGCAGCGCCTTACCGTCACGCCCGCGCCCGTTCCCGCTTCAGCTTTTCCATCTTCCGGGTGATCATCTGGCGCTTCAGCGGCCCCAGGTAGTCGATGAAAAGCTTGCCATCCAGATGGTCGATCTCGTGCTGCACGCAGGTCGCCCAGAGGCCCGCGAACTGCCGCTCCTGCACGGTGCCGTCCAGCCCCAGCCAGCGCACCTGCACCTCGGCCGGGCGCTTCACCTCGGCATATTGGTCGGGGATCGACAGGCAGCCTTCCTCATAGGCCGAGACATCCTCGGAGGACCAGAGGATCTCCGGGTTCACCAGCGCCATCGGCTCCGGGTCGCCCTCCTTGATGCAATCCATCACGATCAGCCGCTTGGTCACCCCCACCTGCGGCGCTGCCAGGCCGATGCCCGGGGCGTCGTACATCGTTTCCAGCATGTCGGCGGCCAGTTGCCTGATCTCGGGCGTGATTTCCCGCACGG
>NZ_DAIQAT010000253.1:0-3292 GCF_036781545.1 Tabrizicola sp.
TCGGCGGTCAGGTCCTGAACGGCATGGACCGGGACCATGCGGGAAAGCTGCGCCTCGATCTGGTCGATCACCGCCGGGGTGCCGCGGGTGACGATGGTGATGCGCGAGCGGTGGCCCGTGTGATCCACCTCCGCGACGGTCAGGCTGTCGATGTTGTAGCCGCGCCCCGAGAAGAGGCCGATGACGCGGGCCAGAACGCCCGGCTCGTTCTCGACGATCACGGCGAGGGTATGGCTCTCCTCGACCTCGGACAGGGCCGAGCGAAGGTCATAGGCGGAATGGCTGGTCGAGCCCTTCTTGATGTTCAGTGCGGACATGGGTCCTACCTTCCGTTGGATGTTTGCATGGGGTCAGAAGCCGATCCAGGCCGGGCGGCCGATGCGGCGGATGAGGGCGTAGATCAGAAGCGGGCCGATGATCCCGGCCAGCGTGCCGAGGATCATGTGCAGCGTCAGGTCGGGGGTGAAACGGGCCAGCACGGCGCGGGTGCCGGCGGAGAAGATGGTATGGGCGAGGTAGATGCCCATCGATGCAAGGCCAAGCCAGGCGAGGAGGCGGAGCGGCGCCGACTGACGACCGGCCGCGAGGATGTGGATCATCGCCAGCGCGGCCAGCGAGAGGCCGATGCCGAGGAGTTGGCGGGGCAAAAGCGTGTGGGGCAGCTGGAAGCTCAGAAGCTGGAGGGCCGCGAAGATCACGGCGGCAAGGGCGAAGGCGAGGGCGCCTGCCGGGCGCCAGCGGGTCTGTCCAAGGGCAAGCCCGGCCAGGAAGGCCCCGGCATAGGTCGCCGCGCCGAAGGTCCAGGGGGTCAGGCCGGGGGTAAAGCTGGAGGCGAGGATCACCACCGCGGCAAGGATCGCCCAGGTGATGCCGGAGAGCGGCCCGGTGACGAACCGGATCAGGGCAAGCGCTGCCAGCTGCTGCAGGAAAAGCGCCCAGAGGAACCAGAAATGGTCGCGCGGGGGCAGGGGCCAGAAGATCAGGCTCTGCCAGCCTTCGACCTGCGCATTGGCATGGTCCCCGGCGGCCAGCCGCGCGGCGGCGAAGAGATAGGTCCAGAGGAGAAGCGGCCAGAGGAGCCGCGTCACCCGGCTGACCGCGGCCTCTCCCAGCGGGCGGCGCAGGGCCCAGGACTGGAAGGTCATGCCGGACAGAAGGAAGAACATCGGCATGTGGAAGTTGTAGATCAGATGGTCGATGGTCTGGAACAGGCGCTGGTCCCCGATCATCCCCGCCGTGTCGAGCCCCCGCCAGGCATGGCCGATCACCACCAGGATGATGCCGACACCCTTGGCGACGTCGAGCGAGAGGTCGCGGGTCTTCCCTGCAGGTTCGGCGGTAAGGGTCATCGCGTCTGATCCTGTGTGCCTGCGACGATGCGGTCCCCGGACCCACGCCCGGGGACCGCATCCGTCACACCAGCACCGCCCCCGACCGGAACGCATCGGCATCGGCGGAGAGCAGCATCTCGTTGTGCGGCTTGCCGGAGGGGATCATCGGGAAGCAGTTCTCGTGCTTTTCGACCAGGCAGTCGAAGATCACCGGGCCGTCATAGGCGATCATCTCGCGGATCGCGTCGTCGAGGTCCTTGGGGTCCTTGCACTGGATGCCCTTGCAGCCGAAGGCCTCGGCCAGCTTCACGAAATCGGGCAGGCTTTCGCTCCAGGACGACGAATAGCGCTCGCCGTGCAGCAGTTCCTGCCACTGGCGCACCATGCCCAGGCGTTCGTTGTTCAGGATGAACTGCTTGACCGGGGCGCGGAACTGCATCGCGGTGCCCATTTCCTGCATGTTCATCAGCCAGGACGCCTCGCCCGCGACGTTGATCACCAGCGCCTCGGGGTGGGCGACCTGCACGCCGATGCTGGCGGGCAGCCCGTAGCCCATCGTCCCCAGGCCCCCGGAGGTCATCCAGCGGTTCGGGTCCTCGAAGCCCAGGAACTGCGCGGCCCACATCTGGTGCTGGCCCACTTCCGTGGTGATGTAGCGGTCCATGCCCTTGGTCAGGGCCTCCAGCCGTTCCAGCGCATATTGCGGCTTGATGGTCTTCTCGGACGGCTTGTAGCTGAGGCATTTCACCGCCCGCCATTCGTCGATCTGCTTCCACCATTGCGCGAGACCGCGCTGGTCGGTCTTCGACCCCCGCGCGCGCCACTGGCGGAGGACCTCCTCCAGCACCTTCGTCACGTCGCCGACGATGGGCACGTCGACATGGATGACCTTGTTGATCGAGGAGGGGTCGATGTCGATATGTGCCTTCTTCGACTTCGGGCTGAAGTCCTTCACCCGCCCGGTGATCCGGTCGTCGAACCGCGCGCCGATGTTGATCATCAGGTCGCAGCCGTGCATGGCGAGATTGGCCTCGTAAAGCCCGTGCATCCCCAGCATCCCCAGCCAGTTCTTGCCGCTGGCCGGATAGGAGCCCAGCCCCATCAGCGTAGAGGTGATGGGGAAGTTGGTCTCGGCCACCAGTTCCCGCAGCAGCGCGCTGGCATGGGGGCCGGAGTTCACCACCCCGCCGCCGGTATAGAGGATCGGGCGCTCGGCCTGTTCCATCAGTTCGACCAGTTGCGCGATGCGGTCGGGGTCGCCCTCGGTCCGCGGCTGGTAATGCGCGACCTTGGCCTTTTCCGCCGGCACATAATCCGCGGTGGCGAATTGCACGTCCTTCGGAATGTCGATCAGCACCGGGCCGGGGCGGCCGTGGGTCGCGACATGGAAGGCCTGGTGGATGGTCTCGGCCAGTTTCGCGGTGTCCTTCACCAGCCAGTTCATCTTGGTGCAGGGCCGGGTGATGCCGACGGTATCGGCCTCCTGGAACCCGTCGGTGCCGATCATGAAGGTCGGAACCTGGCCGGTCAGCACGACGATCGGGATCGAATCCATCAGCGCATCGGTCAAGCCGGTGACGGCATTGGTCGCGCCGGGGCCGGATGTCACCAGCGCCACGCCGGGCTTGCCGGTCGACCGGGCATAGCCCTCGGCCATATGGACGGCACCCTGTTCGTGGCGCACCAGCACATGGCGGATGTCGTTCTGCTGGAAGATCTCGTCATAGATCGGAAGCACCGCGCCGCCGGGATAGCCGAAGACGACCTCGACGCCCTGGTCCTTCAGGGCTTGGATCACCATTCTTGCTCCGGTCATCTGCTTCGTCATTTCCGTCTCCGCCTTTGCGCAACAAAAAGCCCCCGAGGTTTCCTCCGGGGGCGCATGGGAACCACTATGGTCAACCGTCACCGGCCCATGCGCTTCCTTCCTACGATGACAAGAAGTCTGGCCATTGGCCCAT
>NZ_DAIQAT010000254.1:0-3263 GCF_036781545.1 Tabrizicola sp.
CGGATGATTTCTGGTTCTGCGGCCTGCCCAGCCTGCCCGGCAAGCCCTATTGCGAAGCACATGTCGGCGTCGCCTTCCAGCCGATGAGCGCAAGGCGCGACCGGCGGCGGTAGCGCTCTGGCGCCTCCGATCTTCGGCCAGCGTTTCAGCCCCGGCGTCGCCGTATCGCGGACGTCGCCGGGTGTGCTTCGTGGATTGTTCACCAATTCGGCCCAAATTTGCCCGATTTACTTGTCCTGTTGCTGCGGCACAGTGCAGGAGACGGGCGATGACGATGATGACTTCGGCAGAGAGCGATCGGCGTTCGGGGCGTCTTATTCCGATCCTGTTCACGGCCACGATCTTCACCAGCGCACTTTTGCTGTTCTTCGTCCAGCCGTTGTTTACCCGCATGGTCCTGCCGCAGATTGGCGGAGCGCCTGCCGTCTGGACCGCTGCGATGCTCTTCTTCCAGACGGTGCTGATTGGCGGCTATCTCTATGCCCATCTCATGACGCGCTATGTTCCCACACTGGCGCAGGTGGTGATTCATATCGCGCTTTTGCTGCTGGCGATGACGGTCCTGCCATTGGCCGTGCCGTCGGGCTGGCAATATGATCCCTCGCGTCCTGTCGTGACACAGACACTGTGGCTGTATGCGCTTGGGGTCGGACTGCCGTTCGGTGTGCTGTCGGCCAATGCGCCACTGATCCAGTCATGGTATCGCCGAAGCGGTGGCCCCAGCGCCGACGACCCCTATTTTCTGTATGCGGCCAGCAACCTGGGTTCGCTGGTGGCTCTTTTGGCCTTTCCGCTGGTGGCCGAGCCGCTTTTCGGCATGAAGGCCATTTCCGGTGGCTGGTCAGTTGGGTTTATGGCGCTGGGGCCGCTCCTGCTGCTTTCGGGACTGGCCGCACGACGCGGTGCCGAGCCTGCTGGCGCGCCCCGCGAGGCGGCCGCCTCCGACAGAGCCGAACCCGGAATCAAGACCTTGGGCTACTGGGCATTCCTGGCTTTTCTGCCATCGTCGCTGATGCTCTGCGTTACCTCCAAGATCAGCACCGACCTTGGATCCTTTCCATTGGTCTGGGTCGTGCCGCTGGCGCTTTACCTTCTGACCTTCGTGCTAGTCTTTTCCAACCGCTCGCCGCTAACCGCTGACCGGCTGCTTCGCCTGCTGCCACTGGCGCTGGGAGTGCTGGTGTTCTTCAGCCTGCGCCCAACCGCGACGCTTGCGTGGATTGCCGTCTTGCTTTTGGCTTTCTTCGTCGTCAGCCTGATCGCCCACCGCATGCTTTTCGAGGCGCGGCCCGATGCGAAGTACCTCACAGTCTTCTACCTGACGATGTCGGTCGGGGGCGCGCTGGGCGGGCTCTTCAACTCGATCTTCGCGCCTCTGGTCTTCGACCGGCTGCTGGAATATCCGATCACTGTCGCTCTGATTGCACTGCTGATGATCCGACGCCCGGCCGCCAATGCCCCGCGCGAGGTCGCGCTCGGCCTGGTGCTCGCGTTGGTGGGCCTGTCGCCGATGCTTCTGGACATCACGGCGCTGCACGCGCTTGGTCCGGTCGTCAAAACGCTGCTGGCGGTGGCGATCCTGATGGTCATCTATGTGGTCTTTGCCCGGCAGCCCGTTGTGCCGACCGTAACCACCGCGACCATGATCGGGATCTGGGCGCTGTTCGGCACTGCGAATATCCTGATGATCGACCGAAGCTTCTTTGGCGTGCATCTCATCTCGGTGCGTGGCGACATGCGGGAATACAAGAACGGCACGACTGTTCACGGTGCCCAGCTGATTTCAGAAAGCGCCGCGCGACCAACGCCCCTGACGTATTATCATCCAAAAGGCCTGATGGCACAGATCGTCAACGAGGAACGCGCCATTCCGCCCCGGACCATTGGAATCATCGGCCTCGGTACTGGTGCGCTGGCCTGCTACAGCAAACCCGGCCAGGATTGGCACTTCTACGAAATCGACCCCATGGTTGTCGATATTGCGAAAAATCCAGAGTATTTCAGCTTCATGTCGACCTGCGCGCCAGATGCCCAGATCCATGTCGGCGATGCCCGGATCGTGCTGCAGCAACAGACCGATCTGAAATACGACATCCTGGTCATCGACGCCTACAGTTCCGATGCCATTCCGGTCCACCTTGCCACGGCCGAGGCAATTCAGCTTTACCTTGACCGGCTGAACACAGGCGGCATCCTGGTCTTCCATGTCTCGAACCGGTTTTACGATCTGGCTCAGCCATTGGCGGCTGCGGCACGGGAACTGGGGCTGATCGGACGCTACCGCTCCCAGAGGGCGCAGGAACTGGAAGGCGCCGTCGGGGCCTTTCCGTCTACGGTCGTGACGCTGGCGCGAACAACTGCGGACCTTGGCCTTACCGCGACCGATCCGGCCTGGGCGCCCCTGCCCGAACCAAGCATCAACCTTTGGACCGATGACTACGCCAACCTTCTGGCGGCGTTGAAGTAGACCCGAGGGTCCCTGCGGAGGTCAGTTCCCGTTCAAAATCTCCTCCAGCGCCTTGCGGGTCTGGTCTTCCAGCGCGTCCTGCACTCCGCGTCGGGTGGCATTGCCGAGGGATTCGTCAGGCGCCACCTCGACCCCCAGCTCTTCTTTCAGCCGCCGCTCCAGTTCGGCCTTGGCGGCGGCTTCGGCGGCCTTGGCTTCCGTTTCCAGCCGCGCGGCGGCTGCCTTCGCCTCGGCCTCCATCTTCTCGCGCGCGATGCTTTCGAGATCGAGCCGGAACTTCGGTTCCGCCCAGGTCCCGGTGATCAAGAGCGGCACCATCACCCCGCCCGTCCCGTCCTGCGCCGCAAGCGCGGTGGGCCGCAGGCGGTAGTTCAGCGTGCGTGTCCCGAGACCGATCTCGCCCGCACCCGAGGCGGTGAGATAGGGCGCGACCAGTTTCAGGTCGCTGTTCGACAGGACGCCGCCCGTGATCGTATAGGTGCCCGCCAGCCCGTCGAAGATCGTCTTCTGTCCTTCGCCGACATAGTTCGGGTCCAGGTTCTTCAGCATCCCCGCGATGTCGAGACCCCGCAGCTCGCCCTGGCCCAGCTCCAGCGACCCCTTCCCTTTCAGGCTTTTCATGATCGCATCGACGGAATTGCCGACGCCCAGGAATTCCAGGTCGAAATCGCCGGTCGCGATCAGCCGGTCCCAGCCCGCGAGGTCGGTCAGCAAGGGCTGCGTCTTCAGGCCCGCGAAGGCCAGCCGCCCGCCGACCGACAGCCCGCCGCGCCCGTTCACGACGAAATCTCCGGTG
>NZ_DAIQAT010000255.1:0-3248 GCF_036781545.1 Tabrizicola sp.
AGATGCGGGATGCCGTCGTAGACGGAAAGTTCCAGCATCTTCGGGTCGATCATGATCAGCCGGCATTCCTCGGGCGTCAGCTTGTAGAGAAGGCTCAGGATCATCGTGTTGATCGCGACGGACTTGCCCGAGCCGGTCGTCCCGGCGATCAGCAGGTGCGGCATCTTGGCGAGGTTCGCCACCACCGGCTCGCCGCCGATGTCCTTGCCGAGCGCCAGCGGCAGCCGCAGATGGCTGTCGCCGAAGTCGCGGGCCGAAAGGATTTCACGCAGGACCACCTTCTCGCGGTGGGCGTTCGGCAGTTCGATGCCGATCACGCTGCGTCCCGGCACGGTGGAGACCCGCGCCGACAAGGCCGACATGCTGCGCGCGATGTCGTCCGCCAGCCCGATCACTCGGGAGGCCTTCAGGCCCGGCGCTGGCTCCAACTCATACATGGTCACGACCGGGCCGGGGCGGACCGCGGTGATCTCGCCCTTAACGCCATAATCGTCCAGCACGCTTTCCAGCATCCGGGCGTTTTCCTCCAGCGCCTCGTCGGAAAGCTGGGTGCCCTGTATCTTGACCGGGGCCGACAGCAGCGACAGGGGCGGAAGTTCATAGACCTGGGCCGCCTCCTCGAAGCGCAGCGCAGGCTGGCTTTCCGCCATCGCCTGCCGCGAGGGTGCGGGCTTCTTCACCGCATGTTGCACCACGGCCTTGCGGTCGGGGGTGAAGGCCATCGGACGGGCCGGGGGCAGTTCGTCCTCCAGCTCGTCCAGCGGGTAGTCCGCCAGATCGTCCTGGTCCTCCCAGGCCGCATCCTCGGAGAAAGCGACCTGATCCTCCTCCTCCTCGACCTCCGGCTCCCAGGCGGGCGGCGCGACAGGTGCGGCCATGCGGGGCAGGGGGCGCGTGTCGGCCATCAGAACCACCGGCCCTTTGGGGCGCATCACCGGCGGCTCTACCCGGGCCGCAGTCGGCAGCGGCGGCGGCGCCACCGGGAAGTCCGGCGTCCGCATCACGCGGGTGCGGATCACGTCGGAAATCCGCGCCTTGATCCGGTCTTCCTGCGGCATCGAGGCGTCCCAGCTCGGCTCCAGCTCGATCAACTCGGGTTCCGGCTGGTGTTTGCGGCGGAGGCGTTCCAGAAGGCCCAGCTTCTCCTTGACCGGAGGAGCGGCAAGCTCCGGCTCCGGCATATGGCGCGGCTCGGGCCGCAGCGCGGCCGACCCTGCCCGCGCCGGGCTTGCCCGCAGCGGTTCTGGCGCCATGTCTCCCGTCACCGGCGGCATCACCCGGCGCGAGACCGGAGCTTCCCGCCCCATCGCTACGGGTGGCTCGCCCCTCGCCGCCGACCGCGCCCGCGCCCGGTCCTGCAAGGCCGCCGCGCCCGTCAGCGCCCCGCGCGCACCGGCACCGACACCCTGACGCAGTGCGGAATAGCCCATGATCGAGCCCAGAAGCAGGAAGCGCTGGATCGTCTTCAGCTCGTCCATGTCGAAGCCGGTCACGAACAGCATCATCGCGATCAGGCCCGCGAAGGTCATCAGCGACAGGAATTTGAGCCCGAACCCCGCCGAGCCCGGAATGACCCCGATCAGCGATCCGGTGACGGTATCGCCGAAGAGTCCTCCCAGTCCGAAGGTGTGCGTCCAGTCATCCCCCGGCACCAACGTCGCGCAATGCACCGCCGCGAAGGCCACCGCAATCACCGCAAAGACCACCCGGCCGATGGCACGCTCGCCGCCGCGGTGGATCATGAAACGCACGCCCCAGGAAAGGCAGATCAGCGGAATCGTCCAGGCCCCCTTGCCAATCAGGATGATCAGGGTCGAGGCGAGTGCCGCCCCGAAGCGCCCGAAGATGTTCTGCGCCGGTTCCTCGGTCGCCACCATCCAGCCGGGGTCTTCCGGCGAATAGCTCCACAGCATCAGCGTGAACCCCAGCGCCACCAGCACCAGGGCCAGCCCCAGAAGCTCGCGCCCCCGGCGTTCCAGCATTGCCTGGGTGCCCTGGTCCAGAAGCGGATCGCGCTGCCGTGCCTGATACGAAGCCATTCGTCCCTCACCGATAAAGACAGTCGCGGAGCAAAGTCAGCCCGCGCTGCGTTTCTTCTTGCGTGGCGACCAGCGCCACACGGATATAACCCTTGCCGGGATTCTGGCCCCCGGCATCGCGCGACAGGTAGCCGCCGGGCAGGACCCGCACCCCCGTCTCGCGCCACAGTTTCAGGGCTGCCGCCTCGCCATCCTCGACCGGCAGCCACAGGAAGAACCCGCCGCCCGGCGCCTGATAGCCCTGCAACCCCGCGAAGATGCGGTCCGCATCGCGGAACTTCTGCTGATACAGCGCGCGGGAGGCATCGACATGCGCCTCATCCGCCCAGGCCGCTTCGGCCACCCGCTGCAGGGGCAGGGGCAGGGGCGCCCCGGCGAACGCCCGAAGCTGCCGGATGCGCAGCATCGACTGCGGCCCCGCGGCGACGAAGCCCGACCGCAGCCCCGGCAAGTTCGAGCGTTTGGAAAGGGAATGAAACACCAGCGCCCGCTCGGGATCGGCGCCTTGCTGATGTGCGATCTGTAGAAGTCCGGGCGGCGGCGTCTCGCGCCAGATCTCCGAATAGCATTCGTCGGCCAGCACCTTGAAGTCATGCGTCTCGGCCAAGGTCAGCAGATCCGCCAGATAGTCCGCCGAGGCCACCGCGCCCTGCGGGTTGGCGGGAGAGCAGATATAGGCCAGCGCCACCCGGTCCAGTATCTCCTTCGGCAGGCTGCCGTAGTCGGGCAGGAAGCCGGTGGCGGCGGTCGCGGGCACATAGACCGGCTCGGCCCCCACGGCCAGCGCGGCTACGGCGTAGACCTGATAGAACGGGTTCGGCATCAGGACGACCGGCTTCCGGCCCTTCTTCACCTCGGGGCAGAGCGCGATGCAGGCATTGAACAGCCCCTCGCGGGTGCCGTTCAGTACCATCAGCCGGTCTTCGGCCAGCGTCACCCCATACCGCCGCGCAATCCAGCCGGAGATCGCCGCCAGAAGCTCGGGCGTCCCGTCGTTCGGCGGGTAGACGCCGAAGCCGGACAGGTTCGCGGCAAGCACTGGTCCGACAAAGCCCGGCATCGCGTGGCGCGGCTCGCCGATGGTCATGGCGATGGGATCGCCGCCGGGGGCGTGCGCGTCGAGAAGTTTCCGCAGACGCGGAAACGCATAATCCGGCAGGTTCGAAAACCGCTCTGGAAACGCCATTGCTGCCTCAAGTCCGGGGTCGT
>NZ_DAIQAT010000256.1:0-3221 GCF_036781545.1 Tabrizicola sp.
CGCTACGAGATTCTGGACGAGATCGAAAACGGCCCCGACGGGCAGCGCGTCCCGACCGGGCGCAAGGTCCGGTATGACCGGCAGACCGGCACGGTTGAACCGATCAGCCCGGACCAGATCGACGCAGAAGTGAAGTCAGAAGCCCCGCCACCTGCGGAAATGCGTAAATCCGCAGATGCGGAACCGGCGCCAGAGGGTCAGCCAAGCCCGACCGCAGGCCCGGCGCCCCAAGCTGATGTGGTGCAGGCCGCAGGCGGAACCGTGCCCCCGGCGCCTATTCCGAACCAGCCCCGCAATTTCGAGTTTATCGACGCGGCAGGTGTGGCCAAAATCGGCACCGAACCCGGCGTGATGCAATACAAGGCCGGTGGTGATGCGGAAGGCGTGACGGATCGGCTCAAGGGCGTGACCGAGTGGCGGCCGGAACGCGCTGGCATGTCGATCATCTATGAGTATGCCGACGGGCGCCGCGTAATCGCTGATGGTCACCAGCGCCTTGGGCTGGCCAAGCGGCTTGCCGGGCAGGGCAAGGCGATCCAGATGCCCGCCATGATCCTGCGGCAGGCCGATGGCGTGACCCCGGAAGAGGCGCGCGTGACGGCGGCCCTGAAGAACATCGCGGAAGGCTCTGGCACAGCGCTGGACGCGGCCAAGGTGTTGCGCGGCACCGACAAGACGCCGGATCAGTTGGGCCTTCCCCCGTCATCCGCCATCGTGCGGGACGCCATGGGGATGCGCAACCTGTCGGAGCAGGCCTTCGGCATGGTGATCAACGGCGTGTCGAGCGAGCGCGACGGCGGAATCGTCGGGCGGGCGGTGACCGACAAAGCGGCGCAGGCCAACATTCTGGCGCTTCTGGCGCGGATGCAGAAGGAACGCCCCATCACCGCGTTTCAGGCCGAAAGCGTGGCGCGGCAGGCCGCTGCGGATACCGTCGTGGAGACGCAGGACAGCCTGTTCGGCCCGGAAGACGACACCAAGAATCTCTATCTTGAGCGGGCGAAGATCCTCGAAGCCGCCTCGAAGATGAAGCGCGAGGAGCAAAGCGCGTTCAGGAACGTCATCGCCAATGCCGACCGGCTTGCCGCCGCTGGCAACCAACTTGACGCAGAGGGCAACCAGACCCGACTGGACAGCGCAGCCGCGATGCGGGACTATCTGGGCCGCGAAGCCAACACCAAGGGAGCGATCAGTGAAGCCCTCACAGCAGCAGCACGCGCCCTCAACGGTGGCGCAACAGTCGCCGCCGCAACCCGGCAGTTCCTCGATGCCGTCGAACGTGAATTGGGAGCGCGCGGCCAGCAACGCGCAGACGGCAATCAAGGAGGGGCAGCGCCTGTCCCAGAACGCCAGCCGGAACCTGAACCGCAAGCCGTAGGCGGGAAGGGGGGGGAAGTTGATCCTCCCCAGGGCGACAAGCGGGACGAAAACGCCGCGGATAGTGATCTGTTCGGCGGGCCCGCACCGGCGGCGCCCGATCCGCAAGCCGACATTCTGGCCGCCATGACCGGGCGAAAGCCGAAGGGGTCAGAGGCGAAACCACCGGCAGCACCCGAGTCAGACGCTACTGTCGGCGATGCGATCCGCGCCGCTTTCGATGCCTTGCCGTCGGTCCAGATCGGGCGCCAGCATTGGTATCCATTGACGGTTACGGCGCGCGGCAAAACCCGGCATTTCCTTGCCTCGCAATGGCAGGTGGACAGCACGGGACGCAAGCGCCCCGCGATCCACCTGCTAAACATCATGCAGGTCAGGATGATCCGCGCAGCCACGCCCGAACCGCGCTTTGTCCGGTATCGCCTCAATGCCAAGAACGAACTTGTGGAAGACGGCTTGCCGGTTGCGCTGACCGAAGGCGACCTGTTGCAGCGGTGGGCGGGTGCCGGGCTTCCCTTGCCGGAAGGCGTCAAGGCGCCCGGCGCCGACCCTACGCCTGCAGCACCACCCCCCGCCGACCCCTTCGCCCCGGCCCAGACCGGAAAATCCCCTGCCCAGATCAAGGCCGAAGCCGAGGCCGCCGTGCGCGCCCAGCAATCCAAGCTGCGCAAACCGGATGGAAACTCTGGTGACGCCGGGCCGCTCTTCAACCCTGATCAGGATTTGTTCGACCCGCCGAAGGCTGATCCGAAGCCTAAGCCGCAGTCACCGACCGACAAGCTGGCGGATGAAATCCGGGCGCGACAGGCCGCAGTTGAGGCGATGCAGGCCGAACGCCGCGCGATCCTCGCGCGCTACACGGTCGATGGTGACGAGGCCGTAAACAAGGCCAACGGCTCCTTCGACATCGCGGAAACGCCTACCGGCGAAACGCTCATGGCCAAGCTGATTGAGGCCAAGACCTTCGCCGAGAAGAAGGCCGTGGCCGATGCCTTCGTGTTGGACGAGGGAAAGCGGAGCGGGGTCGAACACCTCGTTGTCCTGACAGAGGACGGCATCCCGCTGGCGATCACGTCAGGCCACAAAAGCGGCGTGTCGTTCCCGGCTGCGGTCTGGCGGGCGGGTTCGCGTGATGAGGCGGCCTATTCTGTCCACAACCACCCGAGCAGCAACGGTTTCAGCGGGTCCGATCTGGCCATTCTGGCCATTTGGCCAAAGCACACACTCGCGGTCATCGGGCACAACGGGGACCGGCACGAAGTCCGCGCCACGCGCGACTTCGACATGGTGGATGACGTAACCCTGCGCGATCCGATGAACCGTCAGGCGAAACTGAACGTGGCGCTGACCGAGGCGCGGGACGCGGCCCTGTGGCGCATCAACCAGCACATGCTGGAAAAGGGTGAGGCAAACGCTGCAGGTGAGGCAAGATACCTAGCAGCCACGCGACCCTTCTTCCAACTCGTGCTGGAAGAAATGGGCCTGATCATCTACACTGATCGGGCGAAATGGCGGGCGCAGTTCGAGGCGCAGGGCTTCAACTTCGAGGACTTCTATGGACAGGTTTCAGGCGCTGTCGCTGATCGGCTTGGACGGGCCGGATTCATCATCCCCGAGGGCGGAAATACAGGCGGAAATCGACCGGCTGACGAAAGCCCCCAAGCCGCATCACCCGGAGCTGACGGCGCGGCTGGAAAGCCTGCAGCAGATGGCGCAAAAGGCGACGGAAGAGGGCGGGTTCCGGCGCAACCCGTAGGCCCGGCCAAGACTGGCAACGCCGCTCTCGACGGCGCCCTTGATGACATTTTCGGAGACGAAGCAGATGTTCCAAGCCCCGGCCAGCG
>NZ_DAIQAT010000257.1:0-3101 GCF_036781545.1 Tabrizicola sp.
GCCCCGAAGATCCAGCCGTAGCGGCCCTCGGCGGTCCATTCCTGCATCCGCTCGAAAAGATCGCCTTCGTCATCGGTCGAGACGAGGAGCGAGGCGAAATCAGACCAGTTCCGCAGCCCTGCGTTTCCGGCACTGGCGTTCTGGCGCACGACCTCCTGCAGACGGTTGGTCTGCACCGGGGTCAGGGGTCGGTCGCGGCGCTCGAGAAGGCTTGCGAGCCAATCGGCCAGCCATGCCTGTCCGCGGGCGTCGATTTCCGTCTGCAGCGGGTTCAGGCCCGTGGGACGTCCGGCCCGCACGGTCGAATAGCTACCCCCAAGCGCGCGGACGGCCATTTCCATACCGGCACGATAATCGAAGACGAAAAGCCGCGCGCCTGCCCGCTTTGCCATGGTCATAAGGAACGCCGCCAGCACAGATTTTCCGGACCCGGGGCGGCCGAGGATCAGGGTGTGGCCACCCGTGGGCTCGCGATCCGGCGCGCCCTGTTCGTGGAAGTTGAAGCGGAACCCGCTGCGCTCCGGCGTCGGAAAAAGCGTGATCGGCACGCCCCAGGGCACTTCCTGACCAGTCTTGCCGAGCGGGGTGCGGTGGAAAGTGGCGAGATCGGCGAAATTGTGGTTCGTGATCGCGGCCTTGCGGCTGCGCGCCCCGGTATTGCCGGGATGCTGCGCCATGAAATGCGCCCGCGCGCCGAAGGCTTCCGAGATCAGGTTGATGCCGGAGGTGGCCGAGATGTTGCGGATCTCGGCCGCGATGTCGTCGAGCGCCGCTTTGCTGCGCGCATAGACAGCCACTGTCATGTGGTGTTCCCCGAAGATCAGGCGCTTGGATTCCAGATCGTCCTGGGCGAGTTCCAACTCCTGCGCGAGGCTGACGGCCCCGTCATTGGCCGCCTGCATGAGGCGCAGCTGCCGCTTGATGCGGCCTGCCATGATATTGGCGTTGATCGGCACGAAGGAGTGGGTGACCACCATGTCGACGGGCAGGTTCAGCTCGTCGAGCATCAGGCTGTCGGTCTTCGCGGGGTAGTTTTTCACCGCAAAGATCGCGCCGAGCTTGTCGCCCACAGCACCGTCGGACAGCCCGACGGTCGTACCCCGGAAGGTGACGCGGGTATTGGCAACATCTTCGGCGATCACGCCCAGGCGCGAGCGCGGGAAGAGCGGGTGTTCCTCGCCCGTGTTGAGTGAACCGAGGAAGCCCAGAAGCTCGCCGGTGCTGGCAGCAAGCAGGCGGGGCTTCAGCTCATCGAAAGACGACAGCAGAAACCCCACGACCTCGTCGAGCTTGCGCAAGCGCCGGGTCGTATCCGCCGCATGCCGGGCGCGGGATGCCCCCAGACCGAACGGCAAGCGGCTGCCGGTCTCTGGGCGCTTCAGGACCGTCAGGGTCAGTGTCTTGTCACGCAGGCCCGCTTGACCCAGATGCGCGCGCCAGCGCTGGTCGATGGCGGCGGCGAACCCTTCGCCCGGGATGGGCGGCAGGGTCACGTCGACCGCCTTTGACACCTTGTGCAGGTAGAAGGAGAACTCGGTCCCCACCTGCGCGACGATGCCTGCCAGGAGCCCGCCGATCCGGTCGAGATGCCCATCCTCGCTCGTGATGCTGTTCACCCCTTCGAGCCGGATGCACTGCATCAGCTCGTTGCCGCGCGTCCGGATCGTTCGGTCGGTCACGAGGCTGACGTAAGGCAGCATGGACGAGAGCCGCTTCTCGCCCTTGACCCATGCCGGCAGCGCGGTGAGCGGATCGAGACCCTCCGCCACCTCATCGGCAATTCCATCACGGGGCATAGCTGTCACCTCCGTGAAGCTTGCGGTTCGTCGTGGGCGGGGTTTCCTGCAAGGTGATGACCAGGACGTCGAGGAAGTTCGGATCCCAGTCCGCGGCTTTCCAAAGCGCCGGCCAGGCCAGCCCCGCGAAGACGGCCACCACCCAGCTCTGGACCCAGAGGAACAGGAGCGTCGAGCCGAAGAGCCAGACCATGGCATACATGATCGGCAAGCCCATCAGCTTGGGCGGCCTGAGAAGGCCGATGAACACGCGGGACTGGTCGGACATGTCCGAGACCTCCGGAAGCTCTGGCTCAGGTTGTCCAGATGGCGGCGACGATGGTGGGGGCTGCAGCGATGCCCGCGATCGCGACCACGACCCAGAGCGCCTGGCGGAAATCGAGGATGCCGAAGAGCCAGGAGAGGAACACACCGATCAGCGCCAACGTGCCGATCACGATGCCCAAGGGGCCGGTGATGGCGTTCACGATGCCCTGCAGCAAGGTCTGGACCGGCGAGAGATCGATACTCTGCGCCAGTGCGGGATCTGCGAGCACGATGAGGGCCATCGCGCCCATGAGCGTGCAAGTCACCGCGCGGGCGGCGACGGGGGAAAGTCTGGATGTCACGAGAGATCTCCTCTGAGCCGTTGGAACACGGCAGTCACACGGGCCACATGGCCCTGGGTTTCGCGGAAAGGGGGAATGCCGCCATGGCGGGTGACCGCCTCGGGTCCGGCATTGTAGGCGGCCAACGCCAGCGCAGGATCGCCGAAGCGCTCCAGCATCATCAGAAGGTACCGGGCCGAGCCGTCGAGGTTCTGCGCAATGTCATGAGGATCGACGCCAAGATCGCGCGCGGTTCCGGGCATGAGCTGGCCAAGCCCGATGGCCCCGACCGGGCTCAGCGCGCGCGGGTCATAAGCACTCTCAACCTCGATATTGGCGCGGTAGAACAGCGTCCAGTCGGTGACCGACAGACCTGCCTGACGCAGGGCGTCATGGCTGCCATAGCGCAGCGCCGTGGTCTCGATGGCGTGGAGGATTTCGGGGGAGGCGCGGATCGCGCGTGGTGTCGGGGCAAGTGCCGCAAGCTGCGCCAAGGGCGCTTGGGTGTCAGCGGTCTGTGGTCTTGCGAAAAGAAAGAGGCGGTCCGTCTGCGTCCCGTCGGGAGCGGCGTCCGAACTGTCGAACGCCCGCAGCGACTGCGTGCCGTTCGCGATATCGATCAGCTGTCCGTCGGGGCTGACCTGGAAGATGAAACCGTCTGCTAGGGCCAAGGGTGCGGAACAAACACCTGTACCCAATGCAACGACGAGCGCGAACG
>NZ_DAIQAT010000258.1:0-3099 GCF_036781545.1 Tabrizicola sp.
ATCCGGTCGCACCGACGCGGGCTGGTGGCTGGAAAGTGGATGTGAGCCGGGGTGAACGGAACGGGCGGGTGTCGTCCGAATGGTTCAACCGGCCTGATGACGAGCGGTATCTGTCGCTCGACGATCTCTGGGCCGATGTGAAAGGCCGCTCCGAGCGCAGCCGTAGCCGGGTGGTGCAAACGGCAGAAATTCGAGTCGAGGCGGCGCGCGACAACCCCGAGCGGCTGCACCTGATGCTGCCGAAAGCGCAGGAGCCGATTGCGCCCACGCACTGGGCCTTCGGCCAGCTTGCCAGCATCGTCGGCGCGCCTGCCTCCTACCTGCGGCAGCTGCCCGCGCCGCTGGCGGGCATCAACCTGCAGTATGGCCTGGCCAACCACCGCGCCGAGCAGGTGAAAACCTTCGTGACGGAAGACGGCCGCACCGAACTGCGCGCGGTGACCGGCCCCGACTATGGCCGCATCCATGACCATGAGCTGGTCGAGGCGGTGCAGCGCATCGCGGGCAATGGCACCGGCGACACGCGCTGGAAGGTGCCGGGCGTGCTCGACTGGTCGACCGGGGTCTACAACCCAGATGTCGAAGTCAGCCGCGACACGACCACGCTCTACGCCTCGGACCGCGACGTCTTCCTGTTCCTGGTCGACGATCACAACCCGATCGAGGCGGGTCGGCTGCCGGATGGTTCCCCCGATCTCTACTTCCGAGGCTTCTACTGCTGGAATTCCGAGGTGGGCGCGAAAACCCTCGGCATGGCAAGCTTCTACCTGCGGGCTGTGTGCCAGAACCGCAATCTCTGGGGCGTCGAGGATTTCCAGGAGATCACCATCCGCCATTCGAAATACGCGGCCTCGCGCTTTGCCCATGAGGCGGCCCCGGCACTGACGCGCTTCGCCAATTCCTCGCCGCAGGGCTTCGTGAACGGCATCAAGGCGGCGCGGCAGCAGATCGTGGCGCGGACGGACGAGGACCGGGATGACTTCCTGCGTAAGCGCGGCTTCTCGAAGGCCGAAGCCGGCAAGATAATCGAGAAGGTGCTGATGGAAGAGGGCCGCCCGCCCGAGAGCATCTTCGACTTCGTGCAGGGCATCACGCGGCTTGCGCGCGACAAGACCCAGCAGGATGCCCGCCTCGACATGGAGGGGCGCGCCAAGAAGCTCCTCGACCGGGTCGGCTGACGGCAGACCCGACATCGCGACCGCCCTCGCGCGCGGCGGTCGCGCTTTCCCCTTCCACATGCATGCCACTGGTCCCGCCCCGAGAGGGTAGGGGGCTTCGGCGTGCGCATTTCAGCGAGAACTCCAATGACCCCCCAGGAAGAAACTATCGTCCTCGAAGCCCGCGACATCCTCGGCCGCTATCTCAGCCAAAACCCCGTCATCGGCAGTTGGCAGGCGCTGATGGACTACTGTGCGCTCACCGTTCGCGGCCCCATCGAGCGGTTTCACGTCCTCTACCTTGACCGCAAGAACCGCATCATCTCCGATGAGCTTCTCTCGACCGGCACGGTCGATCATGTCCCAGTCTATCCGCGCGAAGTGATCAAGCGGGCGCTGATGCTGAACGCCAGCGCCCTGATCCTCATCCACAACCACCCGTCCGGCGATCCAACGCCCTCGGAGGCCGATCTCAGCATGACCAAGGAGATCCAGAAGGGCTGCAAGTATCTCGGCCTGACGCTGCACGACCACATCATCGTCGGCGCCGGGACGGAGCTGAGCCTGCGAGCCCTGGGGAAGCTCTGAGGGCCCATCGGACCCATCGCCGTCTCGCCTTCGAGAAAGAGGGCGGCGGTTTGGTCTTTGACGGAGAAGCGGGAAGAGACGCTTCTCGCGCCGTCGGAGATCCGCCCATGTTCGACCTGCAATTGCCCATCCACCCGACCGCCCACGCGCGGTGCGTCCCGACGCATATTCTGACTGGCGACGCTGACCCCAGTCATCCCTTCGCCCTGACCCTGTCGCGCCGCGCGCCGGCCGACCTCATGTCGGGCCGGGCCACGCCTTTGGTCCTCTCCCGCTTCGCAACGCTGGCCGAGGCCATGCAGGGCGCGATCGACCATGCCGAGGGCATCGCCCCGGATGCCGGGCCCCAGCTTCTTGCGATCCTCGACCGCGACGAGCGCCTTGTTCTGGCCGGGGCCGCCAGCGACCACGTCGTCGCCTGGTGTCATCCGCTGACGAGCGCGGCCGAGGCGCGGGGCGTGGTAACCGAGGCGAGCCAGCTGCGCGCGCAGGCGGGGCGCGCGACCGCCTGGGGCGAACCCGATCTGGCGCAGCGGCTGCGCCACCGCGCCGATCTTCTGGATGCTCGGCTCGTCGATCCGCTCTGGCGCGCCTTCGCCGCCCGGGCGCTGCAGGTTGCCGCGTGAGGCCCGAGAGACAGAGAGGGGCAGGGGGGAATTGGAGCTTGTCCGGGGGAGAGAGATCGCCCGGCCTGGCTTCGATCCCTTCCCCTGACTGGAGACACCCAATGACCCTGACGGAACCCACCCTCGCGCCGCCGATGGCACCCCCGACCGTCGACGTGGCCCAGATCTTCGCCGCGCATGCTGCTCGCGCGGCCCGGATCGAAGCACTGCGCCCCGGCAACAAGGACCGTCTCTTCGATTGCCTCACGGCGGCCGGCATCACCCATGTCACCGTGACCTTCGACGGTGCCGGCGACAGCGGCCAGATCGAAAGCATCGGCGCATGGTCCGGTGAGACCGCCGTCGAGTTCCCCACGACCGAGATCGCATACGCGGCGCTCACCTGGGACGATCCCGAAGTCGAAATGCGCAGCCTGTCGCTCGAGGATGTCGTCGAGCAGCTGGCCTATGACTTCCTGTCCGACACCCATGGCGGTTGGGAAAACAACGATGGGGCCTGGGGCGAGTTCTGCTTCGACGCTGCGGCCCGCTGCATCCACCTCGAGTTCAACGAGCGCGTCACCTCGTCCGAACTCTACACCCACGATTTCTGAGGGGGCGGAGATGGCACATCCCTACCACCACGCCCTGTCCTCCGTGAAGAAATGGGGCGGCACGGTCGACGATTTCATGGCGGTGCATGCCTGGTTAGATGTTATCTGGACAGGCAAGCGTTTTCTTGGCGCGTA
>NZ_DAIQAT010000259.1:0-3095 GCF_036781545.1 Tabrizicola sp.
GTCGTTCATGAACGGCTCGTCTTCGGCGGGGCGGTAATCGTCGGGCAGGAAAACTTCGGCCTTCATCGAAACTCTCTCCTTCGCGCCGGACCTTGCCGACAGGTGGGCTTCTGTCATGGCGCGCTCCTGTTGCGCGGGCATGTATCCCAAGCCCGGAGGATTGTCACTAGCGGTTGCGACATTTTCTGGGCATGGGTAGGGTTTGTGAATGGCCGGGAAACAGGATGTTGAAAGCGCAATGAAATTCGCCTCGACCGAAAGCTATGTAGCGTCCGACGATCTGGCGCTTGCAGTGAACGCTGCGGTGACGTTGCAGCGGCCCCTTCTGGTCAAGGGAGAGCCCGGCACCGGCAAGACCGAACTCGCGCGGCAGGTGGCGCAGTCGCTGGGGCTGCCGCTGATCGAATGGCATGTGAAGTCGACCACCAAGGCGCAGCAGGGACTGTACGAATATGATGCGGTCAGCCGCTTGCGCGACAGCCAGCTGGGTGAGGCGCGGGTGCATGAGGTGCGCAACTACATCCGCAAGGGCAAGCTCTGGCAGGCCTTCGAGGCCGAGGGGCGCGTGGTTCTGCTGATCGACGAGATCGACAAGGCGGATATCGAGTTTCCGAACGACCTGTTGCAGGAACTGGACCGGATGGAGTTCCACGTCTACGAGACGGGGGAGACGGTGCGGGCGAGGCACCGGCCGGTGGTGATCATCACCTCGAACAACGAGAAGGAATTGCCAGACGCCTTCCTGCGGCGCTGCTTCTTCCACTACATCCGCTTCCCGGATGCCGACACGCTGGCGGCAATCGTCCGGCTGCATTTTCCGGGGATCAAGGAGGCGCTTCTGGCCGCCGCGCTGACGCAGTTCTACGAGCTGCGCGAGGTGCCGGGGCTGAAGAAGAAGCCCTCGACCAGCGAGGTGCTGGACTGGTTGCGGCTGCTTCTGGCCGAGGATCTGGCGCCAGAGGATCTGCGCGGAGAGGCGAGGAACGCCCTGCCCCGGCTGCATGGGGCGCTGTTGAAGAACGAGCAGGATGTGCAGCTCTTCGAGCGGCTGGCCTTCATGGCGCGGGGGCAGCGGTAGCCTCGGCATCGTGACGGCGGCGGGCTTCCGTCAGGTCTTCGGCGATGGCGGAGAGCTTGGCGGGGCACCTTTTCGGTGATCGCGCCGTTGACGTTGCGGAGCGGCCGGTTGCCGCCGCGCCGAAGATCGGCGGCAATGTGATGCGCGCGGAGGCCGTGGCTGGAGCCGAAGCAGGAGCGGATGAACTCCGGTCGGGTCCAGATGGCCCAGATCGGGGCGACCGGCGAAATGGTGCGGGAGGCGCAGTGCTGGCGCTATTGTCGTCCATTCTCGGCGGCCTCCTCGTTCATCCGGGCGATGAGCGCATCCATGCGCTCGAAGGCGCCCTCCACCTCAATCCCGCAAGCCGAATCACTTCTCGTCGGTTTGCGGCGGGGAAAATCCCGGCGAATGAGTGTTGGATTTGTAATATTCCATGAGGTGCACGGATACATCCTGCGACCAGCCGCACTTCAACCGCGAGGGATAGTGGCTGGAAAATCCGGGATTTTCCCGAATTGACTCGAGGGCCTTCGGGCCGGAGACTTGTCCCTGCCCTGCTGCCCGGGGCGCGCTGCCAGACTGGTTCCTCGATGCGCCTGCCCCTGTTTCTGACCGCCCTTTGCGCGCTTGCCGCCTGCGCTCCGCCTGCGCAGGTGTCGAAGAACCACCCACCGATGGCGGTGGGGGTGGGCTTCGGCGACCCTTCCGCCTATCGCGCGCTGGCGATGCCCTCGGGCGGCTCGTCGCGGACGCAGGACTTCATGGACCTGACCTTCGCGATGGAAAACGGGCGCGGGCTGGAGACGTTCAGCCGGTTCGAGGGGCCGGTCACGGTGGCCCTGCGGGGGAACGCCCCGCCCACCGCCGCCAAGGACCTTGCCGCTCTGATCGGGCGGCTGCGGAACGAGGCGGGGATCGACATTTCCCCGGCCACCGGCCCGGCGACCATCACGGTGGAATTCGCCTCGCGCGCGGAACTGCGGCGGCTGGCGCCCACGGCGGCCTGTTTCGTGGTGCCGAACGTGTCCTCGCTGGCCGACTACCGCCGGTTGCGCGGGTCAAAGCGGGTGGATTGGGCCACTGTCACCCGGCGCGAGAGCGCGGCGATCTTCATCCCCTCCGACACCAGCCCGCAGGAAGTGCGCGACTGCCTGCACGAGGAGCTTGCCCAGGCGCTGGGGCCGCTGAACGACCTTTACCGGCTGTCCGACAGCGTCTTCAACGACGACAACTTCCATTCGGTCCTGACCGGCTTCGACATGGACATGCTGCGGATGACCTACTCGCCGCAGCTTTCCAGCGGGATGAGCCGCGAGGAGGTTGCCGCAAGGTTGGGCACGTCGCCGGTCGTGGGTCCGGGCAACCCTCCGGACTGGACCCACGCCATCGAGGCGGCGCTTGGGAAGACCGGCTCGCTCACCACGCGGAAGGTGGCAGCCGAGCGGGCGCTGGCCATCGCGCAAGCGAGCGGCTGGCAGGACGGGCGGCTGGCCTTCAGCTACTTCGCGGTCGGGCGCCTGATGGCAGGGTCGGAGCCGGTGCGGGCGCTGGATGCCTTCGACCGCGCGGCGCTGCTTTATGCCCGCCTGTCGGGGGGCGAGTTGCAACTCGCGCATATCGACATGCAACTGGCCGCGATGGCGCTGGCCGGCGGCCTGCCGGAAGAGGCGTCGCGGCTGGCCGACCGGGCGATGCCGGTGGTGAAACGGCACGAGAACGCCGCCCTCCTCGCCACGCTGATGCTGATCAAGGCCGAGGCGCTGGAGAAACTGGGCAACCCCTCGGCTGCGGCGGCGCTGCGGATGGACAGCGCACCCTGGGCGCGCTATGGCTTCGGCCCTGACAGCCAGGTCAAGGCCCGGATGCGCGACATCGCCGCCGTGGCGGACCGGGCGGCGAAGGGCTGAGGGGGCTGGTGCCCCGGAAATGGGGCGCGATGTTCGTGATCGGCGGTCTTCTTCTGGGCGCAATCGGCGGCGGCCTGCGGGCCAGGGTGCGCGGCGGCAAGCTGGCCGACATCCTGCTTTATGCGGCG
>NZ_DAIQAT010000260.1:0-3057 GCF_036781545.1 Tabrizicola sp.
CGACACCTGGCAGCTGGTGATCAACACCGGCACCACCATCGTCACCTTCCTCATGGTGTTCCTGATCCAGAACACCCAGAACCGCGACACCACCGCCATGCAGCTGAAGCTGGACGAGTTGATCCGCGCCACCAGGGGCGCGCATCTCTCGCTTCTCGACCTGGAAGAACTGGAGGAACGCGAGCTTGCCGCCTTCGTCCGGCAATACGAGGAGCTGGCCGCGCTGGGCCGCAAGCAACTGGAGCGGGGCAGGCCCGACACCGGCACGCCGGAGGTCGTCAGCCAGACTGCACCGCCTGAAAAGTCTCTTTCACGACCGTCGAAAGCGTCAGCGAAGGGTCGAACCGCCCCACGCGCAGAAAAGCCAGAACCTGCCGGATGACCACCGGGTTCACCATCATGAAGGTATGGGTCACGGGCATCACCAGATGGTCGGCCATGCCGTCCAGCTTTGTGCTTTCCACCGTCACCTTGCCGTCGTTCGGCCCCGGCAGCATCGCGTTCCACACCGGGTTCAGCGACCGCGTGCCCGCGATGATGCCCAGGGGATAATCCGCCGGCGGCAGGCTGTTCGGCCAGCTCTTCGGTCCGGTGCCCAGCGTCTTGCCCGCCGCGCCGTTGACCATGCTGAAGACCGGGTTGTCGCCCAGCCGGTCCACCAGTTCCGATCCGTGGTTCGGGGGCGCGAGCATCACCACGCGGCCCATCTGCGCCGGGTGATGCCGGGACAGCCAGTCGCGCAGAAGGATGCCGCCCATCGAATGGGTGACGAAATGCACCCGACCCGGCTGCACCTTGGCCACCGCCTGCCCGACCGCCTCGGCCAGCACCTCGGGCGGGGCCTTGGTCGAGGGGTAGGACCAGTTCAGAACCCGGAATCCCCCCGCCTTCAGGGCCATCGCCATGGGCGCAAGCGAGGCGTCGGTCCGCGCAAGGCCATGCAGCAGCACGACGGCATCGGCCAACCCGGCGCCCTCCTCGGTCGCGGGGGCGGGCAGGAAGCGGGCGAAGGGTCCGGTCAGCCACATGGCCGGACTTTGGGTCGCCGCAATCCCTGCGGCAAGTCCGGATTGCCCCCGACGGCGGAATCGGACGCAGCGTTACCCTGCGCCTCTTGGTGCATGACCGCACCGCCCGCCTGCGCCCCGCGCCCCTTGCCCCCCTGCGAGACGCCTGCTAGCCATGCCGGGCCGGGTCTTTCCGGCGTTCTCAGGGCGGGGTGCAACTCCCCACCGGCGGTGACAGCCCGCGAGCGCCCCTGCACCAAATGGCAGGGGGTCAGCAGATCCGGTGGAACTCCGGGGCCGACGGTGAAAGTCCGGATGAGAGAGAGCGATGGTTTCCCCGTCACCGGACGGGCGGACGCGTTTTCCCCTGACTGATCGGGTCGTGAAAGGAGACGCCATGAGTCAGTCATTCCCCCTCCGCGCTGCAGCCATGATGGTCGGCGCGGGTCTCTGCTTCGCGCTGGCCAATGCGCTGACGCAGATCATCACCAGCCGCCTGGGCTTTCGCCCGCAATCCGACAGCTTCTGGCAATACGCCATCGCGCTGGTGCTGGCGCTGCCCTTCCTGCGCCGCCACGGGCTTGCCGGGCTGAAGACCGCGCGGCCCGGCCTGCATCTGGTCCGGGTGATCGTCTCGGCGCTTGGCGTGCAGGCCTTCGTCATGGCGCTGGCGCATGGCACGCCGATCTGGCAGGTGATCGCCTTGGTGATGACCTCGCCCTTCTTCGTGTTGCTGGGCGCCGCCCTGTTTCTGGGCGAGCGGGTCGACCTCACCCGTTGGGGCGCCGCTGCTCTGGGCTTTGCCGGGGCGATGGTTCTGTTGCGCCCGTGGGAGTCAGGGTTCACCCTAACCGCGCTCTATCCCGTGGGGGCCGCGATCCTCTGGGCCACCGCCTCGCTGATGACCAAGCGCCTGACCATGACCGAGCGGCCCGAGACGGTGACTTTGTGGCTTCTGGTCCTTCTGACCCCGATCAACGGCGCGATTTCGCTGCATGCGGGGTTCGAATGGCCCGCGGGCTGGGTGCTGGTCTGGCTCCTTGCGGGCGGTGCGCTGGTCTTCCTCGCGCAGCATCTGCTGACACTGGCCTATGCCGCCGCCGATGCCGCCTTCGTCCAGCCCTTCGACGACATCAAGCTGATCTCGAACGTGGTGGTCGGCTGGGCCGTCTTCGGCTACCTGCCCGAGGGTCCGCTCTGGCTGGGCGTGGCGATGATCCTTGCCGCCTCCAGCTGGCTCCTCTGGTCCGAACGGTCGGGGTCCGCGCTGAAGCCCCTCGCCGCCTGACCCCCGCCCTTCCGCGCGCCGTGCGGAAGGGCCACTGGACAAACCGCCCCGCGCCACGCAAGCCTGTGGGCATGGCCCGCCTGAAACCCCGCCTCGCCACCCCCCGACTTGCCGCCCGCGCGCTGATCCTGCACGAGGACCGGCTCTTGCTGGTCAACGCCTACCCCGGCGCGCGGCTCGGCCTCTGGTGTGCGCCCGGTGGCGGCTGCGAGGCCGGGCAGTCGCTGCCGCAGAACCTCGCGCGAGAGGTGATGGAGGAAACCGGCCTGACCATCGCGGTTGGCCCTCCGGTGCTGGTCAACGAATTCCACGACCCCGATACCGGCTTTCACCAGATCGACCTCTTCTTCCGCTGCACGCTGGAGGACGGGGATCTGGACGACAGCTGGGTCGATCCCGAGGGCGTCGTCACCGACCGCCGCTTCTTCTCGCGCGTGGAGCTTGCCGCCGGGCATGTCCGTTTCAAGCCAGACAGCCTGCCCGACGCCGCCTGGGGCGCCGGGGCCGCGCATTACGACCCGCTGGAAGTGATCCTGAAATGAGCCGTGCTTTCGTCAACGAAGACGCCGGGAACGACCGTCCCGATCTGCCGGAGCTTCCCGTGCCCCCCGGCCCGAACATCGTGACCCCGCGCGGGCTGGCTGCGCTGCACGACCGGATCGCGCAACGCCAGGCCGACCTTGCCGCCCTGAAGGCCCGCCCCGACCGGCTGGACAAGCTGCCCGAAGCCGCCGCCGAACGCGACCTGCGCTGGCTGGAGGC
>NZ_DAIQAT010000261.1:0-3031 GCF_036781545.1 Tabrizicola sp.
GATGTCTGCAACCCCGAGGACATGCGCGCCGCCTTCGACCGCGTGAAGGCCGAGTTCGGCCCGATCTACGGCGTCGTCCATGCCGCAGGCACCGTCGATGACGCGCCCCTCCTCGGCAAGGACCCCGGCAGCGCCGATGCCGTCCTGTCGCCCAAGGTCCACGGCACCAAGCTTCTCGACGCGCTGCTGCCCGATGGCAGCGTCGACCGGATCGTGCTCTTCTCCTCGACCTCCACCGTGATCACCCCGGCAGGTCAGGCGGACTATGTCGCGGCGAACGAATACCTGAACGCCTTCGCCCGCAGCCGGGCCGGGGGGCTGACCAAGGTCACGGCAGTCAACTGGGGCATCTGGTCGGGGATCGGCATGGCCGCCGACGCCGACGCGCGCCGCCAAGGCAAGGATGCAGGCGCGCCCCTGCCCGGGCAACTGGTGCTGGAGCGGATGCAGAAGGGCGAGGATGAAACCCGTTTTCACGCGACCCTGACCAAGGACCATTGGGTGATGGACGACCACCGGCTGCTCGACGGCACGGCGGTCCTGCCCGGCGCCGCCTGGCCCGAGATCGCGCATGAGGCGCTGATGGCGGCTGGCGGCAAACAGGGTCTCCGGCTGACCGACCTCACCGTATTCCGGCCCCTGCGGCTGGAGGCCGACCTCCCCCGCGACCTACGTGTCAGCCTCACCCGCACCCGCGACGGCAGCCAGCGCCTGCAAGCCCGCGCGCTGGAACCACAGGGCTGGGCGCTGACGGCCGAAATGGGCGTCGCCGCCCTGACCGACCCGGCGGGCACAATCGACCTGACCGCCATCGCCGCCCGCTGCCCGGACAAGGCCACCGCCCCCGGCGGCGAGAACCTGCCCTCCGCGCAGGAAGATCGGATCGCCTTCGGCCCGCGCTGGCAGGTCCTCCGCGCCACCGCGCTTGGCACCCGCGAGGGATTGGCGACCTTGGCGCTGCCGACGCAGGCCGTGCAGGACACCGCGACCTGCATGATCCATCCGGCGCTCTATGACATCGGCACCGGCTGGGGCATCGCGCTTCTGCCGAAGGTCGACGAGGGCTTCGTCTGGGCCCCGGTGATGACCACCGCGATCCGCGTCCACGCCGCCCTGCCTGCAGAAATCCGCAGCTGGGTCCGCCTTGCGAGCGAGCCGACCGACGACACCGCCAGCTTCGACGTCACGCTCACCGACCCCACGGGCAAGGTGCTGGTCGAGGTCGAAGGCATCACCTTCCGCAAGGTCGCCTTCGAGGAAGCGCTGGCCCGCCCCGCCCCCCCGAACCCGCGCGAGGTGGAACGCGACGACGACCAGCGTGGCCAGTCCCCGGCGGAACAGCGCCTGGCACAGGCCCTCGCAGGCGGCATCCGGCCCGCAGAAGGGGCCGAAGCCTTCCTCCGCGCCATCGCGGCAGAGGGCGCTCAGGTACTGGTCTCCTCCCTCGACCTCGACGCCCTGGTCAAGCAGGCCAACGCCCCGGTGGCGGCGGAAACGGAAGGCCCCGGCTTCGCCCGCCCGGAACTCGAGACCGCATATGTCGCGCCCCGGAACAGCGTCGAACGCACACTCGCTGGCTTCTGGGCCGACCTCCTCGGCGTGGCCGAGGTCGGGGTAGAGGATGACTTCTTCGCGCTCGGCGGCCACTCGCTGATCGCCGTGCGGCTCTTCGCGATGATCCGCCGCCAGTGGAAGGTCGACTTCCCGATCTCGGTCCTGTTCGAGGCCCCGACCATCGCCCGCTGTGCCGCCCTCATCATTGATCGCATCGGCCCGCAGGACGACAGCACCTCGGCCCCGACCGAGCTGGCCGACCCGGCCGGGCCGAAGTTCACCCATCTCGTCGCCATGCACCGCGGCGAGGGCGGGCCGAAGAAGCCGTTCTTCCTCGTCGCCGGCATGTTCGGCAACGTCCTCAACCTGCGCCACCTCGCCAGCCTCCTCGGCACCGACCGGCCCTTCTACGGCCTGCAAGCCAAGGGCCTCTTCGGTGACGACAAGCCGCACATGACCATCGAGGAAGCCGCAACCTCCTGCCTCGCCGAGATCCGGCAGGTGCAGCCGAAGGGCCCCTATCTCCTCGGCGGCTTCTCGGGCGGCGGCCTCACCGCCTGGGACATCGGGCGGCAACTGCGCGCGGAAGGCGAGGAGGTGGCCCTGATGGTGCTTCTCGACACCCCGCTCCCGGTTCGCCCGCACCTGACCAAACCCGACAAGGCGATGATCAAGCTGGCCGAAATCCGCGCCGGGGGGCCGCAGTTCCTTGCCGACTGGGCGCGCAGGCGCTGGGAATGGGAACGCTCGCGCCGCGCCAAGGCCGCGAACGAGCCCGATCCGACGGTTCCGTCCTACAACAATGCCGCCATCGAAACGGCCTTCCGCCATGCCATCGGCGTCTACGACCTCAAGGGGTGGGAAGGCCGCACCGTCCTCTACCGCCCGCCGCTGGATCGCCGCTGGAAAGTGACCGGGGGCAACTGGGTTTCCTCCGCGCGGGAATATGTCTATCCCGACAACCTCTGGACGCCTTTCGCGCCCCGGCTGGAAGTGGTGGAAGTGCCCGGCGACCATGATTCCATGGTGCTGGAACCCAACGTGCGCGTATTGGCCGCACGGATGAAGGCCGCGATTCAGGCGGCCGAGGCTGGCGAAGTTCGCCCGTCCGATCATAGACTTGCTGCCGAGTGACCGGAGATTTCCCCATGACCCTGACCGCCCTTCTGATCGGCAACGAAAGCCTGACGTTGGACTGCGGCAAGCGCTGGCTGGAGCGGGGCCACGCTCTTGCCGCCGTGGTCACGCGCGAGCCGAAAGTGGCGGCCTGGGCAAGTGCGGCGGGCCTTCGGGTCGTCGCGCCGGGCGCGGGTCTGGTCGAGCGGACGGCGGGCCTGACGGTCGACTGGGTGCTGTCGGTCGCCAACCTTTCGCTGGTGCCGGATGCGGTGATGCAACTCGCCCGCCAGGGGGGTGTGAACTTCCACGACGGCCCCCTGCCCGGCTACGCGGGCCTGAACGCCCCGGTCTGGGCGCT
>NZ_DAIQAT010000262.1:0-2951 GCF_036781545.1 Tabrizicola sp.
ACCTATCTCCTCGACTTCAAGGGCGACCTCTACGGCCATCACATCTCGGTCGCGCTGGTCGATTTCCTGCGCCCGGAGATGAAGTTCGATGGGCTCGACGCGCTCATCGCCCAGATGGACGCCGACTGCGCCAAGGCGCGCGAAATCCTCGCGCACCTCTGATTGACAGCCCTGCCAGACCGGAACATCCTGTGAACATCGCACAGGAGGCCCGATGTCCGACCTGCATATCCGCCCGCTGACCCCCGACCTCACCGGGGATTTCCTGACGCTCTTCGGCCCGTCGGGGGCCTGCTACGGCTGCTGGTGCCAGCACTTCCGCCTCCGCCCCAAGGAACGCCAGACCCTCAGCGGCGATGCGAAACGCGACCTGATGGTCGCCCGCATCGCCGAAGGCCCCGCGCCCGGCCTTCTTGCGTTTCAGGGCGATGATCCGGTGGGCTGGATGCAGATCGGCGCGCGCGCGGACGTGCCGGAATGGAACAATCCCGGCCGGTCCTCCTCGCCCCTGCCCGACGCCGCGGCCGATGACCCGGCGGTCTGGGCGGTGTCCTGCTTCTTCTTCCGCAGCCGGATGCGCGGCAAGGGCCTGTCGCACCGGATGCTGGCCGCCGGGATCGACCACGCCCGCGCCAACGGGGCCCGCGTGCTGGAGGCAAGCCCGATGGACCGGGCGAAGCAGTCGAAGTCCGTCGGCCTCTTCGTCGGATCGACCTCGGTCTTCGACAGGGCCGGGTTCCAGACCGTGGCGCGCGCCAAGCCGAACCGCCCCTTGATGCGACTTGTGCTCTGACCCCTTCCCTTTTCCGCCCCGCCGCCGCACCTTGCGCGGATGACCAACCTGCGCCCCCGTTTCTGGGAAACCGTTCCCCTGTCGAAGCTGACGCAAGCCGAATGGGAGGCCTTGTGCGACGGCTGCGGCAAGTGCTGCCTGAACAAGCTGGAGTATGAGGACACCGGCGAGATCGCCTATACCCGCATCGCCTGCCGCCTCTTCGATGGCGACAGCTGCCGCTGCCGCGACTATCCGAACCGCAAGCTGCATGTCCCGGAATGCGTGGTGCTGACCCCGAAGACCCTGCCAAAGATCGCCTACTGGATGCCCTCGACCTGCGCCTACAAGCTGCTGTTCCAGAAGAAGAAACTTCCGGCCTGGCATCCGCTTCTGACCGGCGATCCCGAAAGCACCCATAGCTCGGGCCAGTCGATCAGGGGCATGACGCTGTCCGAAACCGAAATCCCCGAGGACGACTGGGAAGACTATCTGATCGAGGAAACCCCCTGATGCGCTTTGCCTCCGACAACACCTCGGGCGCCGCCCCCGAGATCATGGCCGCGATCCTCAAGGCGAACGAGGGCTATGAGCGGTCCTACGGCGCCGATGCCGCGATGGACCGGGTGACGGAGCTTGTGCGCGACACCTTCGAGGCGCCACAGGCCGAGGTTCGCCTCGTCGCCACCGGCACCGCCGCCAATGCGCTTGCCATCGCCACCCATTGCCATCCCTGGGACGGGGTCTTCTGCCACACCCATGCCCATGTCGCCGAAGACGAATGTGGCGCGCCCGAGTTCTATTCGGGGGCCAAGCTGGTGCTGGTGCCGGGCGAGCAGGGCAAGATCACGCCGGAGACTTTTGCCACCGCGCTGGCGACGACCGGCGAAAGCGGCGTCCACGGGGTGCAGCGCGGGATGCTGTCGCTGACCAACGTGACCGAGGCCGGGACCGTCTACACCCCCGCCGAAATCTCCGCCCTGACCGCGATGGCGAAGGCGAAGGGCATCCCCTGCCATCTCGACGGCGCGCGCTTTGCCAATGCTTTGGTGGCGACGGGCGTGACCCCAGCCCAGATGACCTGGAAGGCGGGCATCGACGTGCTGTCGCTGGGGGGCACCAAGAACGGCTGCCTAGGGGTGGAAGGCGTGGTCCTCTTCAACCCCGACAAGGCCTGGGAACTGGAGCTTCGCCGCAAGCGGGGCGGGCATCTCTTCTCCAAGCACCGCTTCCTCTCGGCGCAGATGGAGGCCTATCTGACCGGTGGCCTCTGGCTGCGACTGGCGGCGCAGGCCAACGCCATGGGGCAACGGCTGGCCGAGGGGCTGCGGCAAAGGCAGGCGCATGTGCCGGATGCCCCGGCCAACATGCTCTTCCCGGAATGGGCCGCCGGCAGGCATGACCGGCTGGAGGGCGCAGGCGCGGTCTACTACCGCTTCCCCGCTGCCGAAGGCCGTGAACGGGCGCGGCTGGTGGCCAGCTGGTCCACCACCGAGACGGACGTCGACCGCTTCCTCGCCGCCTTCTGAACCGCAGCCGCCGCAAAATTCGCGGCTTGGGCACTCGCGCCCGTTTGCATCCGGCAAGCCCGGTGATAAGCGACACGCATCCCGAATCCGCTGCCCGGAGCCCCCATGCCCGCCGTCACCGAACCCAAGCTCATCGCCGGAAACGCCAATCAGCCGCTGGCGAAATCCATCGCGCGGCGGATGTCCATGCACCGCGGGATGAGCGTGAACCTCGTCGACGCACGGGTCGAACGCTTCAACGATCAGGAAATCTTCGTCGAGGTCTTCGAGAACGTCCGCGGCGAGGACATGTATGTCATCCAGCCGACCTCGAACCCGGCCAACGACAACCTGATGGAACTTCTGATCATGACCGACGCCCTGCGTCGGTCTTCTGCTTCCCGGATCACCGCCGTCATCCCCTATTTCGGCTACGCCCGCCAGGACCGCCGCGCCAAGGCCCGCACCCCGATCACCGCCAAGCTGGTGGCCAACATGATCGAGACGGCGGGGATCGACCGCGTCCTGACGCTCGACCTGCATGCAGCCCAGATCCAGGGCTTCTTCGACATTCCGGTCGACAACCTCTATGCCTCTCCCGTCTTCGCGCTGGACATCGAGCACAATTTCAAGGGCCAGATGGACGACCTGATGATCGTCTCGCCCGACGT
>NZ_DAIQAT010000263.1:0-2919 GCF_036781545.1 Tabrizicola sp.
GAGCCGGAGAAGCCGTTCTTCATGCTGGAGATGTCGGCATTGACCGGACGCTGCATCAGCGCGGCCAACGCGGTCGGCACGGTGATCATGTAGGTCACCTTGTAGCGCTCGACCAGTTTCCAGAAATTGTCGAACACCCCCTCGCCGCGATAGCCCTGCGGGGTGGGGAAGACCACATGCGCGCCCGAGCCGATCATCGACATCAGGATCGGATAGCAGGCGAAGACGTGGAACAGCGGCAGCGGGCAGATCACCACATCGGTCGGCTTGAAGAGCAGCGTCGCGCCCAGCCAGCCGTTGTAGACCATGCCGGAAACCTTGTGCTGCGCGACCTTGGGCATCCCGGTAGTGCCGCCGGTGTGGAAATAGGCGGCGACCCGGTCCTCCAGCGTGTCGGGGAAGGTCAGCTTGTCGGCGGGCATCCGGGCCATTTCGACGCGGAAGTCCTTGACGTTCGCGGTGTGCTGCACCGGGTTCTTCGGGCGGACCCAGGGCACGATGACCTTCTTCAGCCCTGACAGGTAGGGCACGAGGTCGACCTCCAGCACGGTCTTCACGTTGGGCGCGAACTGGACCGCCTCGCCCACCTTCTGCGGCACGTCGGTCTTCGGGAAGGCCTTCAGCGTGACCACGACCTTGGCGCCGGTCTCGCGCAGGATGGCGCTGATCTTTTCCGGCTCCAGGAGCGGGTTGATCGGGTTGACGATCCCGGCCACCGCCCCGCCCAGCAGCGTGATCGCCGTTTCCATCGCGTTCGGCAGGATGAAGGCGATCACGTCCTTCTCGCCGATCCCCAGCGAGCGGAAAAGGTTGGCGGCCTGCGTGACCTTGCCGTGCAGTTCGGCCCAGGTCAGCGTGACCTTCTTCGTCTCCGGGCCCGAGAGGAGCTGATAGCTGATCGCGGGCCGCGCGCCATGCGCCGTCTTCGCCCGCGTCAGGAAATCATACATCGACCGCGCCTGGCCCCGGTCGGCCCAGGGCATCTCGGCCTCAATGGCCTTGAGGTCCGCAGCGGTTGCGAAAGTGGTCATCGGTTCCTCCCCTTCCTGCCCGCTGTTGCCGCAGGCTTCAGACGAACATGGGGGGAGGAAGCAGGTTTGTGAAGTCGGTTTGTCCCGACCCCGCCCGCCGGGACGCGACGTCAGACCGCGCCGTCGGTGAACTGCAGCCGGGCGAGGCGGGCGTAAAGGCCGTCCGCCGCCACCAGCTCGTCATGCGTGCCCTGCGCCACGATCCGGCCCTGGTCGAAGACGACGATGCGGTCGGCGCGCTTCACCGTCGCCAGCCGGTGCGCCACGACCAGCGTCGTCCGCCCCTCGGCCAGCTTGTCGACCGCCGCCTGCACCAGCCGCTCGCTTTCGGCGTCCAGGGCGCTGGTCGCCTCGTCCAGCAGAAGGATCGGCGCATCGCGCAGGATGGCGCGGGCAATCGCCACCCGCTGCTTCTGCCCGCCCGACAGCATGACCCCGCGCTCGCCCAGATAGCTGTCATAGCCCTGCGGCAATGCCGTCAGGAAGTCATGCGCGGCGGCGGCTTTGGCGGCGGCTTCCACCTCGGCGTCGGTCGCGTCCAGCCGCCCGAAACGGATGTTCTCGCGCGCCGAGGTGGCGAAGATCACCGGATCCTGCGGCACCAGCGCGATGAAGCGGCGGAAATCGGCGCGGGCCATGCTGGCAAGCTCCAGCCCGTCCAGCGTGATGGTGCCGGACTGCGGATCATAGAACCGCATCAGAAGCTGCAGGATCGTGGTCTTGCCCGCGCCGGACGGCCCGACCAGCGCCACCGTCTCGCCGGGCTTCACATGCAGGGACACGCCGACCAGCGCGCTGGCTTCGGGCCGCGCCGGATAGCGGAAGGTCACGTCCTGAAAGGCGATCTCGCCCCGCACCGGGCGCGGCAGGGCCACCGGGCGCAGCGGGTCCTGCACCGAATCCTCGGTCCCCAGCAGTTCCACCAGCCGTTCGGTCGCCCCCGCGGCCCGCTGCAACTCGCCCCAGATTTCCGACAGCGCGCCCACGGCGCCCGCCACCATGACCGCATAGATCACGAACTGGATCAGCGCGCCCACCGACATCGTATCCGACCGCACGTCGCGCGCGCCGATCCACAACACGCCCACGATCCCGGCGAAGACCAGGAAGATCACGATCACCGTCATCACCGCCCGCGTCTTGATCCGCGTCTTGGCGGACTCGAAGCTCTTCTCCGTCACCTCGGCGAAGGCGCCCCGCGTCGCGTCCTCATGCGTGAAGGCCTGCACCGTCTGCACCGAGGACAGCGCCTCGGAGGCCGAGCCGGAGGAGGCGGCGATCCAGTCCTGGTTCTCGCGCGACAGCTGCCGCAGCCTGCGGCCAAGCACGACGATCGGCACGATGATCGCCGGGACGACCAGCAGGACAAGGCCGGTCAGCTTGGGCGAGGTCAGGAACAGAAGCGCCAGCCCGCCCAGCAGGATCAGCACGTTGCGCAAGGCGACCGAGACGGAAGAGCCGATCACCGACAGGATCAGCGTGGTGTCGGTGGTGATCCGGCTCAGGACCTCGCCGGTCAGGATGCGCTCGAAGAAGGCGGGCGACATGCCCAGCACCCGGTCGAACAGCGCGCGGCGGATGTCGGCCACCACACGCTCGCCCAGACGGGTGACGAAATAGTAGCGCAGGCCCGTGCCCACGGCGAGCAGGGCGGCAATCGCCAGGGCCGCGCCGAAATACTTGTCCAGAAGCTCGACCTGCGCGGTGTTGAACCCGTCGACCACCCGGCGCACGGCCAGCGGCAGGACCAGGCTGACCGAAGCGGTCAGGATCAGCGCCATCAGCGCCAGCGCCGCCATGCCGCGATAGGGCCAGAGGAACGGCACCAGCCCGCGCAGCGCGCCGACCCGTTTCGACTTCGGCCGATCCTCGACCACCGAACTGTCCG
>NZ_DAIQAT010000264.1:0-2779 GCF_036781545.1 Tabrizicola sp.
GAGAAGGGCAGGGGGGATTTGGAGCTTGTCCGGGGGAGAGAGATCGCCCGGCCCGACTCCGATCCCTTTCCTTTTCCGGAGATACCCGATGAACATGACTGAACCCACCCTCACGCCGCCGATGGCACCCTCGACCGTCGACATGGCACAGATCTTCGCCGCGCATGCCGCGCGCGCGGCCCGGATCGAAGCGCTGCGCCCGGGCAACAAGGACCGCCTTTTCGACGGCCTCACGGCCGCTGGCATCACCCATGTCACTGTCACCTTTGACGGTGCCGGGGACAGTGGCCAGATCGAAAGCATCGGCGCCTGGTCCGGCGAGACCGCCGTCGATTTTCCCGCCACCGTGATCGCATACGCCGCGCTCACCTGGGACGATCCCGAGGTCGAGATGCGGCAGCTCTCGCTGGAGGATGTCGTCGAGCAACTGGCCTATGACTTTCTCTCCGACACCCATGGCGGCTGGGAGAACAACGACGGCGCCTGGGGCGAATTCTGCTTCGACGCCGCGGTCCGCTGCATCCACCTCGAGTTCAACGAACGGTTCACGTCGTCCGAACTCCATACCCACGATTTCTAAGGGGGCGGCGATGGCACATCCTTATCACCACGCCCTGTCCTCAGTGAAAACATGGGGCGGCACGGTCGACGACTTCATCGCGGTGCATGCCTGGTTCGACCAGAGCAAGGAGATTACTGCGGACTTTCGGCACCGGGCGCTGCGCCACCATGCCGAGGGCATCTTCATGGCCGAGACGATCTTTGGGGTGACCCTCACGCTCTCGACCGGGCGCATCATCCCGACCCGCTGGGTCGGCGAGCAGCATGTGAAGGAAGATCTGGGCTTCATCCCGAGCTTCGCTGATTGGGTGAAGGCCATCCGACCCGAGCCATGGATGGGCCGGGCCGCGCAGATTGAGGCGCTGGTCGATCCACATCTTGCCTCACCCGTGGTCGAGGTCACCTGAGATGACCGACCCCGCATATCAGCGCCTCGGCCTGCCCGTGACGGCCTCGCCCTTCACCGTCCTGCGCGCGGCGATCCGGGCGCTCCACCCCGACACGCGCGCCGTTCGCGGCTTTCGGACGGCGCGTAAGCGCTTCTACCGGCAGATGCTCTGCGCGCATGTCGCGCGACAGGCGGCGGGCGACAAGCCCACCGGCTGATCGCGCCCAACCACCCCCATCATCCCGACACACCGCCCGGCCTCTTGGCCGGGTCTTCCCCATTCAGGAGGTTCCCATGGCGGATTACTTCACCCATTTCTCGTGCCTGCTCGACGTCGGCACTCCCGACAAGGCCGCTCGCGCGCTTGCCCTGTTCCAGAGCTTGCGCGAAACCGATCAGGATGCCGACGACCCGGAGGTCACGGGCTTTGATCTCGTGCGCCAAGATGCACCCGAGGGCAGCACCCTCTGGATCCATGACGATGACCACGGCGATGTCGATGCGGTCATCCGTTTCGTGCTGCGCCTTGCCGAAGAGCTCGACCTCACCGGTCTCTGGGGGTTCCAGTACGCCCTGACCTGTTCCCGGCCTCGCCTCGACGCCTTCGGCGGCGGCGCGCATGTCATCGACCTCGGCGCGCGCAAATCCGTCGGCTGGACGAGCGGCCAGGAATGGCTGGCCGCCGCGCTGAACGGGGAGGACGCACATGCCTGAGGTCATCTGCACCACAGTCTACCAGTTCCCTGAACTCTCCGATGCCGCCAAGGAAAAAGCGCGCAGCTGGTATCGCGAGCTTGGCCCCCACGACGATTGGTGGGACGCGGTCTACGAGGATTTCGAGCGGGTCTGCGAAATCCTCGGCATCCGCCTGAAGACCACGCCCGTCCGCCTGATGGGCGGCGGCACGCGGGCAAAGCCCTGCATTTGGTTCTCCGGGTTCTGGAGCCAGGGCGACGGGGCCTGCTTCGAGGGCTACCTTAGCCACGCCAAGGGCGCGGCCGCGCGCATCCGGGACTACGCCCCGACCGACGCGACGCTGCGCGGCATCGCCGACCGGCTGCAGGCCATCCAGCGGCGGAACTTCTATCAGCTCGCCGCCGAGGTCAGCCATCGCGGGCGCTACTACCATGAATACACCATGGCAGTTGACGTCACGCGCGACGGTCCGACCTGGCAGCCGCCCACCGAGGACGCCGAGGAGATCGTGACCGAGGCGCTGCGTGATCTGGCCCGCTGGCTCTACCGCCAGCTTCAGGCTGAATACGACCACCTGACCTCTGACGAGGCCATCGAGGAGGGGATCATCGTGAACGAGTACACTTTCACCGAAGCCGGGCGCAGGTTTGGGTGAGAGCGCGGACAGTTCATTTGAGCTTTACAATGAGGCCATATGATCTATATTCAGGCCAATGGAGGGCGCCATGTACATTGCTGAGAAAATCCGGGAACCCGCACAGATCAACGCCGTTGCGTTGAAGGCCTATGCGCGCGTGGCCGATGCCTGGGGTCTCAGCCTCAAGGAAGCGGCTGGCCTTGCCGATATGTCGGAGAGCACATGGAAGCGCGCCAAGAAGCCGGACTTTGCGGGAGAACTGACCAAGGACCAATTGTTGCGGCTCAGTGCGGTGATCGGCATCTACAAGTCGCTCGAACTCTACTTCTCCGAGCCGCTCGCGCGAAGCTGGTTCACCCGACCGAACACGGGGCCGCTCTTTGGGGGAAGCCGTCCGGTTGACACCGCCATCGACGGGGGCTTGCCGCAAATTCTCGCGGTTCGGACCTATCTCGATGCGTTGCGTGGTGGGGCATGAAGCAGACCGAGATTTCTGA
>NZ_DAIQAT010000265.1:0-2739 GCF_036781545.1 Tabrizicola sp.
CACCCCCGCCGCCAGCGCCGCGCGCGGGTTGCCGGGGGGCAGGGGCTGGCCGAAGACCTCCACACCCCCCTCGTCGGCCACATAGTGACCGAAGAGGATGTTCATCAGCGTCGTCTTCCCCGCGCCGTTTTCCCCAAGCAGCGCCACGACCTCGCCGCGCCGCAAGGTCAGCGACACTCCGTCGTTCGCCTTCAGCGCCCCGAAGGCCTTGGAGATACGGTCGAGGCGGAGGACGACCTCCGCCCCCTCGTCCCGGTTCACGACGACTTCGGCTCGCTGTCGTCGATGGCCACGGTGAAGCTGCCGTCCTTGATCGCGGCCTCCTTCTCGGCGACCTTGGCCATGATCTCGGCAGGGACCTTGCCCTCGAAGGTGCCGAGCGGCGCCAGCGAGCAGCCGCCCGCGGTCATGTAGGAATAGACCCCGTAGTTGTCGGCCTTGAAGGTTCCGCCCTGGATCGCCGCGACGGCGGCATTCAACGTTGGCTCGAAGTGCCACAGCGCCGAGGTGACGACCGTCTCCGGGTAGTCGCCCTGCGTGTCGATGACATTGCCGATGGCCAGCACGCCGCGTTCCTTTGCCGCGTCCGACACGCCGAAGCGTTCCGCATACATCAGGTCCGCCCCGCCATCGATCATCGCGAAGGCGGTCTCCTTCGCCTTGGGCGGGTCGAACCAGGATCCAATGAAGCTGACCTGAAACTTGGCGTCCGGCTTCACCTCGCGCACGCCGGCCATGAAGGCGTTCATCAGCCGGTTGACCTCGGGGATCGGGAAGCCGCCGACCATGCCGATATTTCCCGCGGTCATGCCCCCCGCGACGATGCCGGACAGGTAGGCCGCATCCTGGATGTAGTTGTCGAAGACGCCAAGGTTCGGGCTCGCCGCCTCATCCGGCGGGAAGGAGGAGCCCAGCAGGAAGGCCACGTCCGGATATTCCGCCGCCACCTCGCGCGCTTCGGCCTCGGCCCCGAAAATCTCGCCGACGATCAGCTTGACCCCTGCCTCGCAATATTCGCGCATCACGCGGGGATAGTCGGTGTTCGCCACGTTCTCGGTATAGCTGTAGTCCACCGTTCCCGCGGCCTTCAGCGCCTCGGCTGCGATGTGGATGCGGCTGACCCATTGCTGTTCCACCGGCACCGTGTAGATGCCCGCCATCTTGAGCGGCTCCTGCGCCAGCGCAGCGCGCGGCAGGTTCGCCGCCGCCAGCGCCGCGGCCCCGCCTGCGAGCAGTCCGCGCCGCGATACCGTGAAGGTTCCCGTGGTCATAGCTTGTCCCATCCCTGTTGGTTCTGGCTGATTTTGACCAAGAGGTAAAACCCATTGCCGATTCGGCACAAGCAGCAGTTTGGCGGGGAAGGCAGGACGGCCTTCAATCCCCCGGAAGGCGAATATTTCTGCATATCATGGGCTTGCCGCCTATCCTGAAGGCGGCGCGTGAAGTCCGGAGGCTCAGCGCCCGGCCAGAACCCCGCGGGCGATCCAGTCTTCCACCACCGTGAGAGCGGCCTCGCTGAAGGCCGGGTCGTTGATATGGGCCTCCATCTCCACCAGCCGGACATTCGGCGGGCAGGCGCGGCGCACCTCATTGACAAAGGCCGCCAGCCCCTCGGCATCGCACAGGGGCCCACCCTCCCGGTCCCATTCGTTGCCGCCTCGGGTCGGCAGCAGGAACACCACCTCGCCCTTCGCCTCCGCCAGCTTGCCCATAATCGCGCGCGCCACCTTGCGCCGTCCGTCGGCGTCCAGCACGACGGAGGACAGAAGCCGGTTGTGTGCGTGCCCCGGCAGCCCTTCCAGATGCGAAGGGACCGGGTGCCAGCCGACCAGATCGACCAGATCGTAGCAGCCGATGGAAACGATCTGGGGGATGCCGCGCGCGCCCGCCGAGATCATCCGGTCCGGCCCCGCCGTGATCGCCGAGCCGAAGAGATGGTTCCCCACCTCCTGCGGCGCGAAGTCCAGCACGGCGGCAAAGGCCCCTTCGGCGGCGAGGCTCTCGAAGGCCCGCCCACCCATGCCCGTGGCATGGAACACCGCCACCTCGAACCCGCGCGCCTCAAGCGCCGGTTTCAGGCTGACCATGTAGCGCAGCACCGTCTTGCCGAAGCTGGTCATCCCGATCAGCGGGCGGTCCCTTTGCGGCGGCTCCACCGCCCGCGCGGCGCCCAGGACGGCGCCTGCGGCCTGCGACAGCGAGGCCTTGCAGATCGAGTTCAGCCCGTAAAGCCCCCCAGCCCAAAGGATCATCTGGATATCCGCGGGCAGCCGCTCCGGCGGCAGCATGGGGCTGAAGCTGACGGTGGAGACCACATATTTCGGCACCCCCAGCGGCAGGGCGGAACACAGGTCCAGCGCTAGGTCGGTTCCCATCGTGCCGCCCAGCACGATCACCCCCTGGATGCGCCCCTCGGCATGGGCCGCCGCGGCCAGCCGCGCCGCCCCGGTCGCCATGACCTGCATGGCGGTATTCTCGTCCTCTGCCGCTATGGCTGCGGCGATGCTGGACCCCGCTGCCTCGGCCACCTGGTGCTTGGAGATGTCGCTGGGGGTCGAAGGATCGCCCAAGACCGAGACATCCATGGTCAGGACGCGGCCCCCCTGGCGCAGGATCACGTCGCGCATGTAGCCAAGCTCCGCGTCCTTGGTGTCCCAGGTCCCGGCGACAAGGATGCAGGGCGCGGTCACAGCTGGATCCACGCGGTCTTGAGGTCGGTGTATTTCTCCAGCGCGTGCA
>NZ_DAIQAT010000266.1:0-2548 GCF_036781545.1 Tabrizicola sp.
CATCTCGCCGTTGTAGATCACCCAGCGCCGCTTGCCGTCGCGGGTCTGGTAGAAGACGTTCCCCTCCTCGTCCTCGCCGACCTTCACCCCCCTGCGCGAGGTGAAAATCTGGGTGCCGATGGTCTGGCTGTTCCACCAGGTCAGCAGGCGCTTGAGGAAATACATCGGGGAGCCTCCGCAGGTCTTTGCCCTCATATGGCGGAAAGGGCCGTGAAGGTCTAGGGGTGTCGGGTCGCGCCGCCGCCGCTGCGCCGCAATCCCGCCAGCGCAGGCAGCAGATCCGCCGCCGCCCGGCAGACAACCGCGCCTTCGGCCGCCAGCCTGTCGCCCACATCCATCGGCAGGCTGGAGTTCGACCCTTCGGGAATCTGGTTCAGCCGCCCGCCGATCAGCACCGGCAGGTCCAGCCCGCGCGCGGCAAGGCCGTTGCGCAGCGCCTGATAGTAGGCCAGCGCCACCCCGTTGTAGGTCGAAATGGCAATGGCATCGGGCCGCAACTCTGCCGCCCGATCGGCCAGCGGTCCCGGATCGGTCGAGGTGCCCCCGTCCAGCGCCTCGGCCCCAAGCTGCCGCAGCATCTCGTCCAGCAGCATCTTGCCGTGTTCATGCACATCCGAGGTGGCGACCAGCACGCGCATTCCGCTGACCTGCGGGCGCAGCGCGGGATCGGCAACCGCCAGCGCGGCATGCGACATCTCGGCGATCTCGGACAGGATGGTCGCGGGCACCACCGGCACCCTTCCCCCCATCGCCCGGACATCCGGCAGGCCCGCCCCGAATTCCGCCTCGATCCGCCGCCCGCCCATCCGGCGCAGGGCCAAGAGCACGGCGAAGACATCGCTGCACTCCACCCCCCGCTCCGCCAGCCCGGCCCAGAGCGCCCGGCGGAACCGCCCTGCCCCGTCGCGAAGCGTCGCCGTCAGCCGGTCCACCGCCGCGCCGTCGATCAAGCCCGGCCAGCCTGCCGACTGCTCGATCAGCCGCCCGGCGAAGAGCTGCGCCTCGATCACTTCCCCGATCTCCGGGATGCGCTCGTTCTCGGTCACCGGCACCGGGTTGATCGCATGGCCCGAGGGCGTCAGCCGCTGCCCCAGCGCATCGACCATCAGATAGGAGGCGAGGCTGGCCCAGTTCTGTGCCGGGTCGCCCCGGTAGCTGGTGGTATTGCCATAGACCATCGTGCCGGGGCTTGCCCCTTCCTCGGCCAGCGCCCGCTGGAAGGCCATCCGCGCCAGCGGGTCGCTGAAATGATGACCGAAGGCATGGCCGATCTCGGCGCCCACCAGCCCGGTGACGATGTCCCGTTCCACAAGGATCATCCCCAGCGCATTGGCCAGATCGGTGAACTGCGCGGCAAAACCATCGTCGATGTTGGAATGCACCATCACCGGCACATCCTGCGCGGCGATCAGGCCAAGTGCCGTCACCGTGGCCGCCGTCGCCGCCACGTCGTCGTCATGACCCGGGACCCGGAAGGTGAAATACTGGCCCAGGTTGCCGATCGCCGTCGCCCCTGCCGCCAGGGCGGCCTGCGTGTTCTCCAGCGCGGCGGGGAAGCCCAGCACGAAATCACCGAAATGCGCGGCCACGGGGGCGGCATTGGCCAGCGCGACGAAATCCTCCGGCCCCCGCAGGATCATGCCCGTCCCCCGCTGGCCCTTGTCGCGGATCGCCCGCGGCAGGGCCATCGACCAGTCGAGGCAAAGCCCATAGCGGTCCACCCGGTGCCCGGCCTTGTCGCAGGTCTCCCATATTTCCCGGTAGGCCCGGATCGACTTCGCCGGATCGCGCCAGCCGATCTGGGCGTGGCTTGTCACCCGGCCACCGGCCATCGCCGCCAGCTTGTAGTCCCGCTCGGACCTGAACCCGACATGCGTCAGAAAGGCCGACGGCCCCACCCGCCAGTCACGCGAAAGGGCGCGGCCTTCGCTCAGAAGGTCCGCGCCCCTGGGATGTTCCGGCCCCGGCATGGCAGGCGATCAGGCCTTCACCGGTTCTTTCTTCTTGGTTTCGGTATAGACCAGCATCGGCTTCGCCCCCGCTGTCACCGCCTCGTCCTTGACGACCACTTCCTCGACCCCGTCCATGCCCGGCAGTTCGAACATGGTGTCGAGAAGGATGTCCTCCATGATCGAGCGCAATCCGCGCGCGCCGGTCTTGCGCTTGATCGCCCGCTTGGCGATGGCGGTCAGCGCGTCGCCAGTGAAGGTCAGCTTCACGCCCTCGATCTCGAACAGGCGCTGGTATTGCTTGACCAGCGCGTTCTTCGGCTCGGTCAGGATGGTGACCAGCGCGGCTTCGTCCAGATCGGTCAGGGTGGCGATCACCGGCAGGCGGCCGACGAACTCCGGGATCAGGCCGAACTTGAGCAAATCCTCGGGTTCCAGCTCCTTGAAGAGGTCGCCGACGCTGCGTTCGTCCGGTCCCTTCACCTCGGCTCCGAAGCCGATGCCCGACCCCTTGTTGCGCTGCGAGATGATCTTCTCCAGCCCCGCGAAGGCGCCGCCGCAGATGAACAGGATGTTGGTCGTGTCGACCTGCAGGAACT
>NZ_DAIQAT010000267.1:0-2531 GCF_036781545.1 Tabrizicola sp.
CGCACCTTGAAGGCGCCGGGTTCCTGGAAGTTCTCGCATTTGAAGAACAGCTGCGCGCCGCTGAGGTCGTTCAGATAGTCCGAGGTCCTGACCGGCGTGCGGCGGATATGGGGGCGGATGCGCTCATGCGCGGCCAGCATGTCGTTGTAGGTAGGGATCTGCATCTGACGTCCTCACTCCGCCGCCAGCGCCATGGCCGGGACCGTCCCGCGATAATAGTCCTGCGCCGCCGCCACGCCCGAGCCCAGCTTCACCGGCCAGCCGAGGTCGGCCATGCACATCTCGGCGACGGCGAGGCCGGACAGCACCAGCGCCTCGGTCAGCATCCCCAGATGGCCGATGCGGAAGACCTTGCCAGCGACTTCACCCAGCCCCACGCCGAAGGCCATGCCGTATTTCGAGGCCGCCAGTTGCACCAGCGCCGTGCCGTCGCAGCCCTCGGGCACCCGCACCGCGGTCACCGTGTCGGAATAGAGGTCGGGCGAGGCCGCATAGGGCGCCATGCCCCAGGCGAAGACCGCGCGGCGCACGCCCTCGGCCAGCCGGTGGTGGCGGGCGTAGACATTGTCCAGCCCCTCGCCTTCCAGGAGGTCGATGGAATGGGCCAGACCCGCGATCAGGCCCACGGCGGGGGTATAGGGATAGCCGCCGCGGGCATAGGCGGCCAGCATGTCCTTGAAATCGAAGAAGGTCCGCGGCAGCCGCGCCGTCTCCATCGCGGCAAGCGCTTTCGGCGAGACGCCAAGGATCGCAAGGCCCGCCGGCAGCATGAAGCCCTTCTGGCTGCCCGCCACCGCGATATCCACGCCCCAGCCCGCGAAGTCGAACGGCATGGACGCAATCGAGGACACCCCGTCGACGAACAGCATCGCCGGATGGCCCGCCGCGTCCAGCGCCCGGCGGATGCCCGCGATATCGGACTTCACCCCCGTCGCCGTCTCGTTATGCGTCGCCAGCACCGCCTTGATGTGATGCGTCTTGTCGGCGCGGAGGACTTTCTCGATCGCGGCCAGCGGCGCGCCTTCGCCCCAGGGGGTCTCGATGATCTCGACATCCAGCTTGTGCCGCTGGCACAGGTCGATCCAGCGGTGGCTGAACATGCCGAACCGCGCCGCCAGCACCGTGTCGCCGGGCGAAAGCGTGTTGCTGATCGCCGCCTCCCAGCCGCCGGTGCCGGTGGAGGGGATCACGATGATCTCGCCCTGATCCATCTTCAGCACCCGCCGCACGCCTTCCACCGCCGGCTTGAACAGCCGCGCGAAAGCGGGCGAGCGGTGGTCGAGCGTCGGCATGTCGCAGGCCTTGCGCACCGACTCCGGCATGTTGGTGGGGCCCGGAATGAAAACGGGGTTCTGCATGGACATCGGGCAACTCCCTGAAAGACTGCCCGGAAAAGCTACGCCCCGCGGCCAATCCGCGCAATTTTTTCGAAAAGATTTTTCACTATCGCAAAGCCATGCTAATCCCCAGTCCAGTCAATACCTTGCGCTTTTTCACGCCTTTGGAGGCAAATGACATGGCACAGAAACCCCGCGGCCGCCCGAAGGCCTTTCACGACAAGACCGACCAGAACACCGTTCAGGCGCTGGACCGGGGGCTCGACATCCTGACCCATGTCGCCCTGAACCCCGGCCACACCCTGTCCGAGATCGCCGAGGAGACCGGCGAAGCCATCGCCACCGTCTTCCGCGCCCTTGTCACCCTGCAAGGCCATGGCATGGTCGAGGTCGAGGAGCCGGGCCAGTTCTGGCACATCGGCCCCGGTGCCTTCCGCGTCGGCTCGGCCTTCCTGCGCCGGACGAAGGTGGTGGAACGCGCGCGGCAGCCGATGGACCAGCTCATGCGCGAAACCGGGGAAACCGCGAACCTCGGCATCGAGGTCAAGGACGAGGTCTTCTTCGTCGCCCAGGTCGAAACCTACGAGGCGATCCGCGCCTTCTTCCCGCCCGGCACCCGGGCGCCGATGCATTCCTCCGGCATCGGCAAGGCGCTGCTCGCCTGGTATCCCGAGGAAAAGACACGCGGCATCATCGCCCGGCGCGGGCTCGAGAAGTTCACCTCGCTGACCCTGACCGGCGACAGCGCCCTTCTGCGCGACCTCAACCGCACGCGGGACCGGGGTTTTTCCATCGACGACCAGGAACGCGCCGAGGGGATGCGCTGCGTCGCCGCGCCGATCTTCAACACCCATGGCGAGCCGGTGGCGGGCCTGTCCGTCTCCGGCCCCGCCTTCCGCATGGGGCTTTCGGATGCGACCCGGATCGGCGCGCTGGTCCGGGCGGCGGCGGATCAGGTGACAGAGGCGACGGGCGGCAGCCAACCCGAATGACGGTTTCGACATGGGCCGGTCGGTCGGGGGCCAGACGACAGCCGCCGACCGGCTAGAGAGGCATGGAAACCGCCGCGGGGACCGACCAGATGCCGAAGCCCAACCTTCTGATCCTGATGGTCGACCAGCTGAACGGCACGCTCTTCCCCGACGGCCCGGCGGATTTCCTGCACGCCCCGAACCTGAAGCGCCTCGCCGCCCG
>NZ_DAIQAT010000268.1:0-2459 GCF_036781545.1 Tabrizicola sp.
TGCGCAACCCGGCGGGGTTCTGCAACGTCTACGGCTTCCGCCCGACCTGGGGGCTGGTGCCCGCGGATGCCGAGGGCGACACCTACCTCTCGACGCTCGCCACCGAAGGCCCGATGGCGCGAACCATCGAGGATCTCGCGCGGCTGCTGCTGGTGCAGGCGGGCGAGAACCCGGAGGTCCCCTTCCCCCGCGCGGTGCCGGACCTGCTGACCGGGCTGGACCGGGGGGTGAAGGGGTTGCGCGTCGGCTGGCTGGCCGACTGGGGCGGCGCCTATGCGATGGAGCCGGGCATCCTCGCCGCCTCCGAGGCGGGCCTGAAGGTGCTGGAGGGCCTGGGCGCGGTGGTGGAGCCCCTGCCCCCGCCCTTCCCGGCGGAAAAGCTGTGGTCCGCCTGGGTCACGCTGCGCGCCATGCTGAACGCAGGCGGCAAGCGCGCCTTGGCCGAGGACCCGGCAAAACGCGCACTGACCAAGCCCGAGACGATCTGGGAGATCGAGCAGGGCATGGGCCTGAGCGCGCAGGCGGTTTACGAGGCGAGCGTGATCCGCAGCCGCTGGCATGCCCATGCCGCACGGCTGTTCCAACGCTACGACGCCGTGATCCTGCCGACCGCGCAGGTCTGGCCCTTCCCCGCCGGTTGGCGCTGGCCGGAAGAGATCGCGGGGCACAGGATGGACACCTATCACCGCTGGATGGAGGTGGTGGTGCCTGCCAGCCTGATCGGCCTGCCCGCGCTGTCGGTGCCGGTGGGCTTTTCTGAAAGCGGATTGCCGACGGGGATGCAGATCATCGGCCGGTCGGGCGACGACGCGGGCGTGCTGGCCGTGGGGCAGGCCTACCACCGCGCGACCGACTGGCCGGGCCAGCGCCCGCCTCTGGTCCCCCCGGCGGTTTCGCGCTAGGGCTTGCCCAAGGGAGGCAGCATGCGTGTTCTGGTCATCGGCTCCGGCTCCATCGGGCGGCGGCATCACGACAATCTGCGGTCGCTGGGGGCCGAGCCCCGGCTGCTTTCCTGGCGCGAGGCGGGGCTGGACGGGGCATTGGCCGCGATGGACGGGGCCGAGGCGGTGGTGATCGCCACGGCAACCGACATTCGCCTGCCGCTGGTCGAGGCCGCCGCTGCCCGCGGCCTGGCCATGTATATCGAGAAGCCGCTCGCCTTCCGGCCCAAGGAGGTGGAGGCCATCGCGCTGGCTGCCGCGCCGGTCGCGGAACGGTCGATGCTCGGCTACATGATGCGCTACCATCCGGCGGTGCGGGCATTGGCGGCGGCGGATCTGTCCGACGTGTTCCAGTTCGCGCTGACCATCGGCCATGACGTGACGCAATGGCGGGCGAACTGGCGGTTTTCGGAAAGCTATGCCGCGAAGGGAGAAGGCGGCGGGGTGCTGCTGGACCTCTGCCACGAGCTTGACCTGGCGGTGTGCCTGGTCCCGGGCCTCACGGTGACGCAGGTCGAAAGCCTGGGCCATGCAGCCTTTCCCGGCGTGGATTTCGCCAGCCGGATTTCGCTGACGGCTGAAGGGCTTGCAGGCGATGTGTCGATGGACTACCTGACCCCCCTCCTCCACCGCCGCACCACCCTGCGGGGGACGGAACGGATGCACGACTTCGACTTCGCGGCACAGATCTACCGGGTGACGGAACCTTCCGGCCCGCGGCTTCTGGACCTGCCACTGGAACGCAATGCGATGTTCCTGGATGCGATGCGCGACTTCCTGGCGCTGGCCTCGGGGGGCGAGACTTCGGGCAACCCGCTGATGCCGCGGCTGGACCGCTGCCTGGGCTCTGCCCGGCTGGTGGCCGACGCCTGGTCGAAGCGGGAATTCATCGGTTCCATCACCAAGGACATCCCATGACGGAGTATCTCAAGTGATTTTGGGCCATATCGGCGCGCGGAAGGGCTCGAAGGGCGTGCCGCGCAAGAACTTCCGACTGATCCACGGCAAGCCGCTAATCGACTGGTCGCTGGATCAGCTGCTGGAGCATCCGCTGGTGGATGCCGTGGTGGTCTCGACAGATGACGAGGAAATCTATGACCATGCGGTTGCGAAAGGCTGCCTGAAGATCGGGCTGCGCCCCTCGCATCTGGCGACGGACAGCGCCGGAAAATGGGGGGTCTGGCAGCACGCGCTGGAGGCGTCCGAGGCCTTGGTCGGCCCGGTGGATGCCTTCCTAGACCTCGACTGCACCTCGCCGCTGCGGCTGCCCGAAGACATCACCGCCGCGCTGCAACTTTACAAAACCGAACATCCAGACATGGTGATGAGCTGCTGCGAGGCGCGAAAGAATCCCTATTTCAACCTTGTGGAGCCTGACGCGAGCGGCGCGCTGCATGTGTCGAAACCGCTTCCCGGCGGCGTGGTCGCCCGCCAGCAGGCGCCGGTGGTCTATGAACATGCGGCCTCGACCTATGTGGTCGATCCCGCCTATCTGAAACGGTCGAAGGGGCTGTGGGA
>NZ_DAIQAT010000269.1:0-2181 GCF_036781545.1 Tabrizicola sp.
GGCAGTCGGACGTGATCAAGATCTTCTCGGTCGTGGCCTTCGTCTTCCTGCCGCCCACGCTGATCGCCAGCATTTACGGGATGAACTTCAAATACATGCCGGAGCTGGACTGGACCTGGGGCTATCCGATGGCGCTGGGGCTGATGGTCGTCTCGGCGCTGGTGCCCTGGATGTTGTTCAAGTGGAAGAAATGGCTGTGAGCGGGCCGATCTACGCAGATTGGGACCCCGCGCGCTATGGCGCCTTCCGGGACCTGCGGTTGCGGCCCGCGCTGGATCTGCTGGCGCAGGTGTCGGAACTGCCGTCGGGCGATGTGGTGGACCTTGGCTGCGGCGATGGCGCGGTGGCCGAGGCGCTGGCAACGCGGTTCAAGCCGGAGCATCCTCTGATCGGCGTCGATGCCTCGGCCGCGATGCTGGAGAGGGCCGCCGCGCGGATGACACAATGGGCGAATCCGCTCTACAACAGCCTGACCCGGGCGGACATTGCGCTTTGGGCGGCCGAGACGCCGCCCGCGCTGATCTTCTCCAACGCCGCGCTGAACTGGCTGCCGGATCATGCGAGCCTGATGCCCCGGCTGGCCGGAATGCTGGCGCCGCGCGGTGTCCTGGCGGTGCAGATGCCACGGCAGGAGGCGGCGCCCTCGCACAGGCTGCTGCGCGAGGTGGCGGAGCAGCTGTTTCCGGGGCGTTTCCCGGTCGCTCCATCGCCTGTCCTGCGGGCCGGGGATTATGCCGGGATGCTTTTGCCTTATGGCGAGGTGCGAGCCTGGACGACGGAGTACCTCCAGATGCTCGACCCCGTGCTGCAGGGCCACCCCGTCCGCGCCTTCACCGAAAGCACCGCGATGCGGCGTTTCGTTCAGGGCATGACCGCAGCCGAAGTGGCGGACTACGTTTCCGCCTATGACGCGGCGCTGGCCGAGAGCTATCCGGCGCTGCCCGACGGGCGGGTACGGTTCCCCTTCACCCGCGTCTTCTTCATTCTGGAGCGTTCCTGATGCCCCCGCTGATCCCCACGACCCACTCTGCCCGCGTCACCTGGCTGGGCTATCAGCCCGTGCCGGTCGAGAAACTTGTCATCACTTCGGGGCCGGTCGAAGAGATGCCGCTGAGCTTCGCCGGGTTCGAGGGTGAGGTCCATGCCGGGCTGACCCGGCCCTCGTGCTCGCGCGTGCTGAAGCTTTATCCGCGCAATACCGAGATCAGGAACGTGCGCCAGCTGAGCATCGTCTGCGCCCAGGAGATGGCCGAGGTCGCCCGCGACATGGGGCTGGAGACGATGGATTATGCCTGGGTCGGGGCCTCGCTGGTGCTGGAAGGCATCCCGGATTTCACCCATCTGCCGCCCTCCAGCCGGTTGCAGGGGCCGGACGGGGTGACGCTGGTAGTGGATATGGAGAACCTGCCCTGCCAGGAGCCCGCGGTGACGATCGAGAAGGCGCGGCCGGGGCTGGGCAAGGGGTTCAAGCCTGCCGCCGAGGGCAAGCGCGGCGTGACGGCCTGGGTGGAGCGCGAGGGCACCCTGCGGCTGGGCGACGAACTGCGCCTGTTCATCCCTGCGCAACGGGGCTGGCAGCCGCAGCGCAGGGAATGAAGGTTCAGTCGGCGCGAAATTCGAATAAACGTTCCGGGGTTTCGTATCGGAAACACGACAGGGCGAATTTCGCGATTTTCAGGTCGGAAACCGCCTTCGATTAGCAGGTCCCGCCCGGTATCACGTCGCAAATGGCACAATCCGCCCCGTGGGAGACACACATGGCCTTCAAGACCGACATCGAGATTGCGCGCGAAGCGAAGAAGAAGCCGATCATGGAGATCGGGTCCAAGCTCGGCATTCCCTCGGAGCATCTGCTGCCCTACGGCCATGACAAGGCCAAGGTGAGCCAGGAGTTCATCAAGAGCCTCGCGGGCAAGAAGGATGGGAAGCTGATCCTCGTCACCGCGATCAACCCGACCCCGGCGGGCGAGGGCAAGACGACGACGACCGTGGGTCTGGGCGATGGCCTGAACCGGATCGGCAAGAAGGCGGTGATCTGCATCCGCGAAGCCTCGCTTGGCCCGAACTTCGGGATGAAGGGTGGCGCTGCCGGCGGCGGCATGGCGCAGGTCGTGCCGATGGAGGAGATGAACCTCCACTTCACCGGCGACTTCCACGCGATCACCTCGGCGCACAACCTGC
>NZ_DAIQAT010000270.1:0-2116 GCF_036781545.1 Tabrizicola sp.
TGGCGCAGCTGATCTATGACCTGAAGCAGATCAACCCGCGCGCCAAGGTGACGGTGAAGCTGGTGTCGTCCTCGGGCGTGGGCACCATCGCGGCGGGGGTGGCGAAGGCCAAGGCCGATGTGATCCTGATCTCGGGCCACAACGGCGGCACCGGGGCATCTCCGGCGACCAGCATCAAGTATGCGGGCCTGCCGTGGGAGATGGGCCTGACCGAGGCGCATCAGGTGCTGGCGATGAACAACCTGCGCGAGCGGGTGACGCTGCGCACCGACGGCGGGCTGCGCACCGGGCGCGATATCGTCATGGCGGCGATGATGGGGGCCGAGGAATACGGCATCGGCACCGCCGCGCTGATCGCCATGGGCTGCATCATGGTGCGGCAGTGCCAGTCGAACACCTGCCCGGTGGGCGTCTGCACCCAGGACGAACGGCTGCGGGCGAAGTTCACCGGATCGGCGGACAAGGTAGTGAACCTGATCACCTTCTACGCGCAGGAGGTGCGGGAAATCCTGGCCCAGATCGGCGCACGGTCGCTGGACGAGATCATCGGCCGGGCGGACCTCTTGACGCAGGTCAGCCGTGGGGCGGCGAACCTGGACGACCTCGACCTCAACCCGCTTCTGATCGCTGTCGATGGCTCGCGCTCGATCACCTATGACCGGACCAAGCCGCGCAATGCCGTGCCGGACACGCTGGACGCCGAGATCATCAAGGACGGGCACCGGTTCTTCGAGGACGGCGAGAAGATGCAGCTTTCCTATGCGGTGCGGAACACGCTGCGCACCATCGGGACGCGGGCTTCCAGTCATATCGTGAAGAAATTCGGGATGCGGAACGCCTTGCAGCCCGACCATCTGACGGTGAAGCTGACCGGCTCCTGCGGGCAGTCGCTGGGCGCGTTCTCGGTCCGGGGCCTCAAGCTGGAAGTGCAGGGCGATGCCAACGACTATGTCGGCAAGGGGTTGTCGGGCGGGACGATCACCGTGCGGCCGCTGATGTCATCGCCCTTGAAGGCGGAGGAGAACACGATCATCGGCAATACCGTGCTGTATGGGGCGACGGACGGGTTCCTGTTCGCCTCTGGCCGGGCCGGAGAGCGGTTCGGGGTGCGGAACTCCGGCGCCTCGGTGGTGGTCGAGGGCTGCGGGTCCAACGGTTGCGAATACATGACCGGCGGGGCGGCGGTGATCCTTGGCCGGATCGGCGCGAACTTCGGCGCGGGGATGACCGGGGGCATGGCCTATGTCTACGACCCCGAGGGCGTGGCCGAGGACATGATGAACCTCGAGACGATCATGACCTGCGCCGTGGGCCACCCGCATTGGGAGATGCAGCTGAAAGGCCTGATCACCCGGCACCATGAGGAAACCGGCAGCCGTATGGCCGAACGCATTCTCGCGAACTGGGACCGCGAGCGGCTGAACTTCCTGCAGGTCTGCCCGAAGGAGATGGTGGACCGCCTGCCCTATCCGCTGTCCGACGAGGTGGCGAAGGTTCCGGCGGAATGAAAGAGCGCCCCGGACCTGATCCGGGGCCTCTTTCGACCCATGAGGCCCCGGCTCAAGGCCGGGTCGGGGTTTCCGTCAATCTTCCGACGACCGCGCCCAGAGATTGATGTCCTTCTCCTCGGAAATGGCGTCGATGGCGGCAAGTTCCTCGGCGGTGAAGTCCAGATTCCGCAAGGCGCCGACGCAGTCCACCACCTGTTCGGGTTTCGACGCCCCGATCAGCGCCGAGGTGATGCCGCCGTTCCGCAGCACCCAGGCCAGAGCCATCTGCGCCAGGGTCTGCCCCCGCGCGGCGGCCATGTCGTTCAGTTTCCTGACCGACCCCAGCGCCTTTTCCACCACCGACGGATGCAGCGACTTGTCCTGCGCCGCCCGGCTGCCTGCGGGGATGCCGTTCAGGTATTTGTTGGTCAGGATGCCCTGCGCCAGCGGCACGAAGGCGATGGACCCGACGCCAAGCTCGGCCAGCGTGTCCTTCAGCCCGTCCGTCTCTACCCAGCGGTTCAGGATGTTGTAGCTGGGCTGGTGGATCAGCAGGGGCGTCCCGAGGTCTTTCAGGATCGCCACCGCCTCGCGCGTGCGCTGGCTGTTGTAGCTGGAGATGCCGA
>NZ_DAIQAT010000271.1:0-2116 GCF_036781545.1 Tabrizicola sp.
GGCCGCAGCACGACTTCGGTAGAGTATTTGTCCTGGCCGGACTGGTCCTGCCATTTCCGCGTTTCGAGCTGGCCCTCGATATAGACCGTGCTGCCCTTCTTCAGATACTGCTCGGCGATCCGTCCCAGCGCTTCGTTGAAGATCGCGACCGAATGCCATTCGGTGCGTTCCTTCCGCTCACCCGTCTGCTTGTCGCGCCAGGTGTCCGACGTGGCGATGCGCAGGTTCACCACCTTGCCGCCGTTCTGGAAGCTGCGCACCTCGGGGTCGCGGCCGAGGTTGCCGATGAGAATGACCTTGTTGACCGACCCCGCCATGCGAATCTCCCTGACTGCTGTCCGGAGCAGACTGGCTCCGGATGGTTAAGAAACCCTATACCGTCCTTTTCGCCCGCCGCAACCGAGCATCGGCGGGGTCGGGAAAACCTGCCATGTCCGGTCTGGAAAATCCGGACGGACAGGGTATAGTCGCGCCGGGTCGCACCGAAGGGTGCGCAAGGGACAGTGTGGATATGCGGATCATCGGCCAGGTTGCGGTTGCGGTGCTTTTGGCGGTTGCGCCGAATGGTGCCGTGGCCGAGGGGCTGAACCTGACGGGCTCGACCAAGTCGCGCACGGCGATCTTCAAGTCGCAGGCCGACCTGATCGACAAGAAGCTGAAGAAGCAATATTCGGGGTCCACCAAGCTGACGCCCAAATACAAGAAGGGCGAGGAAACCGCGGCGGATCAAGGCATTCCCGCCTATCGCGGCAGCTACAAGGGCGAATACCTGGAGGTCGCGAAGGGGGTGGCGCGCAAGCATGGCGTGCCGGAGGACCTGTTCCTGCGGCTGGTGCAGCGGGAAAGCGGCTGGAACCCGGTCGCGGTTTCGGTGAAGGGGGCCACGGGCCTGGCGCAGCTGATGCCCGAGACGGCAAGGCACCTGGGGGTCGACATCAACGATGCCGAGGAAAACCTGGAGGGCGGCGCGCGCTACCTGCGGATGATGTACGACAAGTTCGGCACCTGGGAGCTGGCGCTGGCGGCCTACAATGCGGGCCCGGCGGCGGTGGAGCAGCATGACGGCATCCCGCCCTACGACGAAACCCAGAGCTATGTGAAGGCGATCCTGGGATAGCGGCCGCAGCCCGACTGGACCCTTGGTGATCAAGGCGTTCGGCAGATTCACCTTTGACATCCGGAGCAGGCGGCAGCCGCAACGACCGGTCTTCCCGGCGGCGTTTTCCCGTCTGGAGTCCATCCATACGCGATACATACGCACGGCGGAGCAGGAAAGCGTCAACCATCGCCGCAAGAAAAGCGGGCGTCCCGAAAAGAATTGCCGCGGCGCCTATTCCGCCGCGATCTTGATCACCGGCTCCATCGTTGCCAGCACCTCGCTGCTGAGGTGGCACTTGATCTGGTGGCCCCCCTCTAGCATCTGCACCGGGGGGACTTCCACCTCGCAGAGGTTACCCGGCACCTGCGACTTCCAGCGGCAACGGGTCTGGAACGGGCAGCCCGGCGGCGGGTTCATCGCCGAGGGGATATCGCCTTCCAGCACGATGCGCTTGCGCTCCACCCGCGTGTCGGCAATCGGCACGGCGGAGAGCAGCGCCTCGGTATAGGGGTGGTAGGGCGGCGCGAAGACCTGATCGGTCGTCCCCATCTCGACCACATGGCCGAGATACATCACCATCACCCGGTCCGAGAGATAGCGCACGATGGACAGGTCGTGGCTGATGAAGAGCAGCGTGGTCTTGTTCTCGCGCTGGATGTCCATCAGGAGGTCGGTGACGGCCGCCTGCACGCTGACGTCGAGGGCCGAGACGGGTTCGTCGGCGACCACGACCTTCGCACCCCCGGCGAAGGCGCGGGCGATCCCCACGCGCTGCTTCTGCCCGCCGGACAGCTGGCGCGGCATCCGGTCGGCGAAGGCGCGGGGCAGTTTCACCAGATCGAGAAGCTCCAGCATCCGCTGGTGGCGCTCGGCATCCGATGTGCCGAAATTGAAGATCTCCAGCGCCCGGATGATCTGACGGCCCACCGTCATCGACGGGTTCAGCGTGTCGAACGGGTTCTGGAACACCATCTGCACCTGGCTGACGGTGTCGGTGTTGCGCTTCTGGATCGGGGT
>NZ_DAIQAT010000272.1:0-2011 GCF_036781545.1 Tabrizicola sp.
GCGCGAGGACAAGCTTTCCGTGAAAAAACCAGAGTCGCGGGGGGAGGCGGGCATGACGGTCTCCTTTGGGTCAGCCGGTCCAGCCGAGGCCGGAGGCGATGCAGGTCATGGATTGCATGAGGGGGATGGTGGTGGTGCCGCTGCCCGCGCGGGACTGGCGGAGAAGGGTGATCTGAAGCCGGTTCAGCCGGTCGAGCTGCGGGCGCAAATCCTCGCATCTTGCCTGCATCTTCGGGAAACGCAGGCCGAGCGCATTGCCGGTGATGTCGCGCAGGGCGGCAAGGGCGGCGGAATGCTCCGCCTGGATGCGGCTGAGGATGGGGGCACGGATGACAGGGTCCTCGACCAGTGCGGCATAGGCCTCGGCGATTTCCATGTCGGCCAGCATCAGCGACTTTTCCGCCTCGTCCACCATCAGGCGGAAGAGCGGGTGGCGGGCGAACATGTCCGCCAGAAGCCGGTCAGCGGCGGGGCCACGCACCTGGCGGAAGGCGCGCAGCGCCGAGCCGAAGCCATACCAGCCGGTGATCATGTGGCGGTTCTGCGACCAGGCGAAGACCCAGGGGATGGCACGCAGATCGCCCAGCGAGCGCGCGCCGAAGCGGCGGGCGGGACGCGAGCCGAGCTTCAGCATCGCCAGTTCCTCGACCGGGCTTGCCTGCTGGAAATAGTCCAGGAAGCCCGGCATCCCGAGGAGGCTGACATAGGCGGTCTGGGAAAGGCCGGCCAGCGCCTCCAGCGCGTCGATATGTTCGGGGTCGGCGGCGGGTTGGATGCGGACGGGAAGATGGCTCAGGACAGAGGATGCCAAAAGTTCCAGGTTGCCCACGGCGGTGCCGCGGTTGGCGTACTTCGAGGAGACGACCTCACCCTGTTCGGTGATGCGCAGGCGGCCCTGCACCGTGCCGACGGGCTGGGCGGCGATGGCGCGACCGGCGGGCGCCCCACCCCGGCTGACCGAGCCGCCGCGACCGTGGAAGAACACGGGCCGCAGGCGGTGGCGGGCGAGGCTTTGCGTCAGGCGGCGCTGCGCCTTGTCCAGTTCCCAGGTCGAGCACAGGAAGCCGCCATCCTTGTTGCTGTCGGAATAGCCGAGCATGACCTCGACCGTGCCGTCGCGGGAGCGGAGGCTGCGTTCGGCGAGCGGGACCTGCAACAGGGCGTCGAAGACCTCGGGTGCGCGACGGAGATCATCGATGGTCTCGAACAGGGGGACGAGCTGAAGGTCCAGTTTCTCGGCCCCGAATCCGGCGTGGCGGGCGAGAAGGAAGATGGCGAGAAGGTCGTCGGCGGTGCGGGTCATCGAGAGGATGAAGGGGCCGATGGCCTCGGGGTCTGCAGAGATGCGGGCCTCGCGGATCAGGGCGAGGAGGTCGAGAAGTTCCTGCGCCTCCGGGCTCAGGCGCGCGCGGTCGACCGGGGAAAGGTCGGGGCGGGAGAGATCTTCGCGGAGGCGTCGGGACCAGTCGGGGGTGCCGTAGGCGGGGGGTGGGCCGTCCAGCGACCAAAGCTCCGCCAGGACGGCAGTGGTCACGGTGGAGTTCTGCCGGATGTCGAGCGTGTGGGTGCGGAAGCCGAAGACCTGGGCCTGCCAGCGGAGCGGCGTGAGATAGCGGGCGGCCAGCCGGTCGGCGTTGATGCTGTGCAGGGAATCTTCCAGCACGCGGAGATCGGCGATGAAAGCGCTGACAGTGGGGTAGCCCCCTGCCCCGCCGTCCAGCAGGACGCGCAGGCGGTCGGCCATCGCGGAAAGGGCCTGGCGGAAGATCTCGCCCGGGTTGCGGGTGGCGAGGTCGCTGGCGTGGGGGCCGAGGATAGACTGGATGCGCGCCAGGGTCGCGGCGGGCAGCGGCATGATCCGGGTGGTGATGCTGATCCGGGCGGCGGCTGTGGTGACGGCGTCGAGGTAACGGGTCAGGATCGCACGGCGGGACCGGTCGAGCGCGTCGCGGGTAGTGGCGGTGGTGACGTTCGGGTTGCCGTCGCGGTCGCCGCCGATCCAGGAGTGGAA
>NZ_DAIQAT010000273.1:0-1925 GCF_036781545.1 Tabrizicola sp.
AGCGCGAAGTCGATCCGGCCGAAGCTGTTGAGCTGGGTCGCGAGATAGCGTGCGCCACCATCGAGGTTCTGCAGCGGGTCGGTCGGATCGACGCCGAGATCGGCGGCAGTGCCCGGCATCAACTGGCAGAAGCCCATGGCCCCGACCGGGCTGATCGCCGCGTTGGAGAACCCGCTTTCCTGCTTCACCAGCGACTGGAAAAGAATGCGCCAGGTCGTGGGCGTGAGCCCGACCTTCACGACACCGGGATGCGTTTCATAGCGCGCCGCTGTGGCGATGATCATCGCCTCGACCGTCTCGCTTTCACCGAAGAGCCGCTGGCTTTCCGGGCTTGTCTCCTCAAGGGGATAGACCTCGTCGGCAGGGGGGAAGGTTCCCACCCCCATCTCGAAGCCGCTGAGGTCGGTCACGCCGGTCGTATCTGCGAGGAAACGCTCATAGGCGGCCAGCTGGTCATCTTCGATATCGCTGAGTTCTGTGCGTGTTGCGAGTTTCTCCCCCTGCTTCACGGCGTCCTCGGCCTGTTCGACAAGACGCGAGATGAAGTTTGACAGCCGTGAGCCGTCGATGATCGGCACGCCCTGGGCCAGAAGGCCCATGGGCACCGCAGTGCCGAGGAGAAGCCCAAGAAGGAGGGGGGCACGACGCATTGGATGGCTCAATCCGCGCAAGTCGCGTCGCGGGCGTTCATCGTCGAGACCACGACCGTCGTGCCGTCGCTTTGCTCCCGCGCCGCGAAATACTTGCCCTCGGCCCGGAACTGACCGTGACAGGGGGAGACGGCTCCAGTCTCGACGCCGGCGCAGGCGGAGAGGAGGGTGAACCCGAGAAGAGAAAGGTTGATTTGGCGGTTGCGTCTAGTCACGTCATGTCCTTCCAGAAATCGGAGGTATCGCGCCAGCGATAGGGGGCGCGGTCTTCGCCGGACCGGCCGCCGCCAAGAACGGTGAGTGCAGGTCCGAGGGCGGCGAGGTCCATGTTCACGAAGACCGAGTCACCGGCCGAGCGCAGGAGGGCGAGGCGAAGGCCACCGGTGGGCGTGCAGAGGAATTCGGCCTCTTTCTCGTTCAGGCGCAGGATCCGGTAATCCTCGGGGTTGGCGCGCGGGTTCGGGTAGAGAAGCTGCGTCACCACGCTTTCCGCGATGATCTGGCCGACCCTGACGCGGGTCAGGTGGGTCGGCGTCTGGGTCAGCATCATCACCACCGCGTTCTTCTTCCGCATGGTCACAAGCCAGTCATGCAGGCGCTTTTCGAAGATCGGATCGTCGAGCATCTTCCAGGCTTCGTCGATCACGATGAGGGTCGGACGGCGATCCTCGATCACCCGTTCGATGCGACGGAAGAGGTAGGCGAGAAGCGCCGAGCGTTCGGTCCCCAAATCGAGGATCTCCGACATGTCGATGCCGACCACATCCTCGGACAGGCTGATCTGGGATGTGGCCCCTGGCCCGAAGAGCCAGCCATGCCGCCCCCCCTGCCCCCATTCTCGGACCCGGCCCACCAGATCACCCTCGTCGTCGGTCGAGGCGACGAGGGTTGCCAGACCATCGAAGGTCCGAAGCCGCGGATCCGCCGAAACGATTTGTCGGACAGCGGCGTTCAGGCTGACGGTTTGGGCCGTCTCGAAGGGGCGCGACCCTGCAAGGATGTCACCAAGCCAGTCGGTGAGCCAGGCCGCCCCGCGCTCATCGGTCTCGGTCTGGAACGGATTGAGGCCGGTCGCCTCGCCGATCCTGATCGCAGAATAGCTGCCACCCAGAGCGCGCACGGCCATCTCGAGACCCCGGTCCTTGTCGATGACGAGGATGCGGGCATGCACTCGCCGGGCCTGCGCCATTAGAAAAGCGGTGCCGAGGGTCTTGCCCGACCCCGTGCGGCCCAACACCAGCGTGTGGCCGGCGCTCGGCTCGGCACCGCGCTCGC
>NZ_DAIQAT010000274.1:0-1920 GCF_036781545.1 Tabrizicola sp.
TGATGGCGAAGGCCGGGGCGTTCTTCACGACGATGCGACGGTCCCAGTCGGCCTGTTTTCCGGTCAGCAGCACCTGCAACGGCGCGGGCAGATTCGGCACGACGCCAAGGTCATGCACCCGCCCGTCGGTGATCAGGATCGCGCCCGCCACCCGGGCGCGGGGTTCCTCGGCCAGCGCCTCGGACAGGGCGGTCAGGGCAAGCGTGCCCGCATCCTCCTCGCCGTCGCCGACGCGGTGGATGCGCAGCTCGGTGTTCGGCATCTGGGCGATTTCGGCCTGAACCGCCGCGACCGCCGCATCGGTCTGCGCCTTGCGGTCGCCCAGCGACTGGCTGGTGCTTTCGTCGACCACCAGGATCACGATGTCCGACAGGTTCTGCCGCTGTTCCTCCTGCAGGGCCGGGTTCGCCAGCGCCAGCACCAGAGCGGCCAGCGCCAGCGCCCGCAGCCACCAGCCGGACAGCCCCCGCCACAGCGCGACCGCCACCAGCACCAGCGCCACGCCGGCAAGTGCGGCGATCAGCCCCCAGCCGACCAGCGGCGCGAAGACCAGCGCGGCGCTCATTGCCCCAGCCTTTCCAAGAGCGCGGGGACATGGACCTGGTCGGATTTGTAGTTGCCGGTCAGCACATGCATGATCAGGTTGATCCCGAAGCGATAGGCGATCTCGCGCTGCTGCTCGCCGGCATAGCCCCGCCCGATGGGGACAAGCGGAATGCCGTTGTCATCGGTGGCCCAGGCGGAAGCCCAGTCGTTGCCGCCGATCACCACCGGCGTCACCCCGTCGTTCAGGTTGCGGAAGGGCATCCCCTCCGCCGCCTTGGCCTCGGCGTTCGGGGCGGCCTCGACCCAGATCTGTCCGCCCTGGTAGCGGCCCGGGAAATCCTGCAACAGGTAGAAGGTGCGGGTCAGCACATGGTCGGGCGGCATCGGTTCCAGGGGCGGGATGTCCAGACCCGAGGCGATGACCTGCAGGGTCCGGCCCTCGGGTGTCACGCCGCCCCCGAAGCTGGTGATGTCGGCATCGCGGGTGTCGAACAGGATCATCCCCCCCGTGCGCAGATACTGGTTCAGCTTGGCATAGGCCGCATCCGACAGCGCCTTCTGCCCGGCGGGAACCGGCCAGTAGAGGAAGGGGAAGAAGGCCAGCTCGTCCTTCTCGACATCCACCCCCATCGGCATCATCGGCTCGACCGAGGTGCGCTGCCAGAGCTTGTCGGAAAGGCCGAGAAGCCCCGCGCGCGACATCTCGTCGATCTTGGGATCGCCGGTCAGGACATAGCCCAGCACCACGGCGGTCGTCGCCTCAAGCGCGAAGTCGTCGCCGGGTTTCGGCGCGTCGTCCTGCGCCATGGCGCCGCGCGGCGAGGCGGCGACCAGCACAACGGCCAGCACCACGGCCGCGCCCCGCAGCATCCCGCGCAACCGGCCCGCAAGCCACAGGGCAGCCAGCACGTCGAGGAGCAGGAGGATGGTGGCGAAGGTCAGGAAAGGCCCCTTCAACGCCTGGACCGCCCGCGCCTCCAGCCGGTCGACTGGCACACCCGACGGCCAGGCCATCGGCTTCAGCTCCGTCTCGGTTCCCACCGCATTCAGCGCCACGCGGCGATCGGCCCCAGCATAGAGACCCGGCGGATAGGCGGCAGTGGGTCCCGCCGCCACCGCCTTGGCCAGCGCGGCGCCCTCGACCCCCGGCAGGTCGCCCGCATCAGAGGTCTGGCCGAAGGCATCCAGCACCACCTCCGGCACCCAGGTCTGGCCCGCGAGATCCTCGCTCTCCGGCGCCGCGGGCTTGGTCGAGACCGCCAGCCGTTCCAGCATCTGCACGAAAAGCCCGGACAGCGGCAGCGAGGACCATTCGGCATTCGCCGTCACATGCACCAGCACGATCTGCCCCGCGCCCACCACCTTGCGGGTCAT
>NZ_DAIQAT010000275.1:0-1751 GCF_036781545.1 Tabrizicola sp.
TCGTAGCGCGAGCCCGGCAGCAGGCGGTCGCGGATCGACTGGTCGAGGGCCGCGTCGATGTTCATCTCGCCCTCATAGGCGAAATCGGGTTCGCGGGTGTCCAGCATCTCCAGCGCCTCGCGCATCCGGCGGGCGGTGGCGGTGTCCATGTTGCCGAACTGCGACTGGGTGCAGAGCGCGATCTTGGGCGTCAGGCCGAAGCGGCGGACATGGCGGGCGGCGCCGATGACCGTCTCCATGATCTGCTGCGGGCTGGGTTCGGGATGGACATGGGTGTCGGCGATGAAAAGCGGACCGTCTTCCAGGATCATCAGCGACAGCGCCGCCACGGGATGCAATCCGCCGCGGGCGAGGATCTGGCGGACATAGCCCAGGTGCCAGTTGAACTGGCCGAAGGTGCCGCAGATCAGGCTGTCGGCTTCCTCGCGGTGCACCATGATCGCGCCGATGGCCGTGGTGTTGGTGCGCATCACCGCCCGCGCCGTGTCGGGCGTCACGCCGCGCCGGGCCATCAATTCGTGGTAGGCGCCCCAGTAGTCGCGGTAGCGGTGGTCGTTCTCCGGGTTGACCAGATGGAAGTCGCGGCCCGGACGGATCGGCAGACCGAAGCGTTCACAGCGCGCCTCGACCACTTCCGGGCGGCCGATCAGGATGGGAAGGTCGGTCGTTTCCTCCAGCATCGCATTGGCGGCGCGCAGCACACGCTCATCCTCGCCCTCGGCAAAGACGATGCGGCGGGTGGCAAGCTTCGAGGCCTCGAAGACCGGGCGCATCAGCAAAGCGGATTTGAAGACCGAACCGTCGAGCTTGCGCTTGTAGGCGTTGAGATCCTCCAGGGGACGGGTGGCGACGCCGGTTTCCATCGCGGCCTTGGCGACCGCGCTGGCGACGACGCCGATCAGCCGGGGGTCGAAGGGTTTCGGGATCAGGTAGTCGGGGCCGAAGGACAGGGTCTCGCCCCGATACGCGGCGGCGGCCTCGGCGCTGGTGGTGGCGCGGGCCAGCGCGGCGATACCCTCGATACAAGCCAGTTCCATCGCGTCGTTGATCGTGGTCGCGCCCACGTCCAGCGCGCCGCGGAAGATGAAGGGGAAGCAGAGGACGTTGTTGACCTGGTTCGGGAAGTCCGACCGCCCGGTGGCGATGATCGCCGTCGGGGCAACCTCGCGCGCGAGGTCGGGCAGGATTTCCGGCGTGGGATTGGCCAGAGCGAAGATGATCGGGTTCGGGGCCATCGCCCTGACCATGTCCTGCGTCAGCACGCCGGGGCCCGAGAGGCCGAGGAAGAGATCGGCGCCCTTGATCACTTCGGCGAGCGGCATGGACCGGTCGCCTTGCGCAAAGGCGGCCTTCTGCTGGGTCATCTGCTCGGCCCGGCCATGGTAGACGAGGCCTTCGAGGTCGCAGAGCCAGACATTCTCGCGCCGGACCCCCAGCTTCACCAGCATTTCCAGACAGGCGATGCCCGCCGCCCCGCCGCCGGTGGAGACGACCTTGATCTCGGCGAACTCTTTGCCCGCGACGATCATCGCATTGGTCGCCGCCGCACCCACGACGATGGCGGTGCCATGCTGGTCGTCATGGAAGACCGGGATGTTCATCCGCTCCCGGCACAGTTTCTCGACGATGAAGCAGTCGGGGGCCTTGATGTCTTCCAGGTTCACCGCACCGAAGCTGGGTTCCAGCGCGCAGACGATCTCGGCCAGCTTCACCGGGTCGGGCTCGTTCACCTCGATGTCGAAGCAGTCGAT
>NZ_DAIQAT010000276.1:0-1551 GCF_036781545.1 Tabrizicola sp.
GTCACGAGATCGCGGAGCCCGGCCTTCACATCCGGGTCGTCGGTGAGGGGTTCGATCATCGCCACGCGGATGGCGCGGTCGATGGGCATTCCGCCGTGGATGAGTTGCGCGCAGTAGACGACGAGGCGGGTGGACACGCCTTCCTCGAGGTCCTGGCCCTTCATGGCGCGCAGCTTGTTCGCAAGCCGGACGAGGGGTTGGACCCGGGCTTCCGGCAGGCCCGATTCGCGGGCGACGACGGGGATTTCGTGTTCCGGTTTCGGGAAGGTGAATTCCAGCGCCACGAAGCGCTGACGGGTGGAGGGTTTCAGGGTCTTGAGGATGTTCTGGTAGCCGGGGTTGTACGAGGCGACCAGCAGGAAATCGGGATGGGCTTCCAGTTCCTCGCCCGTGCGGTCGATCGGCAGGATGCGGCGGTCGTCGGTCAGCGGGTGGAGGACGACGGTCACGTCCTTGCGGGCCTCGACCACCTCGTCGAGGTAGCAGATCGCGCCTTCGCGGACGGCGCGGGTTAGGGGACCGTCGACCCAGACCGTCTCGCCGCCCTTCAGGAGCCAGCGGCCGATCAGGTCGGCGGCGCTGAGATCGTCATGGCAGGCGACGGTGTGGAGCGGGCGGTTCAGCTTGGCGGCCATATGGGTCACGAAGCGGGTCTTGCCGCAGCCGGTGGGGCCTTTCAGGAGCACCGGCAGGCGATGGGCGGCGGCGGCCTGGAAGACCGCGACCTCGTCGGCTTGCGGGAGGTAGAAGGGGGCGTCAGCCCCCCTCGTGTCGATGTGGGAACCGTCCATGTCCATCACTCCGCCGCGACATGGTCGGCGTCATGCTCCAGCCGGTCCTGTTCCAGGGGGCCGGGCGTGAAGATCTCGCGCCGCGGGAAGGCGACCGAGTAGATGAACAGCACCGCGCCCAGGACCACCGCCACCCCGGCGCCGAAGCGCATGGCGTAGAAGATCCAGAGCTGGTCCTGCACGTCCATGTAGTATTCGCCGTTGACCCGTTGCAGGTGGGTCTGCAGGGCGCCGGCGAAGGTCAGGACGACGGTCATGAAGACCACGCCCGAGGACATCAGCCAGAACGAGGCCATGTTCAGGACCTGGTTGTAGGGATCGCGGCCCCGCAGGTGCGGCATGGCGTAGCTGATGATCGCCAGGTTCAGGCAGACATAGGCGCCGTAGAAGGCGAGGTGCCCGTGCGCGGCGGTGATCTGGGTGCCGTGGCTGTAGTAGTTCACCCCGTGCAGCGTGTGCAGGAACCCCCAGACGCCCGCGCCGAAGAAGGCCAGCGTGGCGCAGCCCAAGGACCACAGGAGCGCGGCCTTGTTCGGGTGATCGCGGCGGCCCTTCCAGACCATGACGAAGGCGAAGCTCATCATCGCGAAGAAGGGGACGACTTCGAGGCTGGAGAAGATCGAGCCGATCCATTGCCAATAGCCGGGCGTGCCGATCCAGTAGTAGTGGTGGCCGGTGCCGAGGATGCCGGAGAAGAGGGCAAGGGCGGCGATGACGTAGAGCCACTTTTCAACGACTTCCCGGTCCACGCCCGTCAGCT